>CAYONM010000225.1:2501-6109 GCA_964405325.1 uncultured candidatus Brocadiaceae bacterium | reverse complement strand
CCTTGCGGGTTCTGGCCAGCCATGGCTGCATTGCGCAGGCTTGCGGCATGGGTGATCTGCAGATCAATCAGTTCATGCCGTTGATCGCCGATGAATTGTTGGGGTCGATCGGCATGTTGGAGCGGGCATGTCGTATGTTGGCCGAACGCTGCGTGCGCGGTTTAGAGGCGGATCCGCTGCGTTGCCGTCGCGGCGTGGAGGGCTCCACCGCCTTGCTCACCGCCTTGGTTGATCGCCTGGGCTATCAGGCCGTCAGTCGGCTGGCAGCAACCGTACAGCCCGGGCAATCGGTGCGTGCAGCGGTGTTGGCTGCGGGATTGTTGTCGGAAGCGGAATTGGACGACTGTCTCAGCCCGGAAGCGGTCAACCGTCTGGGCAGCCGGCCGGAGGTGCGGCCATGATCTGGTTGGTGCCGCTGCTGGTGCTGGCGGCCATCGTTTTGTACCGGCAACGGTGGCTGATGATCACCCTGTTTGTGGTAGCGCATCTGATGTTGTTTTTTGCCTGGCCGGAGCGCTTGGTGCTGCAACGCATGCTCGCCATGAGCATCATGCCGGTGGGCTTGATCTGGCTGGGATTGGGCTTGCTCAGCTTGCTCGCCTGGCTGCGGCGCTGGCCGGGTCGCAGCGCGATCACCGTGCTGTTTCTCTTGTTGATGCTGTTCGGTAACCCGGTGATCGGGAGCGGTTTGCTGCGCCAGTTGGAAGCGGTGCATCCACCGCCGGCCGCGCGCTTGGCCGACTGGCCCCAGGTGGATGCCGTTGCCGTGCTGGGCGGCGGTACCGAAGGCGACGGCTCAGAGGCTTGGCTGGGACCGGCCGGTGATCGGGTTATGCTGGCGGCACGCTTGTACCACCTGCAGCGCACCCGGCGGCTGCTGACCAGCGGTTCCAGCATGCCTGAAATCCATCGGCCACGCGACCTCAGCCGCGAGACCGCGTTGATCTGGCAGAGCCTCGGTATTCCGGCCACTGCCATCGAACAGCTGCCGGACGCGGTCAACACCCGCCAGGAAATAGCAGCACTGCATAGCTGGCAACAGGCGCATCCCGAGCAGGTGCTGGCAATCGTCTCTTCGGCCTGGCATCTGCCGCGCATCGCCGCCCAGTGCCAGCGGCAGGAGCTGGTGGCCCAATTCTGGCCGGCGGCTCGCAGTGCTCCCCGGCGATGGTCGGTGGTTTCGCCGATACCACGCTACGAGGGCTTGGAATGCTGGACCCGCTGGTGGTGGGAGCTGATCGGGCGTCTGATTGGCCGATGAAGTCCAGCGGCTGCCGATTGGCCTGCCGCCAAGTCCATCTAGCATGCCCCCATGTCCGACTCCAACGAGCCAACCAAGCCCACGGCAGGACCAGCTGGCACCGATCCCACCCTGCCGGCACCGACCCCAGCTACCAGTGATGGCAGCGAGCCGACCCTGATGCCCGGTGGTCCGACGCTGCCGATTCCGGCGGGCATTGTGCCGGGCAAGGTGATGGGTGGTTACCGCATTGATGCTGAACTGGGTGCCGGTGGCATGGGCATGGTGTTCAAGGCCACCCAACTCAAGCTCAAACGTGAGGTTGCGCTGAAGGTGATGCGCCCGGAGGTAGCGCGACAGCCCGGTTTTGCCGATCGTTTCCTGCGCGAGGCGCAGGCCGCGGCCAAGGTCCATCACAGCAACGTTGTGACCATTTTCGACGCCGATGAATGCGACGACGTTCTGTTCATGGCTTTTGAATTTGTCGCAGGCGGTGACCTCGGGGATCGCATCAAACAACAGGGAGCGTTGCTGCCTACGGATGCCTTTGAGCTGATGGCCGCCTGTGCCGATGGCCTGCAGGCCGTGCATGAAGCCGGTCTGGTGCACCGCGACATCAAACCGCAGAACATCTTTCTCGACGAGCGTGGTCGACCGAAGCTGGGCGATCTCGGTCTGGCGCGTTCAGCCGCAGGCGATGACCGGCTGACCATGACCGGCGTCGGCATTGGCACTCCTGCCTACATGAGCCCGGAGCAGGCTGAAGGTGTCACCGATATCGACATCCGCTCCGATATCCACGCCCTGGGTGCCACCCTCTACACCATGCTCACGGCCCGGCCGCCGTTTCACGGTGCGACGCCCTTTTCGGTGACCAAGCAGGTAATGGATGGTGAGCGCCCGCGGGTACGCGATACCCGCCCCGACATGCCCGAGGTGATCGAACGCGTGGTGCAGCGGGCCATGGCCTTGGACCGCGAGCAGCGTTATCCCGATCCACAGGCATTTGCTGATGATTTGCGTTACGTCCTGCAAGCTCTACCGGAATTGCCGCAGCCGCTGCCAGTGCAGCAGGATGCGGTCACCCTCGCCATGAACGACACGGTACCGACCAGCGAGGCCCAGGCGACCGGTGTCACGGCGGTGACGGCCGGCGAATCACCCGGCCGTTCCAGCCTGGTTTGGCTCTGGCTGCTGGCGATTCCGGTTCTGGGCATCGCGGCTTGGTTTGCCTGGCAACGCTTCCGGCTACAGCCGGAACACCCGACGCCGGTCCTGGTCAATGCGGCGAAGCCGGCAGAGCCAACAGCGGCATCGGCAGGGCCAGCAGCGGCGCCGGACACCGTCGTGTTGGCCGGAGATCCCGCAGTGGCGCCGGCAGAGCCAGCAGCCGAAGCGGCCGAGGATCCCGTAGCGGCGTCGGCTGAGCTGTCGGCGGAACCGACCGCCGTTGCACCCGCGAGCACAGCCGAATCGGCCATCGAGACGTTTGTTCCGGTCGCGATTCCAGGCCCCTCGGCGGACGAGACTCCGGACGAAGTGGCACCGGCTGCCAGTACCGTGCCCGAACCGACGGTTGAACCCGAAGCGGCTGCCAGCGAAGCGGATCCAATGCCGGCATCGCTTGCCGAACCGGACCCCAAGCCTGAATCAGATCCGGCACCGGTTGTCGAACCGGACCCCAAGCCTGAATCAGATCCGGCATCGGTCGCCGACGCCGAGCCAGCGCCGGAGCCATCCGCCGAACCCGAGCGCCGCCCCAGTTTGGTACAGCAAGGGACGGTACTGGCCATCCGCCAGACCGACAGTGGCCAGGAGTATCTGGCCTTGGACTTTGGCCAGGAAAAGGGGGTCGAGCAGGGTGACGAGTTCCGCATCCGGCGTGATGGTCAGGACATCGCTCGGGTTCGCGCGGTGGTCGTCAAAGCGGGCCTGACTGCTGCCTTTATCGTGTCCGGCTCCGGCTATCAGCCGGGGGATGCGGTCTTCGAGGTCAATGAATAAAGGAGCCTGATCAGGCACGCTCCCATTTGCCGTCTTGCCAGGCTCAGCCTTGACATATAATTATTAAGACAGTGCTGCGCGGGCGCCACAGGTGGCGCCCGCGCTTTTTATGCCCTCCGAGGAAGTGACGTTATGGTGCCCAAGTCTGCCAAGGCCGAAGTTGAGAACAGCGAAGTTCAAGAAGAGGAGCAGGTGTCAGCACCTGCCAAGGCGACGCATAGCCAAAGTAGCGCCAGCAAGGCGACCACGGCTGATACGTCCGACACTGACAGCAAGCCGGCGGCCAAAAAGAAGCCGGCGGCCAAAAAACCCGCCGCCAAGAAGACCACAGCGAAGAAGTCGACCGCCAAGGCCAGTGCTGATG
>CAYONM010000225.1:0-2401 GCA_964405325.1 uncultured candidatus Brocadiaceae bacterium | reverse complement strand
CCCGCCGCCAAGAAGACCACAGCGAAGAAGTCGACCGCCAAGGCCAGTGCTGATGACAGTTCGGCCGCCGAGGAATCGGAATCGACGACAGTCGCGAAGAAGCCCGCCGCCAAGAAAGCGGCAGCCAAGAAACCAGCGGCCAAAAAACCAGCGGCCAAGAAGTCGGCCGCCAAAAAGTCCACCGAGACCGACAACCACGCTGAAGTCAGCGAGCCAGCGGCGGCCGAGAAGCCCGCCGCCAAGAAGACCACAGCGAAGAAATCGACCGCCAAGGCCAGTGCTGATGACAGTTCGGCCGCCGAGGAATCGGAATCGACGACAGCCGCGAAGAAGCCCGCCGTCAAGAAAGCGGCAGCCAAGAAGCCAGCGGCCAAGAAGAAGCCGGCCGAAACCGATCAGGCAGAGCCCGCTGATGCCGAGCAGCCCGCCGTCAACGAGCTCCAGTCAGCGGAAGCCGACAGCAAGCCCGCTGGCAAAAAGAAGCCGGCCGTCAAGCAGCCCGCCACAAAGAAGCCGGCAGCGACCAAGGGCAAGGATGAAACTGCTGCTGCGCCGAAGGGTGCGGCTGAAGGTGAGGCCTCGGCTGAAGGCGAAGCGACTGCCGAGGGAGCAGAGGGCGAGGCTCCCGCTGGCGAAGTGACTGTCGACGATCTGGTCGCTCAGCTGGTCAAGAAGGCTGGTCAGAAGGCCGTGATCTCCTACGACGAGATCAACAACCTGATCCCCAATGAGATGAACGAGCCTGAGTTGCTGGACGAGATTCTCGAGCAGCTCAACAGTCGGAATATCGAGCTGGTCGAAGACGACGGCAGCGCCGACCTGGCCTCCGATATCGAGGCCGCCAGCGCCAACGACTTCGACGACGAAGACGAGCAGGCACCGTCCATCTACGAAGACGTCAATCCCAACGCTGCCGAAACCGAGTTGGGCGAGAAGATCGACGACCCGGTGCGCATGTACCTGTCGCAGATGGGCGAGATCCCGCTGCTGACCCGCGATCAAGAAATCGAACTCGCACGTCGCATCGAGATCTTCCGCGAGGGCTTCCGCAACAAGGTGATGACCATGCCCGAGGCGATTCGCCGCGGTATCGCCTGGGTGGAAGAACAGAAGGAGATCAAGGAGCTCCAGGAGAAGAACGCCAAGAGCCAGGGTTCCTCGCCCTCGCGCGACGATTATCTGGAGCGCGCCGCCCAGCACCTGGACACCCTGTATCGGGTGGTGGAGCACGTGCAGCCGCTGGTCGAGAAGATGATCGATGGCAGCGCCGATCAGCGCGACCTGCAGGTGTATCGCAACCGCATGCGTCGCACCTCGCGTCTGCTGGAAGAGATGGAGCTCGACGCCAAAACCGTGATCGACATCAAGGACGAGATGCTCGATATTCGTCGTCGCATGCTGCGTCTGCGTCGCGAAGTCCAGCAGGGCAAGCGTCGCAAGAGCATCCAGGTTGGCGAAAAAGAGACCCAGCTGCGCGAATTGGCCTCGCAGATTGGTGAAGGCGTCGAGTTCTTCGTCAATCGCTATACCATCGTTTCGCGTCGTTTCCGCAAATACGAAGACGCCAAACAGCGCCTCAGCTGCGGCAATCTGCGTCTGGTGGTATCGATCGCCAAAAAATACCGCAACCGTGGTTTGTCGTTCCTGGACCTGATTCAGGAGGGTAATGCCGGCCTGATGAAGGCGGTGGAAAAATACGAATACAAGCGAGGCTATAAATTTAGTACCTACGCCACCTGGTGGATCCGGCAGGGCATCACCCGCGCCATCGCCGATCAGGCTCGCACCATTCGTATCCCGGTGCACATGATCGAAACCATGGGCAAGCTGCGCAAGATCCAGAAGGATGTGCTGCAGGACACCGGCCGCGAGGCTACCATCGAAGAGGTCGCCGAGCGCGCTGGCATCTCGGTGGCGGAATGCAAACGCATCATGAAGGTGAGCAAGCATCCCATCTCGCTGGACCGCCCGATTGGCGATTCGGACGACTGCTACTTCGGTGACTTCCTCGAAGACAAATCGGTGGAGAACCCGGCGAATATCAGCAGCAACGAATTGCTGAAGGAAAAGATCACCGAGGTGCTCGACACCTTGTCGGATCGCGAACGCGAGATCATCTGTCTGCGCTACGGCATTGGCGATGGCTACACCTACACCCTGGAAGAAGTCGGCCGCCGCTTCAACGTCACCCGCGAACGTGTGCGGCAGATTGAGGCGAAGGCTATTAAAAAATTGCAGCACCCGATCCGCTCGCGGAAATTGGAAGGCTTTATCGATACGAAGACCTATTGAATGCAGGGTTTTGTCTTAAACACACAAGGCACGCCGGCGGCGTGCCTTGTGTGTTTAAGGGCACCTCTAAAAACTCAGGCACTTCGCCAGACTTGCGCTTTCCGGCCCT
>CAYONM010000224.1:0-6110 GCA_964405325.1 uncultured candidatus Brocadiaceae bacterium | reverse complement strand
TCCTCGCTGTCAATGGCACTATGACCCGGCGCGAACTGCAGGCCGCCTTGGATCTGAAGCATGAGGACCACTTCCGAGCCGCCTACCTCACCCCGGCGCTGGAAGATGGCATCATCGAGATGACCATCCCCGACAAGCCTCGCAGCCGGAACCAGCGCTACCGCCTGACCACCCGCGGCAAGGCCCAGCGCCAGGCAAGGGAGACCCCATGACTCCCGATGACCTCCACACCCTTATCGCCGCCGGCGAAGACAGCGCCCTGCAGTTCAAGGCCGACATCACCAACGCCGATAGCTTGGCCGCTGAGATGGCCGCCATGGCCAACGGCAAGGGCGGGCGCATCCTGCTGGGCGTTGCCGACGATGGCAGCACGCCCGGCTTGACGCCGGCGGATGTGAAGCGCCTCAACCAGCTGATCAGCAACGCCGCCAGCCAGCGTGTGCGCTCACCGCTGACGGTGGAGACCGCCAACGTCGTCGTGGGCGAGGGCCGGGTGGTCATCGTGCGCACCGTGCCTGAGGGGCTGGACAAGCCCTACTTCGATCGCCAGGGCCTGATCTGGCTCAAGGCCGGGGCCGACAAGCGCCGCGTGCAATCCAAGGAGGAGCTGCGCCGGCTGTTCCAGATCAGCGCCCAGTTCCACGCCGACGAGCTGCCGACCAAGGCGGACATCGATGCCATCGACCGCACGCGCCTACGCGCACACCTCGACAAGCGCTTCAAGCAGGAGCTGCCGGACGACTCGGGCGAATGCCTGACCCTGGCGCAGAACCTGAACCTGGCCACCGAACGCGGGCAACTGAATCTGGCCGGCGTCCTCTACTTCGCCAAGACCCCGCAGCGCTGGCAGCCGACCTGCCTGGTCAAGGCGGTCAGCTACCCCGGCACCGCCATCGACGGCGAACGCTACCTCGATTCCGAGGACTTCGGCGGCACCCTGAGCGAGCAGTGCGACGGCGCCCTGGCCTTCATCATGCGCTGCCTGCCCAAGGTCCAGGGCGACCAGGGCATCAACACCCAGGGCCAGCCGATCATCCCCCGCGTCGTCTTCGAGGAATTGATGGCCAACGCCCTAATCCACCGCGACTACACCAGCCAGGTTCCAACCGGAACCTTCGGTTCATTATACCGGTTGGAACCTGGCTTGACTCTCACATCTAGGGGCTGCGCCCCTAGGACCCCGGCAGCTCCACCATCCGCATCTTCGTCTTCGCCGACCGCATCGAGATCACCAGCCCCGGCCACCTGCCCAACCACCTGACCGTGGCCAAGATCCGCTCCGGCACCAGCATCACCCGCAACCCCATCCTGGTCTACCAAAGAAAACGGCACCGGAAACGGTGCCGTTTTTGTTAGGTCAGACATCCCGGCGGCAAACCCACCGGGGTGCTTTCGTAAGTGGCTGGCTTCAAAGGGTTAAGGGGCCTGACATGCGCTGGCGCTGATTCTCTGCACGGAGACAGAGAACACGCCTTAGCGCCAGATCAGCCGCCTTCGGGCGCTGTCCGGCCGAAATTCTCTGGTTCTCCGTTTTACCGAACGTGTGGCCGCGCGGGTCCCAAACCAGAAAAGACCGGTTGGCCGTCGGCTTCGTCCAGTGGCAGCGCGGCTGGCCTGATGTTCCAGATGGCGTTGGACCAGCTGCTGCGATGCAGGTTTGGGATACAGGCATTTACAGCTCGGCGATCAGTTTCGGCTCGAAGCCCAGCATATCGCAGCTGGCACAGTGGTAGTGGACTCCACTCAGCTCACCCTCGATACGGGCTGCGCCCACGTGTTGGCCGTGCAGATGGCCATACACGCAGTGGCTGGCGCCACCTTGTTGGATCAGCGGTGTGAACCGACTGTGCTTCCGACCGGGGGGGATCGGCGGGTAATGGAACAGGCAGATGCGCAGGCGAACCGGATGGGCAGCGGTCAGAACGTCCAGATGTTGCAGGCTGAGCCGGAGTTCGTGCTCCTCGTGATCCAGGGCCTCATCGATGGCGGCTTGGTCGCGGCCGTCGTCGTATTGCTTCAAGGGGGTGAAATCGCCGCCACGGCAGCCGTAAAAGGCAATGTCATCCAGCACCACGGCATTGCGCTTGAGCGCGATCACCGAGTCCGGCAGTAGGCGCTGGAGTTTGGTCTTGCTCTTCGGCCACCAGTGATCGTGGTTGCCTTTGAGAATCAGCACTCGCCCTGGTCGCTGGCCGATCCAGGTGAAGTCAGCGGTGGCCTCCGGGATTTTGTTGGCCCAACTGACATCGCCGGGAGAGAGCACGATGTCCGCTGGCGCGACCAAGCGGTCCCAGGCGGAAGCCATACGGTCGTGGTGCCGCTCCCAGTGGTCGCCAAAGACATCCATTGGCTTGTCGCCACCAAGGGAGAGGTGCAGGTCGGACAGGGCCCAGATACGCATCGGCGCCATGCTGGCAAACCTGGCGACTGGTCCAAGGGCCACCTCGTGGCTGCGTTCGGTGTGCCGTTTACTGGGCACGGTAAACTGGAAACCGGTACCAGTGAGCAAGTAGAAGGAATGACATCTTTACGGAGCTTTACATTGAGCTTTGGTCGGCATCGGGCACAACACGCCCTGCATAAAAGGAGTTGGCATGCCGAAAGCGCAATCCGGTGGTCAGGTGGTGGCGGTGGTGGATTGCGGGGCCAGCGCTGTGCGTGCCTATATCGCTGAGGTGAGTAAGTCCGGTTGGCGGGTGCTGGATGATGTGACCCATCCCCAAGACCTGGCCGGTGCTCTGGTGGTGGGCCGGATGAACCGCTCAGAGATGGACGGCATTGTCGACGGCATTGAACAGGTGCAGGAATTGGCTACCGGCTACGGCGTGGCCAGCTTTCGGGTGGTCGGTACCTCGGTCCTGCGCGAAGCAACCAATCGCGACGTGTTGCAGGAACGTATTGCGCAGCGGACCGGGCTCGAGATGGAGGTGATCGATGCCGCCGAGGAGGCGCGACTGTACTTCCTCGCCCTGCGGGCCTTGGTGAAACGGGAAAAACTGCCACTGCGTGGCAAAACCCTGCTGGTGGATGTCGGTTCGTCTTCGAGCATCATGAGCGTGATCAGCGGTGAAAAACTGATCCACTCTGTAGACGAGCATTTCGGGACGGTTCGTGCCTCAGAAACCTTCCGGTACTTGCATGACAGCTTCCATTATGCGCCCACTATCGATCGCTCTGCTGCCGGCGTTGCTCGTATGACCCTGCGCCGTCTGCCGTTGGGCCGTTGCCAACGCTTGTTGATCACCGGCTCGGAATTGCGGCACTTCGCCGTCGCCCAGGACCCCGATGCCGAAGGTCCCTTGGTGCCGGTCAAACTGGCGGCGATAGAGGCCTGGTGTCGCGAAAATGCCACCATCACCCTGGGGTCGGAGCAGGCTCGGCAGATGGCGGATCTGGTGGAGCCCATGCGGCTGGTGCCAGCGATCTCCATGGCTCGGCACCTGTGTCGGGAGCTGGGGCAGGATGAGCTGTGGATTCCGCACCTGAATCTGCGCGATGGTCTGGTGGCCGATCTCTGCCCCGGTGGCCTGGGGCCGCATCATCTCAATCGCACCAATCTGCAGGCTGAAGCACGCAATCTTTGCGATCGTTTCCGTATGGATAAGGCTTACGCTGCCAACACCGCTAGCCTGGCGACCCAGATTTTCGACCAGACCACGGATCTGCATCACCTGGGCGAACGGGAACGCCTCCTGTTGGAATTTGCCGCTTGGGTGCACGACATCGGTGCCTTCGTCAATGTCCGCAATCGCCACAAGCACAGCATGTACCTGATCGGCGGTTCGGATATTTCCGGACTCACCGGTCAGGAAAAGGCCATTGTCGCCAACGTGGCGCGGTATCATCGACGTTCGCCACCCACCATCCGACACGCCGAATTCATGGCTCTGCCGCGACCACAGCGGGTGGCGGTGCAACACTTGTCGGCTATTCTGCGTCTTGCCTACGGTCTGGATGTGGATCGCGAGCAGCGCATCAAGCAGGTTCGTTGCCAGGTACATGAGGGCCGCCTGCTCTTGCATGTCGACAGACGGCAGGTCGAGTTGGAGCGCTGGTCCATCCGCGATAAATCCGATCTGTTTCGCGAGGTAGTCGGCTTGGATGCCGAAGTCGTCGCTCGTACCGATATCTGACCTGACGCCGGTCGCCTGTTTATTTGTTTGTGTTGTTTGGAGTTCTCATGTCATCTCGACTCACCACTCAGGCCACGGCTGTCGAAAGCCGCTACTTCAATCGCGAGGTTTCGTGGCTGCGCTTCAATCGGCGTGTGCTGGAAGAGGCCGAAGACGCCCGCAATCCCTTGTTGGAGCGCGCTCGTTTCTTGGGCATTGTCTGTTCGAACCTCGACGAATTCTGCATGGTGCGTCTGGCGCGGCTGTATCTGAGCCGGCAGCTGGATAACGGTTATGTCGATCCGTCGGGTTTGGACCGGCAACAGCATCTGGATGCGGTTCGGGGGGATGTGCGCGTGCTGGTGGAGGAGCAGTACGCCTGCTGGAACGACCAGGTCCGGCCACTGTTGTTCGAGCAGGGCATTGTTCTGAGCAATGCCCAAGACTGGAGCGAGGACGACGAGCGGAGCCTGGCGGTGTATTTCCATGAACAGCTCGAGCCGATGCTCACTCCCATGGCGGTGGACGCCGCACATCCCTTCCCGCTGGTGGGTAATTGCGCCCTGTATGTCGTCTGTGGCCTGGATCTGCCCAAGGCCAAAGAGCCCGGTCGTGTTTTGGTTGCAGTGCCGGGAGGTTCACGCCTGGTGCCGTTGCCGGCTCGGCCCGGTCATTACGCCCTGGTGGAGGATGTGGTCTCGCATTTTCTGGGTAGCCTCTTTCCTGGCAGCACCGTGCGCGGCCGGGTGGTGATGCGCGTCACCCGCGACGGTTCCATCGACATCGATGAGGATCAGGCCATCGACCTGCTCTCAGAGATCGAGCAAGAGCTGCGCAATCGAGCCTTTGGCGATCCGGTACGATTGGAACTGACCAACTGCAACGGTTCACCTGCCTGCATCGAACTCTGTGCCTGGCTGCAAAGTTGCCTACAGCTGGAGGACGACAATATGTTTGTCGTTCCTGGGCCCTTGGATCTGAAAATGCTGTTTGAGCTCGCTGGGCGCGAACACCGGTACGATCTGGAATATCCGGCGTTTGAGCCGCAGCCGAGCCCAGTGGACTGGAGTGACCCTTTTGCTGCCATCCGTGCCGGGGATCTGTTGCTGCATCATCCTTTCCAGAGTTTTGCGCCGGTGGTCGAGCTGGTCCAGCGCGCTGCTGCCGACAAACAGGTCCGGGCCATCAAGATGACCCTGTACCGTGTGTCCGGCAATTCGCCCATTGTCAAAGCCTTGGCCGAAGCGGCCATCGCCGGCAAGCAGGTCACGGTGTTGGTGGAATTGAAGGCTCGCTTCGACGAGGAAGCCAATATCCGTTGGGCCCGTAGCCTGGAGGAATCCGGCGCGCACGTTATTTATGGTGTCGCTGGCTTGAAGGTGCATTGCAAGCTGATGCTGATCATCCGTCAGGATGAGGATGGCATTCGTCGCTACTGCCAGTTGGGCACTGGCAACTACAACGACAAAACGGCCCGACTCTATACCGATTTCAGTTATCTCACCAGCAACGAAGCGGTGGGGCGCGACGTCTCAGCGCTTTTCAACATGCTCACCGGTTTCGCACGGCCACCGCACTGGGAACGCATGGCTGCCGCACCGTACACCATGCGCTCCACCTTCCTGGAATGGATCCGTGCCGAGGCACAGCACGCCCGTGCCGGCCAACCGGCCTTCATCCGGGCCAAATTCAATTCCCTGGTCGATGTCGCGATCACCAACGAACTCTACGCCGCCAGTCAGGCTGGAGTTGAGATTCAGCTCTATATCCGTGGCATCTGCATCCTCCGTCCCGGCGTGCCGGGGTTGTCGGAATCGATCACGGTGCATTCGGTCATCGGTCGCTTCCTGGAACACAGTCGCGTGTACTGGTTTGGCGGTGGTGGTGAGCCGATCATGGCCATCTCCTCGGCCGATTGGATGGAGCGCAACCTCGATCGTCGGGTCGAGCATCTGGTGCGCATCGAGCCCGAGCCGCTGCAGGCGATGTTGGCGCACC
>CAYONM010000223.1:0-6113 GCA_964405325.1 uncultured candidatus Brocadiaceae bacterium | reverse complement strand
CTGAAACCACTTCCGGCATCGTCGCCGAATTTCCTTTTGTCGTGCATCGGCCTTGTCCCTATCCAATGTCCCGTTGTTGCCGTCGAAGAAAAAGTGCAATGCGTCGCCTGGTGTTTTGCCCATGGCGCCGACCCGGATCTTGGCGCCAATGAAGAGATCAACGCTTTTGGCATTACTTTTGTCTTTTTTCCAGAAAATGTCCCATTGCACGGTCGCCGTGGGCGAGCCGGCGACGGCCTTTTCGATGCTGCGAGCCTGAGAGAAGTCCCAGTAGGGCTCATCGAAAAAACCGTCGTAGACGGGATCCACCGGCTGGTCGTATTTGCGCACGATAATGGTGCCCGGCGTCGGCTCCGCGACAGTCAGGTTGATCATCGCAGTTGCGCTTTTGGCGCCATCGGGATGGCTGTCGTCCACGCCGACCACAGCTTCATAGCTACCGCTCTTGGCGGGAACACCGGTGATGAAACCAGCTGCCGCCACCTGCATGCCCGGCGGCAGCTCGCCCTCTACCAGCTCCCAGCTGAGACGCCCGACGCCGCCTTCCGCTTCCAATTCCACGCTGGCATATTCCGCATGCGCTATGGTTCCCAGGGAGCTGCTCACGATCGACGGCGGCACGTTGGGATCCACGCGCCAATGATAGCTGCGGGTACTGGTGGTCGCACCGTCCTGCATCTCGATGGTGATAGGATAATCGCCTGTTTGTGCTGCTGTACCATGCAGGCGACCGTCGGCATCCAGTTGGATACCCGGTGGCAAGGGTCCGCTCGTCGCCGCCAGCGACCAGGTCTCCTGGCCGGAGACGTTCATCGCCTGCAACTGGTGCTCATAGGGCAGACCCTCCACCGCAACCGGCAGACGCCGGGAGCTGATGATCGGATCGACGCTCATCTGGGCGGCGTCGTAGGTCATCAACACGTCCCAGACCACCTGTTGAAAGACCTCGGCGGTCTCCGCTTCGATGGTGCTGTCGTGGGTGCTGACGTTGGGATAGCCGATCGGCGACTCGTTGTACATCATCGCTGCAGCCGCCATCATGATCGGATAGGCGCCGTATTTGCCTGGATGTCCGCCATCGGAGAACAGCAGGGTGTGGGTGCTCATGTTCGGCACCAGGCCCGCGTCGATCATCTCGTAGAGCTCGCGGTAGATCAGACTGACCGGCATGACCTGGACGAATTGCTCGGGATAGTGCTCGAGGATCGCGTCGCGGATGCCCTCGTTCCACGCTTCGGTGCGACCCAAGCGCGGCTCGTAGCGTTCTTCGTAGGTGGGCCAGATGGTATACATCAGCACGCGGATGTCCGGATTGTGCTGCCGCCCCATTTCGACGATCTCGAGCGCCGCCTCCTTCTCCTTCTCATGGTCGCTGTAATAGGATTGCAGGACCAGCAGATCCCAATACTCCGTGGGCAATTGCGCGCGCAGATCGTCGCCGTCCAATGAAATGACCGTCTGCAGGGTCGCTCCGGCGACGCCAGCGGTCTTGTACTTGCCCCAGGAATACCCGCGCGCTTCGATCAGATCTTCCATGCCGGCGCTGAAGGTCGAAGCGGTATAGCTGTTGCCGCAGGTATGCAGCTTCATGCCCTGGCGGGGCAGGGAGTCGTAAAGCCCCTCCGCATATGCGGAGGGTATGCAGAGTGCACACAGCACGAGCAGTGTACGCAGGTGGGTTCGCATCGGTCTCCTCCTTCGGGTGCGATCCAGGTGGTGTTGTGGGCATGGGACATCCACGCAATCGTTGTGGAACGGCGTTCCAGTGGGCTGTCCCATGCCTTTTCGCTACCAATCCTCTGTTGGATCTGCGGAACGGGTGACTTGCCATTATAATTATAGAGGGTCGACGTCGGACATGATACACTTCCAGCGGAAAACATGTCCGATCCTGTGATCCCATCGGCACTGTCGCACAGTGTATGAGCACGGTGGCGCAGTCGGCTCAGCGGGGCCGGCCGCGCAGAACCACCTCAGGCTCACCCGGCAGGCCTTCGTATTTGCAGCCCAGCTCCAGATTCTGTGCTCCCCAATAATAGAGCCGGAATTCCGTCTGCCCCAGCAGTGTTCCGGCCGGGTGGCTGTGCAGCGGATAGGCGATCTCAGAGCGGCGATTCCCTGTCACCGGAGTCTCATGGATGACGGCGTCGCTGTCGAAACCAGTGGCCGAACTGAACAGGGCCGTCTGCACGGTGCCGGAGGGATCCATGGCCAGCATCAGCTGGTCCAGCTGGTAGGCCTGATCGCCACTATCGATGGTGCAGGAGACATAGCAGTCCCGCTCCAGGGCTTCCGCCAGCGATTGGCAGGCCTCGCCATCGATGCGCAGACGGTAGGTGGACTTCCAGGGCTTGGTGAAGGCGCCCACGGCCGGGGAACGGGTCAGCGGGCCCACGCTCAGGCCTTCGACCACCTGATCCGCCTCCTGGGGCGGTTCCTGCTTGCGGATGTCCTCCAGATCCCAGGCCGCTAGTACGACGTCGACCTGCGCTGGCGCCGATACCACCAGATCGGTGTCGGTGAAATTGTAGGCGGCATCCCAGCTGCGGATGGTGATGGTGTTGTCGGCACCCGGCTTCAGATTGGCCGCCTGCCACAGGGCCGGCTCGTCTTTCTGGACGTCTCCGCGGTACCAGTCGTTCACGTAGACGCTGAGGAAGGTGACATCGTCGGCATATTCAGGCGTCCAGGTGACGGTCACATCGCGGGCGGTGGGCGTGCCTGCGCTCAGGCCGCTGATGCCGGCCGGCGGGGTGCGGTCCTCCTTTTCGCGCGGGATGCCGCTGATGGCGGTGCGAGGTGCGCTGGTGCAGACCTCCCATGCGATCTCCTGCAGCAGGCGGGCCTGGGTATCGTCGAGTCCGGCCTCCTCCTTTTTGTGATCGGTCCAGGGCAGGTGGAACTCGTAGGAATTGGCCACCCGACCAGTGGGGTCCTCCTGATAGATGCAGGCCAGATGACAGAGTCCGGCCAGGTAATAGCCGACGGCAGTGGGATGGACACTGAAGCCGTCGTTGTCCATGCACTGCTTCCAGGTGCTGAATCCGGGG
This sequence comes from uncultured candidatus Brocadiaceae bacterium, assembly GCA_964405325.1. GTDB lineage: Bacteria > Planctomycetota > UBA11346 > UBA11346 > UBA11346 > CAYONM01. Next base: position 3,063 of record CAYONM010000223.1, on the reverse strand, counting down.
AATTCCCCGGCGGCCATCTTCGCATGCGCCTTCAGAAAGGCCTGCCCGGCGGGGATCACCGTGACCTCCGTGTCGGGAAATTCCTGCGCCAAAATGTCGGTGAGCAGGTCCAGGTGTTCCTCGATATCCTGTCTGGTGCCCTTGGGCCAATACGGATCTGTCGGATTCCAATGTTCCTCCTCGCTGATCCCATCGGGCTTATTGGTCCAGGTGTAATAGATCATCAGTTTCGCATCCGGTGAATGCTCGCGGACCTGTCGGAATACCCAGGCCCCGGCCGCCGCCTCGTAATGTACCGGTCGCGTATTGTTGTGGCCGTAGGGCTGCAGGATCACGTAATCGAAGGGCCCCTTTTGCGCAGTCTCGCGAACCTCGACGATCTTTTCGCCGGCTGTGAACATGTAGTCGATGGGAATGCCGGCGGCGCCGACCGACTCGACACGATCGTCGGGGTAGCCCATGTCAGCCGCCATGGTGGTCAGCTTGGCCGGACGTCCGGCCACCAGGGGATACATCAGGCTGTTGCCTTCATGGAAATGGCTGGCGCCGGTGGTATCCGCGGCGCCGAGCGCGCCGATGGCCAGGCTGGTTACGAGTAGATGACGCATAGGTCCTCCTTGTCTGATCTGGTCAATGGGCTTGGCCATACAGGGCCACCTCCGGCACTTCGGGGGCGGTCTCGCCTTGCGGCCGGATATGCCACTGCTCGCCGCCCCAGCAGTAGAGGCGGAATTCCACCGACTCCGTGATGTCGATCGGTTCGGTGAGCGGAATGGTGTACGTCTGGGGGATATCGCTGCGCAGGACCTCGGTCCAGAGGCAGGCGTCCATGTCGAAACCGGCTCCGGAGTGGAACAGGGCCAGTTCGATGCCATCCCCTGCGTCCACCGCGATGGTGATTGCCTGGAGCGCCACGCTGCCGACGCCGGGATCCAGGCGCCAGGCGACATATTGCTCAGCCACCATGGTCGCCTCCAGGTCGCTGGCTGAGATGCCATCGATGCTGAAGGCCTGCTCCGGCGCCTCGGCGCCTGCATGCAGGATGCTCGAGCGGGTGATGGGACTCGCCTGCAGGCCAGCCACGCTCCAGGCCACCGGCAGATGCTCCTGCCCACGCATGGACTCGCATTGCCACTGCACCAGGACCGTGCCTGGGAGAGCCGGGGTGGTGACGGTGCGGTTGCTGTCACTGCTGGTGCCGGTGGCGTCGGTGCAGCGCAGGGTCAGAACGTTCTCGGTGCCGGGTCTGAGGCCGCCGATCAGAAGGCCCTCCTCCGCATCCGCAGCCAGATGCATCCGAGGCTGATCGTTCACCAGGATCATGCCGGATGCCGGCAGCGGGGTCTGCCATTGCACCCAGACATGGGTGGCTTCGGGATAGTCGGCCCGCAGACCGGCCGGTGCTTCCAGGGCAGGCAAGCCGGACAGACATGCAAGGAGCAGAAGGATGCGCGGCATCGGGATCCTTTCATGAACACGCTGAAGGGGGGCGGCCATCACCCTTCATGCTTGCAGCCGGATTCTGCGATCTACATCATTTACTGTCATTCATGCATCACTTTCTGCTGCGGATCGGCCATGTATCATCCTCCTCGTTTTCGACAGCACGGGTCCATGGGTGGCGGCTTCCATGACGTCCGCCTGAAACATCCACGCGGCTTCCGGCGCCTGGACCTGGTCTCCTGGGCGCTGACCTGGACCGTGGAGGGTGGTGGGCTGGTGCGCAGCGGCGGTCAGGAACAGGTGGTGGGACCCGGCGATGTACTTGTACATCCGCCGGGATTGGAACGGGACCTGGTGCCGCTGGACCGGCCCTGGTGGACGCGCTTCTGCATCTTCCGAGCCCATGGCGAGCTGCTGCCCTTGCTGCAATGGCCGGCCGGACCGGGCGGGGTGCTCCATGTCCGTCTGACCGGCCCGGAGCAGGATGCCGGTGCGGTGGCCTGCCACGAGCGCCTGCTGGCGGCTTTCCGCGGTCAGGCGCCGCCGCGCTTCGGACCCTATATCTACGCGGTGCTACAGGAGTTGCTGTGCTGGCTCGGCGGCCAGGAGTCTGGCGAGCTGCCGGAGGTACGCGACCCTCGCATCCAGGCAGCCGTCACCCACATGCGGCAGCACCTCCAGCAACGCCTTTCCGTGGCCGCCCTGGCGCATGTCACCGGGCTCTCTCCCGAACGTTTCGCCCACCTCTTCCGGCAGGAGACAGGAGCGACCCCCATGCGCGTCTTGACCGGCCTGCGCCTGGAACTGGCCCGCGAACGCCTGCGCACCCACCCGGATACCCTGGACCAGATCGCCCGCCACTGCGGCTTTTCGGGCGCCTTGCAGTTCAGCCGGGCTTTCAGGCGGTGTTACGGCATCAGTCCAGGAGCTTATCGTTGCAGGGAGCGCCTGGCGTAACGACAGCATCGATGCCGTTCATCGCGGTTCTGCAGAGCGCGCCGTCCCAGGAGGTCCAGAGCGCTTCGATCCGGCGCGCCGGCGATGCCGCACGGCGCGGAATGATCCGGTCGAACAGACGCTGGTGAGCCCTCAGGGGCCCTTTGCCCTGGTCCTGGTCCTCCTCGTCCCGCAGCGAGTGCCCGGTCTTCAGCCCAACCACGAAGATGCTGAGGGCGACCACGCCCAGAGCGAAAAGGGTGTCTCCGATGACCCACAGCCAGCGGATGGTCCCCAATACGGGCTGGCTCATGAATTCGAAGGAGCGGGCATACCACAGATCGTGTTCGACGCTCGCCCAGGTTTGCGCCAGACCGATATTGATCGCCCAGAAGGCGAAGTCGATCATGCCGTTGCGCCAGTGTCGCCGGCCGGGGGTAGGGGGGACAGGCGCTAATATAATATATATGTCTCTGTTCATGGGGTTATGTCTCCATCTCCAGCCAGTACGAAGTTTTGCTGATTGAATACCGAACCGACGACACGCATCAGCATCAGGGCTTCCGATCAGGAGGTGGTACCCTGTTCGATCATAATTGGCATAGGGACCCGGCGAATCTGCCGCTGGGTCGGGTCAGCGTGTCAGGCAAACAGAGGACAGCGAACCTGAAACCACTTCCGGCA
>CAYONM010000222.1:0-6122 GCA_964405325.1 uncultured candidatus Brocadiaceae bacterium | reverse complement strand
CCTTGGCAGGACCAAAAATCGTCTGCGCCTGGCTCGACCTGAGTTTATAGAGGTGTCCTATTTATTGACTCCAGAGCAGTACGATTATTTTGCTGCGCCGATTGTGCAGGGAATGTTCGAGCATTGCGCTCCGGATCCGGCTGACTGGCGTTTCCAGCACAGCGACAGCGCCATGGAGCATCTGGTGCCGATCCTCGCCCGCTTTCATCTGCACGAGGCGAATTTCGGCTGCGAGCTGATTCGCGAGCACATGCCGCGGACGGTGATTCAGGGCCAATTGGCGCCCTTTACCTATTCCCGCGATGATCGCGTTGGCATGGTGGCGGAATTCCTGCGCGATAAACAGGCGGTTGGTGCAACACGTGGCCTGCGTTATGCCACCGCTGGTTCGGTCAACAACGGTTCGCGCCTGCATGGTTTGCGATTGATCATGGCCGCAGTGCAGCGCTGGGGATGGTATTGATCAGCCGAATTCCTTCTGGGCTCGTTCCATATGCTCTAGCAGGGCCTTGCGGGCCCGGTACAGGCGTTTTTCGACGTTGGCGACCGAGGTGCCCAGGGTTTCGGCCAGCTGATCGTAATCCAGGCCGGCCTCGTATTTCAGGGCCAGGATCTCGCGGTAGGATTTGCTGAGTTTCGGTAGGGCGGCGCGTAGACAGACTTTGCGCACCTCTTTGGCGCGATCGACGGGGTTGGTGGAGGGGTCGATGGCCAGTTCCACCATATCCTGCAGCGGCACGCCCCGGCGACGTTGGCGGCGGTGCCAGCTGATGGCTTCGTTGCGGACGATGCGCAGCAGCCAGCCGGGAAAGCTGGTCGGTTCGGACAGGCTGCCCAGCTGTTGGTAGGCTTTGATGAAGGCGTTCTGGACCACGTCGTCGGCGGCGGAGTCTGGGCCGATCACGCTGTGTGCGACCGCAGTGGCCTTGTCCAGATGTCGGTGTACCAGGGCTTCGAAGGCTGCCTGGTCGCCATCCCAGACCCGCATCACGAGATCGGCATCGCTCTCAGCCATGCTCGACCTTTTCCCTTGGTTGTGCTGCTCGTCGCAGAGACTGGGCCGGCATGGATATCACGTGCGTTACTTTCGACTGGGGCGATACCCTGGTCACCAATCGCGGCAACCCTTATCGCCAGAGTTTGCGGCGGGCTTTAACATGGTTCGCCCGCTCATTGGACGAGCAAGGCCAGGTTGTTCCGGACAGTTGGATTAGTCAGGCCGAGCAGGCCATAGGCTGCCATTGGGCCAGCAGCGGTTCGGAGCCGGCGGAGATTGTGGCCATGGAAAGTCTGGGTGATGCCATCCAGCAACTGGATGGCATCACCGACTGGGCTGAACAGAGGGCCCTGGTGAACGGCTTTTTCGAGCGTTTCACCGGCGTGCTGCAGCCCTACCCCGAGGCCGATGCCACCATGGCCGAGTTGAAACGTCGGGGGTATCGGGTCGGTATCCTGTCGCATGTGCCCTGGCCGGCCGAGCAATGCTGGGCTTGGTGGCAGCGGCGCGGCTGGGACGCACATGTCCACTTCCACTCCTTTTCCTCGGAGGTGGGCTACATCAAACCGCATCCGGCCCACTACAAGCACGCCCTGGCCTTGGCCGGAGTGCCGGCTGAGCAGATTTTGCATGTTGGCGATCATCCCGAGCGCGATGTGGTCGGCGGCCAGAAATTTGGCTTCCGCACCTGCCTGCGGCGGACCGAGGGTTTCTACGATGAAGCCGAGCTCGATGCCTGCGCGCCGGATCTGACCGTGCTGCATGTGAAAGAACTCCTGGAGCATCTGCCAATGAGAGAGGAAGTGGTGGTGTCGGCACCGGCGGCCGGCTGAGTTCACTGCGAAGGAGCACAGCATGGACACGTGGCGACTGATGGGGCTCTGCCTGTTCACGGTTGGTCTGGTGGCGATGGAGCTGCCGGACTGGAAGCAGCCCTTCTGGCCCGAGGACGACGGCTGGCGGCAAGTGGACCAGCATCTGCGTTTCAACAACGAGTCGGAGCCGGCGACCCTGGATCCGCATCAGAGCAAGACGGTCAACGGTGGCCGCTTGATGATGGCCCTGTACGAGGGTCTGGTGAGCAATGATCCGACCGACCTCAGTATTCGACCGGGGGTGGCGCGGGCCTGGAGTGTCTCCGCTGACGGTCTGGCGTATCGTTTCCAACTGCGCGCCGATGCCCGTTGGTCTGATGGCGCGTCACTGACCGCTGCGGATTTTGTCGCTTCCTGGCGCCGGGCGCTGGATCCGGCCCTGGCTGCCAGTTACGCCTATATGCTGTTTCCCATCAAAGGCGCCGAGGCCTATTTTACTGGTCAGAATACCGATCCCGCCAGCATTGGCGTGCAAGCGGTGACGCCGCAGGAGCTGCTGGTCCGACTGGAACAACCCTGCCCGTATTTTCTCGATCTCTGCGCTTTCGAGACCCTGATGCCGGTGCGGGTCGATCTGATCCGGCAGTACGGCAGCAGTTGGACGCAACCAGGCAAGCTGGTCAGCAATGGCCCCTTCGTGCTGGACGAATGGAAGCCTCGTCAGAATATCGTGCTGAAAAAGAATTCGCATTATTGGGACGCTGATTTCGTCAAACTCGAGACCATCACCGCTTTCCCCTACGAGAATATCGAAGCCGCCTATCAGCTGTTTCGAACCGGCGATCTGCATTGGATCAATGGTGTACCCAAGCAGCGCGCGCGCGAACTGGAAATGGATCCGGATTATTACGCCGCGCCCTATCTGGGCAGTTATTTCTATCGGATCAATTGTGCCCGGCCGCCGTTTGATGATGCACGGGTTCGTCGCGCGTTGTCGCAGAGCATCAATCGAAAAGCGATCACTACGGTGTTGGGTGCTGGTGAGCAGCCGAGCACCGCTCTGCTGCCGCCGGGCGTTGGCGGCTATCATCCGGTGGCAGGCTTGCCGGAGGATCCGGCTCGAGCGCGCGAATTATTGGCAGAAGCGGGTTTCCCCGATGGCGAGGGATTTCCGTCCTTCGAGCTGTGGTACAACAACTCCGACGATCATAAAAAGGTCGCCGAGACCATCATTGAGCAGTGGCGGCAGCAGCTGAACATCACCGCGAAATTGCGAAATTGTGAATGGCGTCTTTTTGTGCAGCGTCAGGACCAGCTGCAGTACGACGTGTCCCGCTCCGGCTGGATTGGCGATTACAATGACCCGAACACCTTTTTGGATCTCTGGGTGTCCGGTGGTGGTAACAACCGCACCGGCTGGTCGCATGCCGAATACGACCGTCTCCTGGCTGCCAGTCAGGCCACTATCGATCAGGCGGAACGGCGGCGTCTGTTTCGCGACATGGAGCGCATTCTGGTGGAGCGGGAAATGCCCATTATCCCGCTGTACATCTACGTCTATACCGGCATGCAGGTGGAACATCTGCGCGGTATCCGTTTGAATGTTCGCGATCGGCACCCCTTCCAGTATCTCTGGTTGGAATAAATTATTCGTTGACCTTGGGCCAGCTTGGGTGCGACGTCTGTCGCGCCCGCCAGCCTGGTTCGGGTCGTATTTTCCGCCCGGAACCAGGTCCCCGGTTGGCCGGTCTCGCGTTTGGATGCGCACGCTTGCGGTACAACCGGGAATGGCTCGGTGTCGATCGCTGATGGACCGTCTACAATATTTTTTCGTCGGTTGCGGTTTGTTTGTGTCGTTGTGATCAATTCAGCCGTCGGCAACTCTGGCTTCGTCGAAGGTGGCGACGTCGGTCAGCAGGCGGGCGGCAGCGCCGATGAGTGGCATGGCCAGAGCGGCGCCGGTGCCCTCGCCCAGGCGCAGGTCCAGATCCAGGAGCGGTTTGCAGCCCAGTTTGCTCAGCATGATGCGGTGGCCGGGTTCGGCCGAGCGGTGCGCTGGGATCAGGTAGTCGCTGACCACCGGGCACAGCGCTTGGGCCACCAAGGCGGCGGCGGTGGTGATGAGGCCGTCTAGGACCACGGGCTTGCCTGCTGCGGCAATGCCGAGGATCAGGCCGCAGAGACCGCCGATTTCAAAGCCACCTAGCTCGGCCAGGGCGCGCAGCGGTTGGTCGGCACTGACCTGGGCCCGGTCCAGGGCCCGTTGTACGGTGGCCACCTTGTGCTCGTGACCGGCATCGTCGATGCCGGTACCACGGCCGGTGACCTCTTCTGGTAGGCGTTGGCAGAATACTGAGGCCAGCGCGGCGGAGGGGGTGGTGTTGCCGATGCCCATCTCACCGGTGCCGATCAGGTCGTAATCGTCGGCGATTTCGCGCGCCAGGTCGAAACCCTTGCAGATGGCGGTTTCGGCCTGTTCCAGGCTCATCGCCGCTTCGCGGGCGATATTACCGGTGCCGGCGGCGACGCGTTGATCGTCTACCTGGCCGGCGAGGTAGAGATCCTGGAAGGGCTCACAGCAACCCATGTCCACCACCTGGACATCAGCGCCAGCATTGCTGGCCATGGCGTTGATGGTGGCACCGCCAGCGACGAAATTCCGCACCATCTGCAAGGTGACTGCTTGCGGGAAGGCGCTGACGCCCTCGGCGCAGACGCCGTGATCGGCGACCATCACCACTATGCAGCGGCGGCGCGTTGGGGCGCGCAGGCCACCAGTAATGGTGCTGAGGCGCTGTGCGGTATCCATCAGTTGGCCCATGGCGCCGGGAGGCATGGTCAGACGGCTCAGACGCTGTCCGGCCAGACGCTTGGCTTCCTGATTGGCCGGCTTCACGGCGGCAACGCAATCGAATACGCGACTCATGCCATTCCTTTCACAATGATGGGTTGACCGCATACCAGCAGGACCACCCGATCAGCGAGCGCGGCAATGGTCTGATTCATTCGTCCCGAGCAATCGACGAAACGCCGGGTCAGGGGGTCGGCGGCGATCACACCTTGGCCCAGCTCGTTGGTGACCAGGAAGCATGGGCCTGAGCGTTGTCTGCAGGCCGTGGCTAGGGCCAGGGCCTGTTCGCGCGCCTGGTCCTCGCCGAAATCATTAGCCTGGTGATAGAGCAGGTTGTTTAGCCAGAGGGTCAGGCAGTCGATCAGTAACACCTGTTCCGCTGGTAGGGTGGCGATGGCTTCGGTGAGCTGCAGTTCTTCTTCAATGGTCTGCCAGCCACGGCCGGTGCGATCTGCCTGGTGTCGGGTGATGCGGTCATCCATTTCCGTGTCCAAGCGCGGACAGGTTGCCAGATAAGCGAGTCCAGCGCCAGTCGCCTGAGCGGCGGCTTCGGCCTGGGTTTGAGCCCAGCCGCTTTTGCCGCTGCGGTTGCCGCCGGTAACCAGGGTGACGTGGGGCATCAGGAGGCCTCTTGCGCGATGGGGGTGGTGTGGACTGCGCTCTTGAATCGCGTGGGGTGCAGCTCCTGCCACCAGCTTTCGCGCTGCGCACGGCTCCAGCCGTTACCCAGGCCGGCCTGATCCAGGCTGGTGACGATACGCCAGGCATCGACTGGTCTCTCTTCTGGAGATTTGGCCAGGCAGTATTCAATCAGTTGGCGTAACTCCGGCGGCACGCTTGGCGGTAGCAGTGGTGGATCTTTGCGCACATGGGCGATCATTACGCAGTGCCAGCCGATTCCCCAGATCTTGCCCCCGGAGACCTGAGCGAAGGTTTGTGGATCGATGGCCGAAACGTCAAACACCGCCAGCAGTTGCAGCATAACGCCATAGCGCAGGAGCTGCGTGCTGGGTAGCGCTGGCCGCCTGGTCAGGCGGTTGATGCCGAGCGCCAGGCTCATCATCAGCAGCATGCGCAGTAGGTAGATGTCTTCTGAGTCCGGAACCGATTCCATCAGGCGTGGGACCACTTGCCACTGCGCCAAATTCAGGCCGTAGCCGACCAGCATGATCAGGGCATATCGACCGACCCGATTGCCGATCTCGGCCTGCCAGGTATTGGAGCCCGCGGTTGCCTGGCTAGGCGGTCGCATAGTGGCAAAGCGAGGGCGGTGGAGGCTGCTCACGCTTGGCATGCTCGGTATGCTGGCGTTGGCTCAAGGAAAGGTATTTGACAAGCTCGTCTGCATCACAAACTCCGCCCTCCCAAGTGAGGCGCAGCACATGCTACCGAACGCTTGGGATTAGCCTCTAAGTCCTGCTGACAAAAGAGGTTGACAGCGAAAAGGTGGAGACACCAT
>CAYONM010000221.1:0-6127 GCA_964405325.1 uncultured candidatus Brocadiaceae bacterium | reverse complement strand
GGCGCCTCGACGGCTTCCATCGCGTGGTCTACCGCATCGAGCGACCGGACGTGGTGGTGGTGAGTTGTTTGGGGCATTATGGGGATGGGTGAAGGGGAGCGAAGAGGCCGAGGTCGAAGTGGGTGGAGACTCCAGGTGGCAAGCATCGAGTTCGAGCCCCTTCCCAGGAACTCCCTGTTCCGCTTGTGCGAAAACGGAGGTTCGACCCTCCGTGAACCACGCATGGATGGATTGCCCCTGGCAGAACGTAGCTGGCACGAGCAAGTCATGGGCTTTCCAGAAACTTCCGCCGTTACCGTGTCGATCAGACTTGGAAGCATCAGTGATTCGGCCGAAAGAACCGTACACCCGAGAGCACGATTTCCTGGCTCTTCGCAGCCGGACCCACGGGCTGGCCGCGAAAAACCAGGAACCCGGCCGGCACTGCGTACACGGCGGAGAATTCCGTCTATCGTGTTATCTGAAAAAGCCATGGCGTGCTGACCGCACTCTCCGGCTTTTCGCGATGAATCTAAGGGTGCGGAAAGAAATAAAGGTAGCAGATCGTGCAGAGATTTTGTCGATCCTTCAAGGCGCGAAGAGCGAGCATATCGAGTATATGTAAGCGATAAGCAACGCAGAAGGGCGGCAAAAGATCAAGTGAGACGCTACCTTTATTTATTGACGGGCCCTAACTAAGCAGGCAGATCGGCGAGCGTTGTGGTCTTGGGATTGCTGAAGCAGGCCCAGCGGCGCTCACCAGCCGCGCTGCGATAGCTGACCGCGCCTTCGCCGCCGCTGGTCCCCAGTTGGGGATCGTCGCTGATCGCGCCGAGGCCGGTCAAGACGATGTGGCGCCAGTCTTTGCCCAGACGTAGACAGTGGGCCTTGCCGTCAACGCCACGGAAGACCACGCAGTGGCGGCCGGCGACATGGGCTCCGGCCGGTCGGCCGGCGGCCGCGGGGGCGGCGGCACTGGCGGTGAGATCGCTGTGGTGCCATTCGATGGCGTCGAAGCACAGTTCGTGGAGGTGACCGTCGATGCCGAGGTAGACGACATGCTCGTGGTCGCTGGGGGCGTAGCCGATGGGATCGGCGGCCGCAGCGACCGCCCCGGTGCGCGTGCCGATGGCGGCATGGAACCAGCGGCCTTTCAGTTCGAGATACTCATGCACGGCACCCTCGTCGGTGAGCGCGGCGGCTGCTTCCTTTCTGGTTTCGGACAGTCGGTCGTATGTCTGTAGCAGGAGTGCGGTCACAGCAGCCCGGTGGTGTGGTTGTACTCCAGAAGGAGTACGGTCTGATGCCCACCTTATCGATGGCAGGTCATCGGTTCCAGGTCGTTCTGGTGCTGCTGGCGTTGCTGCCCGCTTTGTCTGGAGCCTCCATGGAGACCTATCCTCCGCTGCCCGCCTATCATGACGATACCGCCCACTGGAGCCGCCACATCCAGCGGACCATGCATCTCTTGGAGACCAGCACCCCGGAGTGGCCCAACACGGTCCGGATCTTGTTTTACGGCCAGTCGATCATGGGGGGACAATGGCATCGGCAGGTGGTCACATGGTTGCGCGAACGCTATCCCCATGCCCGCTTGGAGGTGGAGAACCGGGCCCTCGGTGGCTTTTCAGCGGCCCACCTCTATCGCACGGCGGTTCATGATCTGCATCCCTTCTACCCGGACCTGATGATCTTCCACGTTTATGGTGATCATCATCGCTATGAACAGATCATGTTCGAGGCCCGGCAGCGAACCGCCTGTGAGATCATGCTGATGAGTGATCACTGGCGGGCTCGCGACCATGTGGATGGTGAGCTTAATCTGGAGGACTGGTCGGGTTTTTATGATCAACAGGTCCTGCCGGCGGTTGCAGCCAAGTACCAGTGCGAGCTGGTCGACGTGCGCTGGCCGTGGAAGCAGTATCTGTTGGAGAACAACCTGCAGAGCGGCGATGTGTTGAAAGACAACGTCCATCTGAATGCGCACGGCTGCTGGTTGATGGCCCAGCTATGCATCCGGCAGTTGTGCCACCGGCCGGAGCTGCAAACCGATTGGTCGCGTTCTTTGGTGCAGGAATACCGCATCGGCGAGGACGTCGAGTTCGTCGATGGTCGGCTGGAACTGCAGGTCGAAGGCAATCGTATCGATCTGGTCAGTCGTCTTGCCGGGGTTGCGGGTCTGCGGGTTCGAGTGGACGGCAAGCCGCCTTCGCGGCATCCGGACAGTTACGTCATATCCCGCAGTACCAATGTGATCCCACCGGCCTCGTGGCCGGCCTTCGAGCACATCGGTCATAAGGCACCCTTATTGGAAGAGGACTGGGAGCTGCTGATCACCGAGGTGGATGACGAGCTGAAGGACATCCGCTTCCAGGTCCGTGGCAGTAAGACTGGTCCTGATGGCGAGGGCAGCAGCAGTGAGCGATTCGTTTCCGATTCCGGGCGTGTGGTCATTGAGGTGGACGACTGGGTGATTCCGCGGTCCTACCGCTTGAAGGGGCATGCCCCCGAGCCAGGTATGATCGTCCGTTGGCGGACCTATGCCCTGGGCAGGGATGTCTATCGGCAGCCAATCACCCTGGATCCCGGTATCGCCACCACAGTGTTCCAGGCTGGCACCACCGCCACGCATCGGTTGGTGTTGGAAGCCGATGGTGTGGTTGACAACCTGGACGTCATTCGCGTCTACCGTCCGCCAGTCCCGGCCGGTCCCTTCGAGCATATGGGCCTGAAACCCGGTGAAGCGCAGGAAGATCTGGACGAGATCAGCGCGCCGACCCCGCAGTGAAGACCGCCTTCGGCGTTCCTTCGACCGTCGACCGTTCCGGACATCGGAATGGATGTTGCTTGCTCGCAACAGGGGCGAGTGCAGCAGGCATCAAGGCGCTATCCGGCCTGTCCATTGTACGTCTGGGGGTCCGGGACTGCTGATCCGGATGTGATACTTCCCCGGCTGAGCATCATTCCGGATGGCGAAGCGAGCCGGACCGCCGTGGATCCGTATCGTGTCCGGACCGCAGAGACGGCAGCTGCCGTCGACAGATATCCTCGCAGTGGATTCGGCGGTATAGCAGGGCTATAGCGCTGGTTCAGCCGTACCTGGAACGGTGAGGCCTACGACTGGCACACCTCCAGCAGCAGTTTAAAGCGGCCAAGAACCTGCAGGAGCGCACCCGCGACAACGCCCTGTTCGTGTCGGTTGGCGCGCAATTCAATCACCCCCAACTCACGCCCATCTACCTTTGGTTCGTCCAGCATCTACGAGCAGGCTGTCTACGGCCGCGATCCCAGCCGGATTGGGTGGCTGACCCCGATGTGATGCCGGCGCTGGGACGGGTCAAAACGCCTGCAGCCGGCCGACGTCATGTATGCGGATGCTGCATATGCGATGAACGGGCTGACAAGGCAACGTCACTCACGTGATCCTTTGACGGATCAGAGTGTGGGTAGCGGGAAGTCGTCGGCGGTATCGCTGATCCACTGCTGTAGGCGGTCGTGCAGCAAGGCCCGTTGGACGATGCTCGGCCGGTCGAGTTGGTGGGCGCGGTTGTAGGTCTCGTAGGGGTCCTCGCCCAGATCGAAGAGGAAGAGCGGCCCAGCCTTGTTGCAGACGTATTTCCAGCCGTCGCCCGTGACCACGCCACGCCACTGGCCCTCAAGGCAGTCGAAGCTCTTATCGACGCACTGCTGCAGGAAGGCCGAGTCGGGGACATCGAGCGGGCGGTCGCCGGAGATCGTGCCGGAGTAGTCGCTGCCGCACATCCACTCGGGGGTGTCGATGCCACAGAGGCCGAGCGAGGTGGGGGCGAAATCGAGAGCCGTGAAGCAATGGTCGCGTAGGCCAGCCTGGCGGGGGTTGTCGGCCGAGCGGGAGAAGGGTCGGTGGTCGCCGAAGATGCAGGGGATGCGGATGGACTCCTCGAAGGGGTTGCTCTTGCGCCAGTAGCCGTGCGAGCCGTGGGTGTCGCCGTGGTCGGAGAAGAAGATCAGCCAGGTGTCATCGGCCAAGCCGAGGCGGTCGAGGGCGGCACGTAGGCGGCCGAGGTTCCAGTCGAGCTGCTCGATGGCAGCATGATAGCCGGCCAGGTCACGGCGGGCGCGCTCGGTGATACGCGGGATGTCGGGCACGTTGGGGCGCAGGTGGACATCGGCCGGCCGGTGTCGCCGCATCCATTCCTCGGGCGCCACCATGGGGTCGTGTGGACGTACGGTGCTGCCAACCATGAAGAAGGGGTTGCCGTCGACAGCGCGGTTCTCGAGCTGGGCGATCATGGTGTCGACGATGTGGTCGGTCTCGTAATCGCTGACTCGTTGCTCACGCTCGCCGTCGCCGAGGTCGCCGTGGAAGCTGTTGTCCCAGGGGGCGTTCTTGTTCTCGTAGCCCCACCAGCGCCGGAAGCCGCCGCGCCGTTCGGGCGGGATGTGGTGGATGCCGTTGCCACCGTCGAGATGCCATTTACCGATGTAGCAGGTGTCGTAACCGGCCGCGTCGAAGCAGGTGGCGACGGTGGGCAGCGACGGATCCATCTGCTGGGGCGTGCGTTGCACGCACTGGTGGGTGTGCAGGGAGGTCAGCAGCGAACCGCGGAAGGGCGTGCACCAGGGGCAGGGCGAGACTGCGCGGGTGAAGGCCACGCCCTCGCAGGCCATGCGGTCGAGGTTGGGGGTGCTCAAGTTGGGATCGCCCATCCAGCTTTGGCTCTGGGCCCGCATCTGGTCGGCGAAGAACCAGATGATGTTGGGGTGTCGGGTCGCTTTATCAGTATCGGGAGTGCTCATGCTCAGATTATATGCTGTGCAAACTCGTTGTGGAGGTGGCAAAGTGTCATCGATGGGGTAGAATCATCAGCTATGGATGAAGGGGTCTGCATCGCCGGCGAGCTTGCCGGGTTGCTGTATGGCGGCATCACACGGGCGGTCTGCGTGGGCTCGGCGCCGCCGATCGCCGGGGCGGCGGTCTGTCTCGGGCCGCGCATCGTGGTCTGTACGCGGCAGCGGCACCGCATGACCGTGCCCGGTGGGCAAACGGTGAGCCTGGGTCGGGGCGAGGCCCTGCTCATGGCCCCGGGTGGGTGGAACAAGGCCCTGCCCGGCCAGCGTCGGCGCTACTGCAGCTTCACCTTGCAGGCCGATGGGCTGCGCTGTTTTTTGCGTCATCACGACGGTTGCGGGCTCGACACCTCGCCCATGTGGTATCGCCTACTGCCGCCACCCGCGGCCGACGATCAGGCCCTGTGGCGGCTGCTGATGGGCGCCGAGGAGGCGGCCCGGCCGGCGTTGGTCGAGGCCGTGTTGTGGCGTTGCTTGGCCCAATTGCGGGCGGCGCCCGCAGACGAACCGCAGGCCCGCCGCCGCTGGCAGGGCATCGCCGCCTGGCTGGATGAGCAGTTGCCGCGGCTGCCTGGTCGCGAGGCCACCGCCACCCATCACGGGCTGCATCCGGGCTACGTCTCGCAGCTCTTCCATGACCACGCCGGCATGAGTTTCCAGGACTGGTGCACCACCCGTCGCCTTGATCATGCTCGGCTGCTGCTGCGTGAACACCCCGGACTGCCGGTGGGGGAGGTGGCGGCGATCTGCGACTACGGTGACGCCCGCTATTTCCGTCGTATGTACAAACGACGTTTTGGTCGCTCACCGACGCAGGATCGTTGAATCTTCAGAGCAGGAAGGCATTGGCGGCGCCCCCCCCGCCATGGCCGAACGCCTGGGCTACGCCTTGCGGATCGTGTCGTGTCGCGATTTCCACGACGATGCACACTTGCAGGAGCATTTGCTCGCCAGCGGCATGGAGGACTTGCTTCTGACGGGCTTGGCGGACCTGCACGTGCCGGAGCTGGACTGGTCCCGCTTCACCGTCGTGGTCGTCGGATCCAGTCCGCATGCGCCTCAATTTGACGCCCTGGTTGTCGATACCTACGCCCAGATGGAACTCGCCCTGGGTTGACCTGATCGCCGACATCGGCTCGACATCGGCCTGTTCCCTGCCCTTAGGCCTGCACGGCAGCAAGTGACCCTGGATTTCCCAGCGTCCAGGGTCGAGGCGGAACTAACATGCTGGGGACCAAAAGCTCCCTTGTATTCAACTGTTCTACGGCGGGGTCTGCAGGTCCTCTACCGGATCGGCGGCCCGTCGGTGCTGACCTTC
>CAYONM010000220.1:0-6133 GCA_964405325.1 uncultured candidatus Brocadiaceae bacterium | reverse complement strand
CGATAAGCAACGCAGAAGGGCGGCAAAAGATCAAGTGAGACGCTACCTTTATTTCTTTCCGCACCCTAAGCATCGTCTCCAGCAGTGACGGTGGCGTAGACGCGATAGTCGCCGTGTGGGGTCTCGGCTTCGATGTGCGTCTCCACTCGCTGCACGCTGCCTGGCCGGTTCCACAGCAGGCCGCACTCCACGGCAATGGTGCTGGGTCGGCCATCGGGCTCGATGGGCGTGATCAACAGCACCTGATCCTGCTCGGGACTGGTGGCGCTCTGCACCAGGAAGCGGTTGCCCCGCCAGCTCAGATCGATCTCGGTATAGCGTCCATCATAGCTGCGCGGACCGGGTAGCGAGAGGTCGGAATTCACCCCCAGGCTGTAATGCCCAATAGAGCCCTCGCGCAGCAGCCCCTCGGTGGCACCGTCCTTGAACAGCAGGTTGATGGCGAAACCCACCGGCAAATGCACATGCGAAAAGATACTGAAGGTATTCCAGGTGTTCCAGCCGCTGGCGAGCTCGGTCATCATCTGTTGGTAGGGGCGCATGGCATATTCCTTGTCTGTAATGACATGCTATCCATCCGCCAAATAAGCGGCAATACGGCATTCTGACGATCAACTTGATCGTTTTGTTACATTCCAAGTCGCCAATCGACGCTTCTCCCGAGCCGATAAGCGACGGAGCCGGTATTCTCGCTGGCAGGCCTCCTGTCGCGAGGCACAGCGCTCCTGGTACACCAACTGTACCGGCCGGCGAGCGCGCGTATAACGTGCTCCGCCGACCAGCTCGCCATTGTGCTGCCGCAAGCGACGCTTCGGATCGGTAGTGACACCGGTATAGAAGCTGTCGTCAGCGCAGCGCATCAGGTACACATACCATTCGCTGGCCATGCTTGCATTCTGGGCCCGGCCACCGGCAAGTGACTCATTGATTTCATTGACCGTTCGGTCAGCGAACACAGAATGCCCCGTCCACCCCTTGGAGCCCGATCATGCCCGTGTCCGGCAATGCCACCTCTGCCATCGCTCTGCTCTGCCTGGTTTTCGGTGCCGTTGGTGGTGCAGGCGGCCTGTGGCTATGGCAGGCCCAGACCACCGCTCAACAAGCCGGTGGCCCCGGCGGCCCGCAAATGCCGGAGGCACCACCAGTGGTAGTGGAAACCGTCACAGCCAGCAATATCCCCATGACCCATCACACCCTCGGATCGCTGCGCGCTGATCGCAGTGTTGCCCTGCGTCCAATCGAAGCCGGCATCGTCACCGCCTTGCACGTGACTGACGGCGACCAGGTCCGCGCCGGCCAAATTTTGCTGGAACTGGAAGCCGGCCGGCAGCGGGCCGCGCTGGCGGTAGCCGAGGCCGAGCGCGCCGAAGCCGCGCGCAAACTGCGGGTTGCCGAGCGCCTGACCGCTGGCGCCACCATCAGCCAAGACGCCGTCGACGCCCTGCGCGGCAGCCTGACCATTGCCGAGGCCCGCGTCGCGCAAGCGCAAGAGGAACTGGCGCGCATGCAGGTCACCGCCCCCTTCGCTGGCCGCCTGGGCCTGGTCCAGGTGGAACTGGGTGACAGCATCAATCGTGGCAGCGTGATCGCCGAACTGATCGATCAGTCGACCTTGCGCCTGGCAGCCACCATCCCCGAGCGCTACCTGCCGCAGCTGGTCAGCGATTCGCTCTTGCGAGCCGAACTCCCCGGCCGAGATGAGACCATCGAGGTCGCCATCGACTATCTCGACCCTGCTCTGGATCCCACCACCCGCAGCCTGCAGGTGGAAGCGACCGTGGACAATACCACCCGTCACCTGCTGCCAGGCCAGAGCCTGCGGGTCACGGTGGTGCTGGCGGCGCAGAGCAACGTGCTCAGTGTCGTTGAAGAAGCGATCGTCTACGAAGGCGATCAAGCTCGCGTCTACGTGGTCCGTGACGGCAAGGCCTTCCCGCAGGTGGTCCAACTGGGCACCCATTCCGACGGCCGCATTGCGGTAATCGACGGCCTACAGGCCGGCAATCAGGTGATCACCCGCGGCATCCAGAAGATCTTCTTCCCCGGCATGCCGGTCAAACTTCCAGGCGCGGAAGCCACCGGTAATCAGCCAGGTCATGACCAATCGGCTGACGGAAAACCGGCTGACGAAAAACCGGCTGACGGAAAACCACAGACCTCAGCTCGCGAGTAATCGCCAGCATGCTGCCGCGCACGCAGACGCATTCCGCATCTGCCAGCAAGTCCAGCTCACCACTCGGTGCTCCTGTACCAAAACGGTTCCGTCACCGGTAAAACAGCAACTCATCAGAACCAGGAATCGCCATGATCCTCTCTCGCGTCGCCATCACTCGTCCGGTGTTCGCCACAGTGATCAATCTCATGCTGGTGGTCCTGGGCCTCCTCGCCTTTTTCCTTTTGCCGGTGCGGCAATATCCCGCCATCGATCCGCCGGTGGTGACGGTGAACACCAGTTACACCGGCGCTTCGGCGGCGGTGGTGGAATCGGAAATCACCAAGCCAGTAGAAGAGGCCCTGTCGGGCATTTCCGGTATCACCCTGATCCAAGCCACCAGCTACGACGAGGCCTCCTCGGTGGAAATGGAATTCAGCCTGGACCGCGATGTCGACCTGGCTGCGGCCGATGTCCGTGACAAAATCGGTCGTATCGGCGAGCGCCTGCCCGAGGAAGCCGACGATCCAGTGATCATCAAGGAATCTGCTTCGGATCGACCGATGATGTGGATTTCGATCACCTCCGACAGCCGCGATCCCCTGGCCCTGACCGACTACGCCAAGCGCGAACTGGTCGACCGTTTTTCGGTGGTTAATGGTGTCTCGCGGGTGATCGTCGGCGGCGAGCGCGCCTACGCCATGCGTATCTGGCTGGACCGCGACCTGCTGTCATTGCGCAGCCTGACCGTACCGGATGTGGTACGGAAATTACAGTCGGAAAACATCGAGATCCCCGCGGGCCGCCTTGAATCGGACATGCGTGAAATCGGTCTGCGAGTCATCAAGGGCCTGGATCGACCGGAGGATTTCGCCGCCCTGGTGCTGCGCGATGACAACGGCGGCCGCGTCACCCTGGGCGATGTCGGTCGCGTCGAAGTCGGCGCCACCACTTATCGCACGGGGCTCTGGTTTGACGGCAAAACCGCCGTCGGTATGGGCGTGGTACGGCAATCGCAATCCAACACCCTGGAAGTGGCCAACGGCATAAAAGCGATCCTGGCGGAACTCCAACAGGAGATTCCCGACGACCTGCACATCAATATCCCCTACGACGAATCGAATTTCATCGAACAGAGCCAGACCGAGGTGAAGCAGACCCTGGCCATCGCTTTCGGCCTGGTGGTCTTGGTGATCCTGCTGTTTTTACGCAGTCTCTCCGCGACCATCGTCCCGACCCTGGCGATTCCGGTTAGTCTCATCGCCACCGCTATGGTGATGCTGGTCCTGGGCTTTTCGATCAACGTCCTGACCATGCTGGCACTGGTGCTGGCCATTGGCTTGGTGGTGGACGACACCATCGTGGTGCTGGAAAATATCCATCGACGCATGGAATTGGGCGAACCACGCCTGCTGGCAGCGATGCGCGGCACCCAGGAGGTCGCGTTTGCGGTTCTGACCACCACCATGGTGCTAGTGGCGGTGTTCATTCCACTGGCCTTCCAAACCGATCAGGTCGGTCGCCTGTTCAACGAATTCGGTCTGACCCTGGCGGCCTGCGTGGTATTCTCGTCGGTGGTGGCGCTGACCTGGGCACCCATGTTGTCATCCAAGCTGCTGCGTGAGAGCGGCAAACACGATGCCGACCGTGTCGAGCAGGGCGGCTATCTGATGCACCTGCTGATTCGTGGCTACCGTTTCTGCCTGCGCGGCATGCTCGCCCCCATGGGCATGGCGGTCTCACTGCTGGCCACTCTGGCGGTGGCTGGCCTGGGCGTGCTTCTGTTCATGCGACTGCCCAACGCCAGCGTCCCGACCGAAGACCAGGGCTATATCCTGATCATCATGCAAGCACCGGAAGGCAGCAGCATCGACTACGCCACCGAGCAGGTCCAAACCGTGGAACAGCGACTGAACCAGTGGCAGGGCGACGGCCCAGACAAACCGATCGAAAATGTCATTTCCATCGTCTCACCCGGCTTCCGGCCCGGTGCCTCACCCAATGAAGCCTTCATCATCCTGCGCCTGAAATCCTGGCACGAACGGAGCCTGTCGCAGCAGGCGCTGCAGGAACAATTGTTCGGTGCCTTGTTTTTCGGCATTCCCGGCGCCAACATCATTCCGATCAATCCGCCATCCTTCCCCGGCATCGGCTTCGGCCAGCCGGTGCAGGTGGCCATTGGTGCCGATGAAACCGATCAGGCCATCGCCTGGGCCCAGCGCCTGGAAGGCATCGCCCGCGCCAACCCCGGCCTGCAACGGCCGGAAGCCGACGTGGACCTGACACGTCCGCAGATCCAATTGCGTATCGACCGCGACCGCGCCGCCGACCTGGGGGTGAGCAGCGCCGATATCGGCGTGCTGTTACAGGTCTTGATGGGTGGCCAACAGATCACCCGCTACGAGGAGCGCGGCCGGCAATACGATGTGATCCTCCGCGCCGAAGCCGAACAGCGCACCCGACCCGAGGATCTGACCAGTCTGTACCTGCGTTCCTCGACCAGCGGCAGCCTGGTGCCCCTGTCCAATCTGATCGAAGCCGAACCCCGCGGCGTGCCGCGCGAACTCAAGCGCATCCAGCGGCGCCCAGCGGCGGTCTTTCAAGCCGGCTTGAATCCCGGCTACACCGTCAACCAGGCTCTGGACTACGTCCAACAACAGGCCAAGGCCAATCTGCCCAGCGGCCATACCCTGACCCCGTTGGGAGCCTCCAAACAGGCCGCAGAATCCTCCGCCGGCATCCTGTTCACCTATGCCATGGCTTTGGTGGTGGTGTACCTGGCCCTGGCGGCACAGTTCGAAAGCTTCATCCACCCGCTGATCATCATTTCCGCGGTGCCGTTGGCGATGACCGGCGCTTTGGGCGCACTGGCCCTGTTTGGCGTACCGCTGACCATCTACGCCCAGATCGGCCTGGTGATGCTGGTGGGGCTGATGGCCAAAAACGGCATTCTCATTGTCGAATTTGCCAATCAGCTACGCGATCGCGGCGAGGACCTGTACCAGGCCACCCTGCGCGCCTGTCAGCTGCGCCTGCGGCCCATCCTGATGACCGCTCTTTCCACCATCATCGGCGCCGTCCCCCTGGCCCTGGCCAGTGGTGCCGGTGCCGAGGGTCGCCTGGCCCTGGGTGTGGTGATCATCGGCGGCATGACCCTGGCCACCCTGCTCACTCTGCTGGTGCTGCCGTCCTTCTACTATGCTTTGGCACGCTTCACCAAACCCGCTGGCACCCTGGCAATACGCCTGAGCCGACAGCAGGAGGACTATGAGCATAGGATGTAGGGAATAGCCAGAAGCAGCTTCGAGACTTCACGCGGGAAAAAGATCAAACAGGGCTTCACCGACAACGTATCTGTTGTCGAAAGGAGCCCCGCCATGCATGTCTACTTCCGCAGTGACCATAATCACATCGACCAGTCCCGCGAAGTCCGCAGCCATCTGGCCCAGACCTTGCGGCGCTTCCGCGACCTCCCGAGGCACATCAAACAGTTGACCCTCCGCCTGCGCGAAGGTGTCGGCTGGGGTGAACCGGCCGGTGATTGCGCCATCGACGCGATCACCCGCGATGGCCAGCACGTGCATCTGCGCACGCCGGGCACGCGGGTCATGAGCGCCATCGACCACAGCCTGTTGGCGCTGCACAAACAGGTCGTAAAGCCGACCGCTTCTCCCTGAGCGACGACCGCTGCACAACGCAACAACACGGAGGATTCCATCCTCCGTGTTGTTGTATCGGGTGATCCCTCTGGACACCTGGCCATTACTCACAAATCGGAAGCACAGTATCTGTCCGACCCCTAATCTGGCTTACCGGCGCTCGGCTAGCTAGACTGAGCCCTCAAAGGAGGGCCAGGACATGGCGGATGCTTTTCTTGAGATCCAGATCAAGCGACGACAGCCCGGACGACCGACCCGTCGCCGTCTGATGCCGAACCCGAGATATCTGCTGAAGCTGCAGCGCTGGTGGCCGAAGGCACCC
>CAYONM010000219.1:0-6147 GCA_964405325.1 uncultured candidatus Brocadiaceae bacterium | reverse complement strand
ATCGACAAAATCTCTGCGCGATCTGCTACCTTTATTTCTTTCCGCACCCTTAGCGATCCATCCGGCGCCAGTGCCGTGGGCGTGGTCCAACTGCAGCCAGCCGCCCCGCCAGAGCTGATCGTACAGGCACAAGCGGTCTCGCACGAACAGATCGATATCCAATGGAATGCCATCACCGCTGCTGAGTGGTATCTGCTGCAGCGCAAAGACTCGGCCGCCCCCAATCGCATCATGATCCTGTTGCGGAAGGAACTCGGCCAGGAGTATCTGGTTCGGGATCGCGACCTCAGCCCCGAAAGCAGCTATGACTATACCGTCAGCGCCGGCCGGGACTGAATAATCGCGGTGGCGACTCAGAGCCATCGGGCCTGAGTCGTAACCCAATGGCCTCTCGGGCAGAAGGCCGAGAGGCCACCGTGGACAAAGGGGATGCCACTCGGGTCGGAAATCCCGTTGCCGCCTTGATCAGCCCGGCGTGACCTGTGGGAAATCACCACACTGGTCCTACCATGTGTGAGTGATCAGCGTATGACCATTTGCTGTGGTTACATGCCGACCCTAATCAACGTGGCGCTTTTGCGGTTATCCTGATGAGTATGAGCCAGCAAGCGAAATACCGACATGCGGCGTTTCACGATGAACTGGCGCAAGCGCATGAGTTGTCATGCGATCGTGCTCGGCGTCATCCGGATCGCTGCATGTAATAGTGGTCGTAAATAGACAACAGGCTGGTGGTGGCATCGATACCGGCGCCGCCATGGATCCAAATGAAGGATTGCGCATGCGACCGCATCTGCTCACCGTCATTTGTTCAAACCTGCTTCATGGTGCTCCCTGTGAACACCGTGACGGATGCGAATGGAAGACCCCATGAGAATCGGCATCATCATTGCCATTGTGGCAGCGATCCTGCCTTCAGTCCTGTCGGCCCACCCGCATATATTCGTCGAGGTGCAGGGCGAGTTCCATGTGGAGGAGGGGATGCTGCGGGAAATAGGCATCGTCTGGCATCTGGATGCCATGAGCAGCGACATGGTCTTGGTGGACTGCGACTGGAACGGCAACCGGCGCATCGATCCAGATGAAATGGATGATCTCCGGTCCTATTATCTGGATCAATTCAGCGAAAATAATTTCTGTACCCAGATGCTGGTTGACGGCGAGGTCTTGGATGCCGATGCCTATCAGGTTCGCTTCGAGTCCGTTGAGAGTCGCGATGAGCGGCTGCTCCTGCATCTGACGGCTTCCATCCACGAGTCCGTATCGCTTATGGATCGGCAGCTGGGCCTGCTATTCGAGCATGCCTATTCTCTGATAGCCTTCACCATCGCCGAGCAAGAGCAATGGCAGAGCACGGCCGCGGATCTTCAGTTGGCCGTGCACGACGACGGCATCTCGTGCCAGTTGCTCGAGCCGCGACCACAGGTCGCTGACGCTCAACAGGCACAGCCGACGAAGACGTCGCAGAATATGCACGTGACGCAGGCAGCGTCGCTGGGGCTTGCTCGGGCCAGCCTGGGGCAGCCCTCGCTGCGCAAGCGCTTCATGAAGATCCAGGAGATTTTCAACCGGGAGGTGGGGTCGGTCCTGCTGCGGGCCAAGACGGGTGAGGGTGATCTGGTGCTCCTGCTGCTTTTCAGCCTGGCGGCGGCCTATGGCCTGGTTCACGCCGCCGGTCCCGGTCATGGTAAATCCCTGGTGGTGGGTTTCTTCCTCAATCGTCGGGCCGGTGTGCGTGACAGCATCGTACTGGCCGCCCTGATCGCCATAACGCACTCCTTTGCTGCCTTCGCCTTGGCGGCAGTGTTCCAGGGCGTCTTTCAGCACATCAAGGGCGTGCAGCGCATCCAACTGCAGGGCTGGATCACCGTTGGCATCGCCAGTTGCCTGGTGCTGTACGGCTGCTGGACGCTGATCGCGCATCTGCTGCATAGGCCGGCCGCTGGCGAGGACGATCCCGACATGCGGAACCTGCGGGGGCGGAGTGTCTGGGGCGTCGGCCTCATGGCTGGCATTGTGCCCTGCCCTTTGTCGGTGACGGTGATGATGCTGGCCCTGACCAACAACGTGCCCCTGCTCGGCATCGTCGGGGTGTGTGGCATCATGCTTGGTATGTTCGTGTTGCTGTCCGGTGTGGGCGCCATAACCGTGATCACCAAGCGGCAACTGCAGCGGCCGGGGCCGGTGATCATGCGTTTGCGCCAAGGCGTGGAGCTAGCCGGTGGTGCCTTGATCATTCTCGCCGGCGTCACCCTGGGCCTGCTGTATTATCCCGGCTACGCCGTGTAAAAGGGGGTGCGTCTGCAGGAAGACAGAAGGGAACCTCTAAAAGCGTCGCCTAAATTAGTCGAATGAAGAAAAGCAGCGTTTTATTGACAATTACTTGCAATTATCGGCATAAAATAGGTATTTTCGCCTGAATTGATCCTTTTATTGGCGCTTTCGCGCCACCCGGGGCACAATGCCCCTATGCATACTTCAATCCAAGTCTGAAAATCTGCTCCGATCTCAACCTGTTGTAGACGAGGTTGTTCAATCCGATGATGCCTGTTGCACGAGAAATACCGATGCAGCGAATCCTCATGGCATCCATCATGCTGGTCATCATTCCAAATACATGCTCGACGCGGCAGCGGATTGAGCTCACCAGGAAGAAGCGGAAAGAAGCCACGACGGAAAGAAGCCGGTAAGAAGCCGGAAGGAGAAGCGTCAGACCCGTGCCGCGGTGCCGCGTCGAAAGTTTGATCCGTCGAATCCGCCGTGGGCGCATTGCCTCTCTCGCTGTGTTCGCCGAGCGTTTCTGGCTGGTCAGGATAACGATGGTCGCGATGTTGGGCATCGTAAGCGATGGATCGAACATCGTTTACGACTGCTGTCGCAGGCTGCTGCGTTTGCTGTCGGGGCGCTGTCCGTGCTTAGCAACCACATCCATATTGTTGGTCGTATCCGTCAGGACCGTGCGCGGACGTGGTCTGCCCGGGAGGTGGTGCGTCGTTGGCTGATGATTTGGCCAAAGGAACGGGGAGTCGATGGTCGTCCGATGGAGCCCAGGCCTAAGGTATTGAATAGAGATCTTGAGAATTGGCTGACCTGTATGTTTGGGTTCCGGCAGTTTCTTGGAGCGGCTGTCGGGCGCTTGGCCTCGCGGGCGCTTGAGGCTGGCAGACGTGGGCTGCGCTGGATGCAGAATCGCTGTGGGCTGTTTGCTGGAGAACAGCTCGCTGAACGCGATTGAGATGCGGGTTTGGTAGGCGGGGATTCTGCGCAAGTTGTTGGAGTGACAGTATGAGTGCACGGCTACAAAATGTGGGCATTGCGGGCATGGCATGGGGGACATGGGGCTGAGTCCCTCTCGTTGGCGACATCAGCATCAAGGCGGATGATGCCACGGGCACCCACACACTCAGGACGGCCCTCCGGCGCGCTCACGATACCGCTGCGGCGACAAGCCGTGGCAGCGCTTGAAGGCCTTGGAGAAACTGAAGGCGTCGGCGTAGCCGAAGCGTTCCGCCAGTTCCGCGAGGGAATGGTCGCCCATCTGCAACAGCTGCGCGGCGGTGTTCATGCGCAGCTGCTGGAGATAGGCCCTCGGCGCCACGCCCAGGAAACGCTGGAACAGGCGATGCAGATGCGGATAGCTCACCTCGCAGACAAGACATAATTCCGCCAAACCGCGCGAGCCGTCGACGCTGGCATCCAGCACCTTTTTGCAGTGCAGAAATCGCGCCTGGGCCGCGTCCGGATGCGCCACCGCCTGCCAGCTGCGCAGACTGCTGAGCAGATACGGCAACCAATGTCGCAAACGTTCCTCGATACCCGGCTGATGCTCGCGTGCGGCCAGATAGAGATCTTCCCACTGCTGTCGCAGGCCTGTCTCGGGCATGGCCATAATCGCTCCCGGCTGCTTTGGCAGCCGGCTATCGAGCAGTGCCGGCAGGTCCAAGCCGACATAGCCCAGCACCAGTACCGCCAGTCCCTGTTCGGGATCGGCCTGGAAGGCGAAGGGGCGATACGGCCACTGCAACAACAGCCGGCCGCTCTCGGCACGCCGCCAGCGACCTGACTCCTGGACAAGTGCGCAGCCACCAGTGATCAGGAAGAAGGCCATTTCCGACTGCGGCTGGCCCTGCGCGCTCCAGCCGGCCTGCCAGTGCTCAAAACCGATGCGCACGGGATGAACGCCCCGCTGCTGCGGGGAGCTCGGAAAGAACACCATGTCCTTGCGGCGCATGTACCATTGCTCCATCTGGGTGAAGCCCGAGCGGAGAGGTTTGGACATGCCGCCCGATCCTGGGCCATTCCGTGAGGCGGCAAGCCGGGCTAGGATCAGGACCGAGAAAGGAGCGCCCCATGCCGGAAATCCGCCCGAACATCCTTCTGATCACCCTGGACCAGATGCGCTTCGACGCCCTGCGCCACGTCGGCAACAGCGCCATCGACACCCCCTACATGGATGAATTGGCGGCGGCAGGCGTGCGCTTCCCCAACGCCTTCTCCGAATGCCCCGCCTGCGTGCCGGCGCGCCGCTGCCTGATGACCGGCCGCGACATGTACGCCAACCGGCAGTTCAACAACGCCCCCCAGAGCACCTTCACCGACAAGGGGCCCTTTCTGGCGGAATGCCTGCACAACGCCGACTACCAGACCCACTCGGTGGGCAAGATGCACGTCAGCCCGCCGCGCTTCCGGGTCGGCTTCGACGAGGTCATCCTGGACGAGGAGAGCCGCCGCCAGGACGGCATGCGCCGCGACGATTATCACGCCTATCTCTCCGATCGCGGTCTGTTGGAATCACTGGATCGGCACGCCATGCCCAGCAACGGCTACCATGCCCGCCCCAGCGTTCTGCCCGAGGAGCACTGCCACGACGCCTGGGTCGCGAAGGAGGCCTGCCGCTTCCTGGAACGGCGCGACCCGACCGTGCCCTTCTTCCTCTACGTCTCCTTCCGCAATCCGCATCCGCCCCTGTGCCCGCCGCAGCACTACTGGGACCGCTATCGCGATCGCCAGGTGCCGCTGCCGCGCTGCGGCGACTGGGCCGAGCAGGACGCGCCTGCCCTGCTGCATCGCCTGCGCGCCGATCACAACATCGACAACGCCTATTCCGCCGAGGACCGGGAGCGCGCGATCCGGGCCTACTACGGCCTGGTGACCAGCATCGACCACCAGATCGGCCAGATCCTCGGTCAGCTCGGCAGCTATTGGCAGAACGGCAAGACCATGGTCATCCTGACCGCCGATCACGGCGACATGCTCTTCGACCACGGCTCCCTGGCCAAGAGCCAGTACTACCGTTCCGCCGCCGGCATTCCGTTCATCATGGTCCCGCCGCCAGACCTGAATACCGGCATCCCCCGCGGCGAACAACGCGAGCAGCCGGTGATGCTGCAGGACGTGATGCCGACCATCCTGGACCTGTGCGGCGTGCCGATCCCCGAGACCTGCACCGGCACCAGCCTGCTGCCGGTGCTGCGCGGCGATGTGCAACGCAGCCGCGATTATGCCTTCGGCGCCTACAGCCAGTTCGGTGACTGCCAGGCCACGGGTGGCGCCGATCAGGCCACCTACTGCATCCACGACGAGCAGTACAAGTACATCTATTACGTGGAAGAGGGCCGAGAGCAGCTGTTCGCCGTGGCCGATCGCTGGGACGAACACGATCTCGGGCAACTGCCGGAGCACGCCGAGACCCTGGCCGGCTACCGCGAGCACCTGCGCCGGGAACTGGCCGCGCATGGCGACGGCAATCTGGTTGCCAACGAACTGCGCCGCATCCCCGGCATCCCGCCGAAGCCGAAAAAGGGCATCCAGACCCAGGGCGCCCCGGCCATCGCCGGCTGGCCTTCGATCCCGTACGAGCAACGCGCTACCGAGGAGAGTTTCCGCAAGCTCTACCGCTAGTGCCAATGTTGTTCACATTAAATCTCTCGCAGAGGCGGTAGAGGCGCAGAGGTTCTTTCAGGTCTCTGTCGGGGCTTGGCGGTTAAGAACCGGAAATCCGCATTCCGACTAGCACCAAGAGTTTTTTATAGCCATGCACTAATACCCTTCTGCCAACAACTTACACAAGTGGCAACCCCACCAAGTTGTACCTCAACCGCGTTCAGCCACTGTCTCACCAGCAAACAGCTCACACCGATTCTGCAT
>CAYONM010000218.1:0-6159 GCA_964405325.1 uncultured candidatus Brocadiaceae bacterium | reverse complement strand
GTGTACGACGAGAGGCGCCCTGCTGGCACCACCCGCATTATCGGGCCTTCTGGTAATCAGGCGTTTGCAGCGTTAATTTGCTCCAATTATGGCACTGCCATCTCGCAGCAGGCGATGACCCGCGTGTTTGGAAAGGTCCACGACGAGACATCGACCCGGTGGGTGCACAATCCGCCCCCGAAAAGCAAGTCTTGGAACTCAACCGCATACTACGCGGTTGGTGCGGATATTTCGACCAGGGGCCGGTGTAAGGGTGCGGAAAGAAATAAAGGTAGCAGATCGCGCAGAGATTTTGTCGATCCTTCAAGGCGCGAAGAGCGAGCATATCGAGTATATGTAAGCGATAAGCAACGCAGAAGGACGGCAAAAGATCAAGTGAGACGCTACCTTTATTTATTGACGGGCCCTAACGGCCCTATCGACATCTCCGCAAGCACACCGAACGTCGACTACGCAGATGGCTGATGAAGAAACACAAGCGG
Organism: uncultured candidatus Brocadiaceae bacterium; assembly: GCA_964405325.1. Taxonomy (GTDB): domain Bacteria; phylum Planctomycetota; class UBA11346; order UBA11346; family UBA11346; genus CAYONM01. The sequence goes on along the minus strand of CAYONM010000218.1, from coordinate 5,677 downwards.
CGAAGCACGGGATACCGTCAATATCCCGACGAGTTTCTCTACGAGAAGCTCGGCCTCTACAACCCGCATGCGCACCGAGTCAGCCGGACGAGGGCGAAGGCGTGAATCTCGGAGGAGAGCCGTGTGCGGGAAATCCGCACGCATGGTTCGACGAGCGGCGCCCGGAAACGGAGCTATGGCGCGGATTGAGGCACCGGCTTGAGGGCGAAAGCCGCCGGTCAACAGCTACTCCCCGCAGCCTGGGGCCACCGCGCCGGGTGCCGACTCTACCGGGCGGGAGCAGCGGGTTGTCGATGAAGGCGATCAGGCTCGGTTGAGTTTTGAGGAAAGCGAGTCCTACTGCGATTCCCGCAGCCAATCACGTGGTCCCAGCCCGTGATGTTTACGGAATACGCGCGCGAAGTAGCGGCGGTCTGCATAGCCGACGCGAGCGGCCGTGTCGTCCACTGTCAATCCACGGCGCAGCAGGGTGCGCGCCCAATCCATTTTCAGGCGCTCGTGCAGTTGCTGGACACCGCAGCCATGTCCGGACGCCGATCGTCGGCAGAGGGTGGTGCGTGAGACCCCGAAGTGGGTGGCGATCGCGTGCAGGTCTGTCGGCTCGGCGATGATGTGGCGTAGGTGTTCTTCCAACGTGGGGCCGGACAGGCGTGGTGACGGCTCATCTCGCGATGGTCCGTGCTGGAGGATCGCCAAGGCCTCCGCCAACCAGATCTCGGGCAGGCCCATGCTTGCAGGCAACTGCATGCGCTGGACCCGACCCATGCGTCGCAGGGGATCGGCGATCGCTGCTGCGTGCGACATGGTGAAGAAACGTGTCCCTTCCTTGGCAATAATGCTCGTAGCGACCGCAATCGCCCAGTCACCGCTGAAACGGCACCAATAGTGCAGATAGGGATCGTGGCTCAGAGCCATCAGCACGCCAGCATCTTCAGGTGGCACCAGGCCGACCATCGGTGATCGGATCGTCTGCGTACCCTCGGGTCCGCGATAGAGCCCGCTTCCTTCCAAATGCACCGTCAGCATCCAATCCCCGGCCTTGGTGCCAGGAGTTGAATGGTAGGGGTCACGGTCGATGCAGCCGGCGGTGCGCACGCGATAGGGAGGCAAAACAGGATTCAAAGCAAGATCCCTCACGGGACGTTGGCAGGTCCGATCCGGACCGGTGGGGGAAGCCCACTCATCTGGCGACGTCACGACGGCGTATTGGAACGATACTCCACCTCATGTCGATGATTTTAGCCGTGGATGGCCGCCTTGTGACGCCATAATCACCATGAAGTCACTTTTTTCCCATCAGGAGACCTCCATGAGCGGACCCAAGATCACCATTCTCGGCGCTGGCAGTTTTTTCTTCGGCAAGCCGGTCATCTGGAACATGGCCAACAGTCCCATCCTGCGTGAGGGCACGCTGGCATTGGTCGATACCAATCCCGACGTGCTTTCGACCATGGAAAAGTTGGCGCGGCGCACTTTCGATCATCTGGGTGTGCCGACCAGGATCGAAGCCAGCACCGATCGGCGCGAGCTCCTCGACGGCAGCGATTTTGTGGTCCCGAGCTTCTCCGATCGCAATACCCGCTTCCGCGGCATCGATTGCGAAGTCGCTGACCAGTACGGCATCCGCATGTGTTCCGGCGATACCATCGGCCCCGGCGGCATCTTCCGCGCCCTGCGCGAGATCCCGCATCTGATGGACATGGCCCGCGACGTGGAGGAGCTGTGCCCGTGGGCATGGATGATCAACTTCGTCAATCCCAGCACCGTTCTCGGCATCGCTTTGGCCAAGTACGCCCCGAATGTGCGCAGCATGGCCCTGTGCGATGGTCCGCACGAACCACACGTCAGCCTGCGCTTGCTGAAGCGTGTTGGCATCCTGCCTGATACGGCCACCAGTATGCCGACGGATGTCCAGTCGCGCCTGGATCTGCGTCTGACCGGCGTGAACCACTTTTCGTGGGTGGTGCATTTTGCCTACGACGGACGTGACTTTCTGCCGGTGCTGCGCGAGAGACTCGCCGAGACAGCGGCCAAGGAACAGGCCGAAACCGCCGTGCAGGCGGATAGCCTGGATGTGCATCAGAACGCCCACGCCAAGGGCCGCTTCAATGCCACCTATGCTCTGAAGCTGTTCGATATCTTCGGTGCCTATCCCGACTGCATCGCCCATACCAAGGAATACGTGCCGTATTTCCAGCAGTGCGGGGTGTCTCCGATCGAACCGGAAGCGATCAAGGTATTCGACGCCATCGACCGACAGCAGCAGATGGATGAAGCCTGGGCGACCACCCAGGCCTATGCCACTGGCGACAGACCGATCGAGGAATTCATCACGCAAGGCAGTGGCGACCATGCCACCGATATCATCGAATCGATGTGGGGTGGTCTGGGCAAGGTGTTCCGCGTTAACACCACCAACCGCGGTGCGGTGCCGAACATGCCCGATGACGCCTTTCTGGAATTGGCCAGCCATCTGGACATGAAGCACTGCCAGCCGCTAGCGGTCGGCGAACTGCCAGTCGGTGTCCGCGGCCTATGCCAGCGTATTCTCGACAGTCACGAGCTGACTGCCGATGCCGCCGTTGCCTGCGATCGCAATCTGTTGCTGCGCGCCTGTGCTAGCGACCCGATCATGCCCAACCTGATCGATAACGAGAAGATCTGCGATGAACTGCTGGAGCGCGAGCGAGACGCCCTGCCGGCAGCCTGGTATGCCGAACGGGGACAGCCTTCGTTCTAGCCCAGACCAGTTTTCCTGTTCGGCTCGTATGGCTCGTCGGTTTTCAGCTGAGCGTCACCGGATTTTTCGCGCGGATTGTCATCGCCGGCCTCGGCGTAGCCTCTGCATCATGTTCGATCCCAGCACCAAGCAGTTGGATGCGATTGTCCATATGGAGGCCTACGTCGGCCTGCGTTCGCATCGGACGCACTTTGCCACCGCGCAGGATTTCCAGGATTATTGGGATCGACTCGATCAACGCTGTCGCTGGGAGCGGCGAAGCCGGGCATCGCGGGGTGATGAGCCGCTGTCTGAGCGCCAACGCCAGCAGCAGCACGAGCCATCGACGCGTCGCCTGACGCTGGCCGACGGTATCGATCTGGAGCTGACCTGGGTTCCACCCGGTCGATATGTCATGGGTAGTCGTCAGCAGAGTCCGGACGAGGCGGCAGGGGGTTTACAACGTCGGTTTCCGTCTTGTCATTCCCGATTGCGAACGCTTGGCAGTTGGCCAACGGTGAAACGGACCATTCGCACGATGCTTTGCCACGAACGCGGCCGCATCCGTGCCTCGGCTGAGTATCAAAACTTTATGCCGCCAGGGTCACGCCTAGAACCCACGCATGACCGATCTCTTCTTCGCTCGAGCCCAGATGGGTATGTCCCTGGCGTTCCATATCATTTTCGCGGTGATGGGCATCGGCATGCCTATGCTGATGGTGCTCAGCGAGATCCTCTGGTGGCGAACCGGGCATTCTGCCTATCTGGAACTGGCCAAACGCTGGGCCGCTGGTACCGCCATCATCTTCGCGGTGGGTGCGGTCTCGGGCACCGTGTTGTCATTTGAGTTGGGCTTGCTGTGGCCGGGTTTTATGAGTTTCGCCGGCGGGGTGGTCGGCCTGCCCTTCGCTCTGGAGGGCTTTGCCTTTTTCACCGAGGCGATCTTCCTCGGGATCTACCTGTATGGCTGGCGACTGGTGCCGCCGCGTATGCACATCATTGCCGGACTGATCGTCGCCGCTTCCGGCGCCATGTCGGCGGTGTTCGTGGTGACCGCCAATGCCTGGATGAACTCACCCGCCGGATTCGACGTAGTGGACGGTAGGCCTGCGAATATCGATCCGATCGCCGCCATGCTCAATCCGGCAGCGCTGCAGCAGGTGGTCCACATGCTGCTCGCCTGTTATGTCGCCACCGGTTTTGCGGTTGCGGCCGTGCACGCCTTCTATCTGCGACGCTATCCGGGACATGTCTTCCATCGCCTGGGACTGGGTATCGCCTTGGGCATGGCCATCGTCAGCATTCCGCTGCAAATGCTCAGCGGTGATCTGATCGCGCGCATGACCGCAGAAACCCAGCCGGTGAAATTCGCCGCCATGGAGGCCCAGTTCGAGACGCAGGGCTACGCCCCCTTCACCATCGGCGGCATCGTCGACGAGGAAGCAAGGGAAGTGCATTATGCTATCGAGGTCCCCGCCGCCTTGAGCCTGCTGGTGCATCACGATGCTAGCGCCGAAATCCTTGGATTGGATAGTGTCGAACGCGAGCTCTGGCCACCGGTGGCGGCCGTGCATTGGTTCTTCGATATCATGGTCGCCTGCGGTGGTATCATGTTGCTCATGGCGGCCTGGGCCGCCTGGCGCTGGTGGCGAGACAAGGCCGTACCCGAATCTCGACGCCTGCTCACTGGCCTGGTGCTGGCCGGCCCCCTGGGCTTCATCGCCATTGAGACCGGCTGGTTAGTCACCGAACTGGGTCGACAACCGTGGGTCATTTACGGCGTGATGCGCACGGCCGATGCGGTGACGCCGGTGCAACACTTGGGCATTCGCATGGCTCTCTTCGCTGCCGTCTACGGTTTTTTGACGGTGGTGCTCATAGCTCTCTTGCGACGACAGTTCCGAGACGCCACCGAGTGGGTGCCGGGAGGACCCGGACATGACTGAAGTGGAACTGCTTACCAGCATCATGCTGATCAGCCTGATCATCTACGTGGTCACCGGCGGTGCCGATTTCGGCGGCGGCTTCTGGGATTTGCTGGCGCGTGGCCCCCGCGCCCGACGGCAGCGGGAGGCCATCGAAGCCGCCATCGCCCCCATCTGGGAGGCCAGTCATGTCTGGCTGATCCTAGTCATCGTGTTGCTGTTCAGCGCCTTTCCGCCGGCCTTCGGCACCGTCATGACGGCGCTGCACATTCCTCTGACCCTGGCCCTGGGCGGTATCGTCCTGCGTGGCTCCAGTTTTGTATTCCGCAAATACGATCGTGATGACGATCGCGTTCATCACCGCTGGAGCCTGGTTTTCGGCGCCGCCAGCTGCATCACGCCACTGCTGCAGGGTCTGATCATCGGTGCCCTCGGCTCTGGTGCCATCCAGCTGCAGGACAATCGTGTGGTCAGCGGGCTCCTGGCCGGCTGGACCGGACCCTTCGCCATCGCCTGCGGCATTTTCGCCCTGTCCCTGTTCGCCGCCGTTTCCGCCAGTTATCTCTGCGCCGACACCAGCGATGATCCGCAGCTGCAGGGGGATTTCCGCAGGCGGGCGCTGATCAGCCTGGGCGCCCTGCTGCCCATCGGCGCCGGCGTGCACGTCACGGCCATGGTCGACGCCCCCTATCTGGTCGAGCAATTGGATGCCTGGTGGGCATCACCCCTGGTTGCCATCACGGTACTACTGTGGCTTCTGGCGCTCTGGGCCCTCTGGCACCGGCATTTCATCATCGCCCGCATTTGCACCCCGGCCGTGGCCGGTTTGGTGGTACTGGGCTGGGCCCTGGCGCAGTATCCCTGGCTGATTGTTCAGCAACTGAGTTTCCAGGATGCCGCTTCCGAGCCGCTGGTGCTACGCTTCCTGCTGGGCGCTCTGGCAGTCGGCGCGGTCATCCTGTTTCCCTCGATGATCTATCTGTTCCGGCTGTTCAAGGCCGGAAGGACACCATCCTCGTGATCAATAGCGACC
>CAYONM010000217.1:0-6199 GCA_964405325.1 uncultured candidatus Brocadiaceae bacterium | reverse complement strand
GAGGACCATGCCTCGTCTCCAGTTGCGTCACGGTGATCCATGAACAGCAGTAAGCCTGCCGGTCTGACGCAACTGGAGGCGACGCAAGGCGTGCCAACCTGGGGATTGGCGCTCCCAGGGGCGAGCTTTGAGCGGCCCTGAGGTGGGCCAGACCAAGACAGTTGCAGCATCTCAGCCTGGAGCCCCTACTGGTAATACCAGCAGGAGCTCCAGCACCCCAGTTTACTTTTCCTGATGCCCCGTCAACTCCGCCTGGGCAATGGTGTCATCTCTGAGCTTGGCAATGCGCTTGCCGAATGTCATGGCACACGCGTGCTCGTAGTCACCGACCCTGGACTGGTCAAAGCAGGCATCGCCGAACGCGTTCTGGAACAATTACGCAAATCCGGCATTCCCAATTCCCTCTTCGATGGTGTGGAGCCGGACCCCCGTATCGGCCTGGTCCAGGATTGTGTCGCCGCCGCCAAGGCCAGCCGGGCCGACCTGTTGATCGGGCTCGGCGGTGGTTCCGCTCTGGATATCGCCAAGGTGGCGGCCCTCATCGCGGCCCACGACACCCCCATCGCCGACATGGTCGGCATCGACCGTGTTCCAGCACGCGGCTTGCCGGTGATCGCCATGCCCACCACCGCCGGCACCGGCTCCGAGGTCACCCCCATCGCCGTGCTGTCCGACAAACAGGCACACCTGAAAAAAGGCATCGTCAGCCAGCATCTGATTCCGGATGTGGCCGCACCGCCTTCGTCCAACGCTTCACCGCCGCCTGCGAGCAGCCGCCCATGCGCTACCTCGAGGAGCGGCGCCTGCTCCTGGCGCGCCATCGCCTGTCCAGCAGCGACTGCAGCGTGGCCGAAGTCGCGGCCGCGGTCGGTTACCGCGACGCCCGCTATTTTGCATCGCACAGAACCGCCGCATAACCCAGGTATTGCTGGGCCGCTTCGTCATACCAGCGTGGATCCCCTCCAAGCGCTGCTGCGCTGGCCAGACGAGCTGCATATTCATGCATGAAATCAACAATGAGCGGTTCGCGCCCTGGTGGCAGAGCGGGATGGTGATGCGTCACCAGCCCAGCTTCACTGCGGCTCACCTTTGTCACCATGGATGACGTCTCTTCGATGAAGAGGGCCACGCCCTGACAATCACTGATGGCTCTCGCCAGAGCATCGTCGTGTGAGGCAAAGGGCTGCGATTTCCATGCGATGCGCTGTTCGCCATCCCATCCACGCCGCTGCCAAACATCCTCTACCGCTGCGAGCCAGCAATGGTCGTCATCGCACAGTCGCCATTCACACAAGGCCTCAAGGACCATTTCCAAGGTATACCCACCCCAAATATGCTCCTGTAACTCGAAACGCTCGAGCAGACGGAGAGCGCAGGTTCGAGCACTCGTTGCCAACTCAGTCATCGTGCCACATGCTCCCGCACCTGCATGGTGATGACGACTGGCTGTTCAGCAACCACATCGCGCAGCGTGGTGCGTAGCCCGGCCTGATACCAGGTGCGGGCGAAGGATGCGCCATCGGCCTCGCGCATGATCGCGAACTCGGTGTCGTCTCCGATCCGGCGCCAGCCATCGGGCAGACCGTCGCCGTCCTGGTCGGTGAGACCGGGATGGACGAGGCTCGCCCCCGCCACCTCGATGTCGACGTAGTCGACCAGCACCGGCTGGTAGACGCCGGCCTCGCGATCACGGCGCCGTGCGCCGTGCAGCGTGAGCTCCAACTCGCCGTCGGCTTCCGGTGTGACCTTGATCGTGCGTTCCACCCAGTCGGGCCCGGCCTCGGCGAGGTAGACCATCAACGCAGAGCGTGCGGCCTCGTCTTGTTCTTTGGAGAGGTCGAGGCGATCGAGCAGGCGGCCGGCATAGCGGACCGGAGTCTCGGATTTGATCGTGCTCCAATGGGGCCCGCTGATCGGGACATTGGCCTCCGGCGTTTCGGGATGCCAGCCGCTGATGCCAACGCGGACCGGGTAACGGGTCTCCGGCGGCACGAAGCGGTTCTGCCAACGCAGCACGATCGGCCGGTCCTTCACGACATCGGTGATGCTCGCGTTCCAGTGCCAGGTCCAGGAGGCGGTGACGTAGCGCTCGCCCTCGGCGGCGTTCTCGGGATCGTGGATCACTTCCCCGCGCGGCGCGTCGCCCCAGCCGCGCAGCTCCCATCCCACCGGCGTGCCGTCGACTGCAGGGTGGTCTGGTCGTCGAGTTCGAGATGGTTGGCGGCTGCGTGACGATGCTTTCACGGCCCTGGTCGTGGAGCCACTCGAGCGGGCCGGGGCCGTGTGTTCGGCGCGGCAAGGCACCAGCGTTGGCCCACAGACCGTGTGCGCAGGGATAGAGTCCGGTCAGCAGGCTGGCACGCGAGGGACAGCAGACCGTGTTGGCCGCATAGTGGCGGCTGAAGCGTCGCCCGGTGGCCGCGATACGGTCGATGTTTGGGGTCTGCGCGTAGTCACTTCCACAGCAGGAGAGTCCGTCGTGTCGCAATTGATCACAATGGATGATGATGACATCGTGCATGCCTTGAGTATGCACGATTATCGGAGCCGACGCCATGATACCTGTTGCTGCCAGCCTGGATGAGGCGGCTGTGAGAACCCGGCACCCCCGTCCCTATGGGATCGGGGGTCGCTCACGGCTCGCTGTGCTCGGGGGATAGATCAAGGCGCTGCTGGTCAGTGGGCAGGATGAGGATGTTGGGTCGGCCAGGCATCAGGATCTCCGGTAGAGCACCGGCCGCTCGTAGGCGGCGGTCAGGAACTCCTGGCCATCATGGTGCTCGCGGATGTGGGGATGATGATGGCTTTGGCTGCTGTCGTTGTCGGGCCCGTAGCAGTCGTCGATGCTGTTGGCGATCGCGATGTCGCTGCTGTCCTCGATCAGGAACTTCTGCTCGGGATTGTGCTGACCCGTCCCGCTCAGGCCGGTGATCAGCAGGCCGCGGCAGCCGTGGATCCAGGCGAGGGTGCTCGCCTTCTCGTTCTTGATGCCGTAGATCGCGACCTCGCTGCTGTCGGCGATCTCGAACTCGCAGTCGCCGCGGGCGAACTGGAGCACGGCGTTGTAGATGCGCATGGGGCCGGTGACGTGCTCGACCAGCAGATGGCGATAGCGGGCTGCGTGGCGGCGGCCGAGATTGGCGACGAAGGCGTACCAGCGGCCGCCACCGTGGCCATGGATCCGCGTCATGGGCCAGTCGGGGAGGGGATCATGGCCGATCAGTTCATCCGTCTCCGGAGTGGTATAGTGGAAGGCGTGCTGGTCGACGGCGCAGTCGATCTGCTGCCAGCGCCAGTCGCTCCAGGGCATGATGCCGGCATGCAGCGGCTGGAAGTCGGGGCGCACGAAGCCGGCCGAAGGGAACACGCCGTGCAGCCAAGAGTCCCCGCCGCAGGCCCAGTCGATGAAGCTCGCGCCCGGAGCGAGCTCGCGCGGCAGGTACACACCGAAGCTGGCGAGTCGGGTGCGCGCGTCCGCTTGGTCGACGGTCTGCAGCACCGGCCGTGTCGCGGCGGGATCCGCGAAATCGCCACTCGCCAGCGGCGCGATGATCGAATAGGCGGCATGGACGCCGAACAGGCAGGTTTCGGGGCGTAGCCGCAACGTGCGGCTGACGCGGTAGGCACCCTTGGGCAGGAATACGATCTGGTGCTCGTCGATCGCATGCTGCAGGGCCGCGGTGTCGTCGTGCTCGCCGTCGCCGACCGCGCCGCAGTCGCGTGCGTCCACCGCCCTCGGATCGTTCCAGCGCGGCAGGTCGGTCCAACGATGGCGGGCACAGAGATCGTCCGGCGGAAGCCCTTCCTCCGCCGCGAACAGAACGTCGTCGGCACCTTCGCCGTCGCGGTAGACCGGAGCCCACGCCGATGACTGGTAGCGGTAGGGGAAGGCCGCCTCGTGCACGCACCGCCACCCCGCCGTTCCGGCGAACGGTCCGTGCCTGGTGGATTCGACCAGCACGTCGGCATTGCGCACGAAGACCTCGCGCAGGTAGAGCGAGGCGTCGGCAAGAATGGCGGTGGTCGGGGCGGCGCCGGGCTCGTAGCTGATCCGGCAGTCGACCAGCGACAGGCTGCTGCCCTTCTGGGGATAGACGCGAGCGGCGTGGACCCCGCGCGGCAGGCTGAACTCGCAGCCGACCAGGGTCAGGTTCGCACGATCGGACTTGCGCACCGCGCAGCGCCGCTGGTCGAGGAAGCGGCAGCCGACATAGGTCGCTGGCGGCCGGCCGCTGTCGGCGATGCAGCCGTAGGCGCCGCCGACGATCTCGACCTGGGCGATGAGCGCACCGCAGCCGGGTCCGCGCAGCACGCCGGCGTAGCCGTCGCCGACCTGCAGACGGGCCTCCTCCAGCGACGACCATTCGGCAGCATCGAAGGAGATACAGGCGGCACCGGGATTGCCGGCACCGATCGCGCAGTCGATGCCAGAGAAGGTCTGCCCCATGTTGACGTTGCCCTGCCGGCCCGGATGCGGCGCTTGGCCGTGGCGCGGGCGCACCCAATTGTTGGCATGGAAGTCGAGCATCGGGCGTGGGCTCTCGGGGTCCTGGAAGCCAGGCGCGTGCGCGGCGAGGACGATGCTCGGTCGCCGGCCGTCGAGCTGCTCGCCGAGCAGCACGCAGGGCCAGTACTCGCAGTGCGGCAGGTAGCGCCGCAGCGGCGTGCGCTCCTCGGTCCAGCCGGCGACGCAGCGGATCGTGCGCGTGATCAGGTAGCAACCGAAGGGGAACCATAGCGCCAGCTTGTGCTCACGACCGAAGATGACCGCGGCCTGGATCACGTCACTGCTGTCGCGCTCGCCGCTCGGGTCGGCATGGAAGGGCGCGGCGGTGACATCGATCAGGCCGCGCTCGGCCATCTCCTGATTACCGAGCCGGTCGAGATCGGGCAGATCGTCGATGCAGATGCCCTGCGGGATGCGTCGGGTGGTGGGTTGGCACATATGCGCTGGCTCCTGGCGTCCGATCCTAGCCAGGAAGGAGTTGAGATTCCAGTTGAGCTTCGTTCATCAGCATGTCGAATATCGTCCGCATGCAGGTATACGGTTCCGGATTCTCCTCGCACCCGCAGCAGCGGTCATGGCAAGGACTGCCGGAATACGCGCAATACCGCTACGTTCTGCTAACAACCGCCGGCCGTGCTGATCTCTGGCAGGATGACGATCATATCGAGGTCCGTTCGGGAAGCCTGCTGCTGCTGCCACCGGGGAAGAACATGCACCGCTGGACGGTGACCAGCGCCGAGCCCTGGGAGGCGCACTGGCTGCGCTGGCGGCTGGGGCCACTGGAGCAGAGCATGGTCGACTATCCGCCGGTGGGATCGAGCGGCATGGTCCACCTGCACGCCGACCGCCATATCCGCCAGCGCCTGCTGCCGCTGCTGCGGCGCCTGCGGGAAACCATCGCCGACAGCACCGCCACCAGCGAGCGGCTGCGCCACTTCCTCGGCCAGACGCTGCTGGCGGAGATCCGGGCCGCCTTCGGCGAGCCCAGCCAACCCTACGATCCGGCAGTGGCAGCGGCCCTGGCCTGCATCGACGAGCGCCTGGGCGACCCGGAACTTTCCCTTGCCGATCTGGTCGCCGCCGCCGGATGCGGCCGCACCGTCTTCGTCCAACGCTTCACCGCCGCCTGCGAGCAGCCGCCCATGCACTACCTCGAGGAGCGGCGCCTGCTCCTGGCGCGCCATCGCCTGTCCAGCAGCGACTGCAGCGTGGCCGAAGTCGCGGCCGCGGTCGGTTACCGCGACGCCCGCTACTTCGGCAGCCGCTTCCATCGGCGCTTCGGGCTCACGCCGAGCGCCTTCCGCCGGCGCAACCGCGCCGGCGGCTGAGCGCGCGAACCGCCGGGGAAGACCCTGCCGTGGCCGCGGTGACGGCCCTTATGCCAGGCATCCGTCCATCAGGCTGCGGATCGCTGCCTGCTCCAGACGCTGGTGCTGCGCCTGGGCTGCGGGCTCGCTGGCGAGGTTCAGGTACTCGTCGGGGTCGCTGGCGCGGTCGTAGAGTTCGCGCAGGTCCAGGGCCTGATCGATGAGCAGCTTCCAGCGCCGCTTGTGGACGATGATCTGGCGGTCCATGCTGGCGTAGAGCAACTCGTGGCCGCCGTCGACGAGGTTGCGCTGCAGCGGGCGTCCATCGCGCCCGCTCGGGTATCAGGCTGCGCTCGGGATCGGTGTGCGCCCCCGGTGCAGCGGA
>CAYONM010000216.1:0-6214 GCA_964405325.1 uncultured candidatus Brocadiaceae bacterium | reverse complement strand
GCCTCCTCTTGGAGCAATGAGCGCCTGCCGACCTCAGAGCTTTGAGCGGCCCTGCTCTACGATGGGGGGCGTAGACCAGATCAGTCAATCAGCTCGTGGATGCGTCGTTGGCACTCACCGGAATAGAAACCATAGGCGAAGATGCCGGCCTGCTGCCGGGCATCCGATTGGCCGTATTGGCGCAGACGCAAGTCGCGAATCGCCAAAACCGCTGACAAACCCCATTCGCGAGCTTCCCCGATCAGGGTGCCGAGTTCGTCCTCGCTGGCGATACCGCGATGGATCAGATGCTTCTCCAGGGCCTGGTCGCGATCCAGGATGTCGCCGCCGAGGAAAATACGCTGAGCCAGATCGGGGGTGCAGCGGGTGCCAAGGCGTCGCACGCCCCCCATCACCGGCAACAAGGCCCAGGCCAGCCCTGGCATACCGATCCGGGTGCCGGGCAGGGCGCACAACAGGTCGCAGCCCAGGGCCAACTCGAGCGCCGCGCCGATCACCAGACCGTTGAGTACACCGATGCTCATACCCGGCCAGGCTTCCAACAGACCGATCACCTCCTGGCACAGCAAGCTGTACTGCTCCGCCTGATGACCGGCCATGGCGGCCAGTTCGCGCAAGTCGGAACCGATGGAGAAGGTCGTGCTGCCCCCACGCAACAGGAGCGGTCGAGCCTGATCACGATGTCGCCGCAATTCCCTTCGCAACACCTCAAGCGTGGCGGTATCCAAGGCATTGTAACTGCCTGGACGATTGAGGCGCACACAGACGTAGTCCGGATGCTCATGAACGAGCACAGGACCTGCTGAAATGCTGCTGGTATGATGGTCGGCCATCGGTGTTCTCTTTCCTCTTCATGATACCCTCCGCCGACTTGGTGGTCAAACCGAGACCGATGGGTTTTACCGGTGGCGTTGGCCCTGTTTGTGAGTCATTCTGACTATGCTGATCTCTCCCCTTGTGCTCAATCCACATGCATCAGCTTGCACATCGTCTTACCAGTTCTAGTTTTCAGTCGCATGGGATGGTTTGATAACATTCTGGGTTTGTTCAGCTATGACCTGGGTATCGACCTGGGTACGGCGAACACCCTGGTCGCCGTCCAAGGCAAGGGCATTGTCATTGCCGAACCATCGGTGGTCGCCGTCAAAAAGGGCACCAATCAGGTGCTGATGGACGGTCAGGCCGTTGGCGACATGGCCAAGATCATGATGGGCAAGACACCTGGATCGATCCAAGCCATTCGGCCAATGAAGGACGGCGTCATCGCCGACTTCGACATCACCGAGGCGATGCTGCGCTACTTTATCCAGAAAGCGCACGGCAAGCGCGGCCCCATCAAACCGCGGGTGGTGATCGCCGTGCCCCTGGGCATTACCGCGGTGGAACGACGCGCGGTCAAGAACAGCGCCATGAACGCGGGCGCACGCAAGGTCTTCACCATCGCCGAGCCGATGGCGGCAGCGGTGGGCGCCGGCCTGCCGGTGGCCGAACCGGTTGGCTCGATGATCGTCGACATCGGCGGCGGCACTTCCGAGGTTGCCGTGATCTCCTTGGCAGGGGTGGTCTCGGCCGAAAGTCTGCGTGTTGGCGGCGACGAACTCGACCGCTGCATCATGAAATACATCAAACAGGAATATAATGTCCTGGTCGGCGAAAATACTGCCGAGAAGGTGAAATTCGAGATTGGCTCAGCGGTCCCCCTGCGCGAGGAACTACGCATGGCCATCCGGGGCCGCGATATGCAGACCGGCATGCCTCGCGAATTGGAATTGCGCTCCACCGAGATTGCCGAGGCCCTACGCGAGCCGGTCGGCGCCATCGTCAATACCATCAAAGTGGTTCTGGAGCGCACCGAGCCGGAACTGGCCGCCGACCTGATCGAACGCGGCATCGTCCTGGCTGGCGGCTCCAGCCAACTGCGCGGCCTGCCGGAAGTGGTGCATCGCGCCACCGGTCTGCCGGTGCGCATCGCCGAAGACCCACTGACCTGCGTCGCCCGCGGCTGCGCTGCGCTGCTGGAAGACCTGGACGCGGTGAAACAGATCCTGGACTCGGAAGGCGATTGACGCGCTTCGTCCGCCACCAGATCACGGCACCCGCTGCTCGACAAAAGTGACGATGTCCTTGTCCACCATGCCAATAAGCTTGTCATGATCATACAGGACAATCCGAGGTGAACGGCCAGGCTGATCGCCAAGCAACTGCTGCTCGCGCCCGAGCAAGATCGCGACCTCGTCGGTCTTAGCCAATGCGGCCAGTTCCTCGATCTCCGCCACCGCCAAGGACAGCGCGTCCAGATGGTCCTGACGGCTGTGCAGCCCACCGCTCAGCAGCAAGGCTCGGTACGCGGCGACAAATTCACCTCGGATCGCCGCTGCCAACAACAGCCGTCCACGGTACGCCGAAAATTCATCCCCAGCAACGGTCTCGATCACGAAACGAAGCCGGAGCCGACCGCTATCGACCAAAGGCAGAAGATCACCAACCAGGCTGTCGAACTGTTCGCGGCAATGCGGGCATTCGCTGCGCAACACGATCAAAGCGGTAGAGGGCGCGGGCGCCTGGCCATAGCCGAGGCCGGCATGCAGCCGTTCCGCCAGCCAGGGATCCACATCGACCGTATCGACCGAGGCGGGACGAATCGGCCCCGGATGGTACCAGGCATGTAGGCTCAGTGCGCTGAGCAGCACAGCCAGAACCGGCACCGGAGCGCGCAACGTCCCCGGCAGCACCGCCGGCAGCAGCCACCAAGCCAGACCATGCACCGCCAGACAATGGCTGCAGAGCATGTCCAAGCGCCAAGCCAGCACACTGTAGAACAGGCTCCCGCCCAGCAGCAACCAGATCAGTAGTTCAGTTCCAGGGCGCAAGTACAGTCGACGACCCTCACCAAGCGTCAGCACTGCCAAGCCAGCATAGGCGATAGCACCCAAGACGACATTGGCAAAACCCAGCAAGTGGTCGTAGGCCGCCCCGGCCGAACAAGCGACCTCACAGGGCCACCAGCCGGGAACCAGCTTTACCAGACTGAGGACGGCCAGCAGGCCGCTGAGCATGGCGACGTAGCGTCCCGGCGGCCAGGGCCGTCGACGACGACGCCAGCTGATCAGCACCGGAAGCAGCAACATCAACGGGGCGATGATCAAGGCCCAGGAAGCCGGCGCGAAACGCCAGACAAACACCGGCAACACAGCCACGAGCAGCAGCATGGAAAGCCCCCTGGATCCACGAATCCTGCCGCCATCACTCCGGTGGAAAAGCCCAAGGCCCTCACTAGCGTAGGGCCTCGCCGCGAGCAGCATGATCCGCTCAGCGCTTTCCATCCCCTGATAACGTGGAGTTCCCATGTCCGCCAAAGAGAAAGTCATCCTCGCCTACTCCGGTGGCCTCGACACCTCGGTCATCGTTCGCTGGTTGGCCGAGCGCGGCTACGACGTGATCTGTTACTGCGCCAATGTCGGTCAGGAAGAGAAGTATCCGGACCTGGAGCAGAAAGCGCTCAACTCCGGTGGCAGCAAATGTTACATTGAAGACTTGTGCGAAGAATTCGTCCGTGACTTCGTCTTCCCGGCGGTGGCCTGGAACGCGGAATACGAAGGACGCTACCTGCTGGGAACCAGCCTGGCCCGGCCGGTGATCGCCAAGGGCCTGGTGGATATCGCCAAACAAGAAGGCGCTCGAATCATAGCCCATGGAGCCACCGGCAAGGGCAACGATCAGGTCCGTTTCGAACTGACCGCTTATGCCCTGTTGCCCGATGTGCACATCATCGCCCCCTGGCGCGACCCCGAGTTCAACTCCATCATCAAAGGCCGCTCCGAAGCCATTGCCTACGCCAAGCAGCACGGCATTCCGGTCACCGCCTCTAAAGCGGAGCCCTGGAGCTCGGACGAGAATCTGCTGCACATCAGCTTCGAGGCCGGTGAATTGGAAGACCCAGCCGCCAGCCCGCGCGAAAGCATGTTCAAACTGACCCGGCCAGTGAAGCAGGTCATGCACGACGCCGAGGCTATCAGTATCGACTTTGAGCAAGGCGTGCCGGTCGCAGTCAACGGCGACAAGCTCTCACCCGCCAACCTGTTGCGCAAACTCAATGAATTGGGTAGCAAGCACGGCGTCGGACGCATCGACATCGTCGAGAGTCGTTTCGTCGGCATGAAGAGCCGTGGCATCTACGAAACCCCTGGTGGCAGCATCCTACTGGCAGCACATCGTGACCTGGAGGCGATCTGTGTCTCCCGCGACCTACTCAGCACCAAGAACACCCTCGCGGTACGCTTCAGCCAGATGGCCTACAATGGTTTCTGGTACACCGAGGAGATGGACGCCCTGATGGCCTTCCTGCGCTCCAGTCAGCAGCACGTCACCGGATGCGTACAATGCGAGCTGTATAAGGGCAATGTGATCATCACTGGTCGAAGCAGTCCACACAGTTTGTATGATGCAGATATCGCCTCCATGGAGGACGATGGTGGCGCCTACGACCAACAAGACGCCACCGGCTTCATCCGCCTGCAGGCTCTGCCCCTGCGGGTGGCAGCCAAACGGGCAGCACGACTCGGAGAGTGACATGGCGGAGACGGATGTGGTTGAGTTGAACGAGAAAGCACGCGCACGCCTTGGCGATCTGCGCTTCGTCGGCGAGCTGACTCGCGTCGACGCCAACGCGCGCGACCTGCGCCTGGTCGAGACCGAACACGGCGCCGCTGCGGCTCGCGACCACATCCGGGTCACCGCCCTGGTCGACGAGGACAGTCGCATCCGCGACATTCGTTTCACCAGCCTGGCCACCGGGATCGACCTGCTGACCTTCGAACTGCTGATGGAATGGTGCATCAACCGCAAGCTGGATGAGCTCCCCACGGGCAGCCCCCAGGCCCTCAGCCGGTACCTGGACGAGGAAGGCTACGACTTTCCAGCCTCGCAGGAGGGTGCAGGTGCGCCAACCCAGGCCTATTTCATTCTGCTCAAACTCAGCGGCCGCGCGAGCCACGACCAGGCACCCGCCAAACAGGAGGTCTCCTGGCAGGAGGCTGGCCTGTTTGAAAAAGTCCGCCGGGTCGAGGCCGCCCTCGATGAACACGTGCGGCCGGCCCTGGCTTCGGACGGCGGCGGCATGGAGGTGGTCGACCTCCGACCAGGTGACATCAACACTCTGCTGGTCGAATATCAAGGCGCCTGCGGCAGCTGTTCATCGGCTCTGGGCGGCACCATGCAGTTCATCGAGGACACCCTGGAGATGCAGCTGGGTGTCCCTTTCAAGCTGGATGTCCAAGCAGCCGACGAGGGTTTCTTCGGGCTGTAACCGTCAGATCGGATTGTCTTGCCGGAGCACAATGTGCTCCAAGCCAAACTCGGCAGCCAGCTGTTGCCCCAGGCGATGCACTGCGATCGCCTCCGAGGCATGGTGGCCGCAGGCAAGCATATGACAGCCGCTCTCCATCGCTTCGTGCCAGCTTTGCTCGGACGCCTCACCGGTGATGAAGGCCTGACAACCGACCGCTGCCGCATCCAGCAGATGCGATTGCCCGCCACCGGTCACCACGCCAACACGTTCGATCCGATCGCCAATTCCCGGACACAGCTGCACCGGATGCTTAAATAATTTTTGACAACGGGCCCGTAATCCTTCAACGCAAATCGGTGTATACAGATCGGCGCACCAGCCGATCGCCTGCCCCTGGTGCTCGGCAAATGGCAGCCATTCGCCAACACCCAGCGCCTCCAGAACCACGGCATTGTTGCCGATCGTCCGATGCGCATCCAAAGGCAAATGATAAGCCAACAGGGCGCAATCGGCTGCCAACAGCGCAGCCAGACGATTACGGATGATCCCGGTGACCTGCAGCAGCTTGCCCCAGATCAGACCATGATGCACCAACAGCGCGTCTGCTTCAGCCGCCACTGCTTGATCAATCATTAGCTGCGACGCGGTGGTTGCGGTGGCGATCCGCTGACAACGACCAGAGTTGCCTACTTGGATGCCATTATGGCAATAGTCACGAAAGCGGCCAACGTCAAACAGGTGGTCGAGGTGCTGGGCGAGGTGGTCGGTCTGCATGGCAGCTATCATCGACCTGTTCCCTGATGGACAAGCCATCAAGGAATCGGCCCAGTAGAACGCGCAGCTCCGCTTCCATTCCGCTCTCCGCTCTCGCCCAAAAAAACCCGGGCCCAGCAATGCTGGGCCCGGGTTGGTAAAAATAGCCTGGCA
>CAYONM010000215.1:0-6257 GCA_964405325.1 uncultured candidatus Brocadiaceae bacterium | reverse complement strand
TCCTACGCGGTCGAAGTGAGCCGCGACGACGGCCGGAGCTTCACCTCGCTGGCCACCGGTCTCACCGACACCGGCTACGCGCACACGGGTGTCGAATACGGCATGGCGTATCGCTACCGGGTCTGCTGTACCACCGCCGCCGGTACCTCCCGACCTTCCCCAGCCGTGAGCTGCACCCCCGTCATTCGCCAGGATCTGACCCCGCCGACAGCGCTGGAGGCCACCGAGCTTGCCGATGATGGCATCGACCTGACCTGGAGTGACAACGCCGACAACGAGACAGCCTACGCGGTGGAGCGCAAGCAGAGCAGCAGCTTCGAACGCATTGCCACCCTGGCCGCAAATGCCACCACCTACAACGATCCCGACGGCAAGACCTGGTATTACTACCGGGTCCAGGCCTTGTCGGGCAGCGGCGATTCGGCCTACAGCAACGTGATCAAGGCGGACTCGAACATCGAGACCACCCCGCCCACCGGCCTGTCGGTAACCCTCTCGGGCACCTCCGGCGCCGAGCTGTCCTGGACGGTGGGCAGCGGCTATCAGGCCCAGGCCGTGCAACGGGCGGTGGGGGCCGAAGGCGACTTCAAGGTCATCGCCTATCGTACCAGCAACGATACGAGCTTCACCGACTGGGGCCTGGAACGCGGCACCACCTATCGCTACCGCATCACCCACTGGCGCCATCCCGGCACCGAGAGCCAGGAGGTGAGCCTGGTGGTCCCGACCAACACGGCGGTCCCGACCAGGCCCGGCAACGTCACGGCCACCGGCGTGGCCAGCGACCAGATCAACCTCCGCTGGACCGACGCCAGCGACAACGAGACCGGCTTCACGGTCGAACGCGACGCCGGCGGCGGCTTCAGCGGGCTGGCGACCCTGCCGCCCAATACCACCAGCTACTGCGACACCGGCCTGACGACCCAGCAGGGCTACGCGTATCGCGTGCGCGCCACCGGCGCGGCCGGCAACTCGAGCTGGCGCACCGCCAACGCTACGACCCCGGCCGACGACCCGACGGTGACCATCACCAGCACCGCGTGGACCGGCTACACCGAGCTGACCATCACCGGCACCGCAGCCAACGACACGATCACGGTCGACGACGACGGTAGCGACCTGGTGGTCACCGCTAATGGCCACTCCTCGACCCACCCGCGGACCTGCGCGGTCATCGTGGTCAACGCCGGTGACGGCGAGGACACGGTGACGGTAACCGCAGCGGTTTCGGCCCGCACCATCCTGCGTGGCGGCAGAGACGACGACATCCTGACCGCACTTGGCAGCGGTCGCCACCAGCTGGTCGCCCTCGGCGGCGGACGCGACGAGCTGACCGGCAACGGCCACGACTCGAGCTACTGGTGCGATCCCGAAGGCATCGACACCGTGAACGCCTCGGCGCGGGAACGGCTCTGGCGCCGCGTCCATCACATCGAAGGCTTCATCCAGTTCTGGAGCACGGATCCGAGCAATGCCAAGTTCATCACCGCCGAGCCCGACGGCCGCAACTGGAACGACGCCCAAGATCCCATGAAATACGGCCTCTCCGAGAGGGAACGCTACGATCTGCCGCTCTGGGGCGACGGCCCCAGCATGTTCGACGTCAACCAGGGCCTCATCCAGAACTGCCCGCTGACCGGCTACTACCAGTGCGCCGTGGCCCAGTGGCCGACACGCATGGAGGAGACCGCGGTCGACCTGGGCGACGGCACCTACGCCGTGCAGGTCGGCCCGGCCGACCACCAGGTGTACGCCCGGGTGGACGGTGATGTCAATCCCGGCTGGCTCGCCACCCTCGGCCCGGAGAACCAGCAATGGTTCCTGATCCTGGAGAAGGTCTACACCGCCTACAAACTGCCCAACTACACCCCGCCGTCGACGAATGTCGGCATCGTTGGGGGCGGCGGCATCTACTTCGAGGGGGAAGAGGACGCGGTCTACGAACGCATCCGCACCGCCCTCGACGCGCGGGGCATCGTCTTGTGCTGGACCAGCGGCACGCCGACCCATGCGCCGACGGTGCGCCAGGGCCACAACCACGGCATCGTTGAGGCCTACCGCGACGCGAACGGAGAGCCCCATCTTATCGTGCGCAACCCCTATGGCGTCAACCGAACCAATTGGGACAGCTTCCCCCTCTATCGTTCCCAGGGCCTGTTCACCCTCAGCCTGGCCGCGTTGCGCGCCAACATGATCAGCGGCAGCATCGGCACCTGGGCCCTCCCCCCCTACCGGACCATCCTTTTCGGCGTACAGGCGGCGGGAAATTCGTTCGCAGTGGACGCCGTACTCGAGCCCGGCGCGGTACGGGTCGAGCCTGACGACGACGAGCGCCACCGCTTCCCCGACCTCGACCCGACCGAAGACCACACGATCGACGTGGAAGGGGAGACACCAAACGTCAACGGTTGACCGCGCCTCTTGAGCGGCGACCGGATGGGGCCGGTTGACTTTGCTTGCTGCCTGGGCCAGGAGTCTGTAAGAGAGAGATCCACTCGTTGCCTCGCTTGTTTTTTGAGAAAGATTTTCATGAAAAAGCCTGGGCATAGAAGTGCCTACGCTTTCGGTTTTGCGTGAAAATCTGTCTCGACAATTCCTGCGCGATGTTCGCTGGCCTGTCCCTTGACAGACTTGCATGGCCACATTCTTTCCCTTACAGCAGAATACCCGTGAGGGTTTCAGGATAGCCCGGAGCAGCAATCTTGTCGCGGACGCATGAGAATTGTAGCTTGACACAATCCTGGGGGGTAATAGATGGCGCCAAGGGGGTTAAGGATAAAATCAAATCCGACTTCAGGATTTCGGGTGGCTGATTTCACGGCCATTCTTGGCAGCGATCACTTTGAGGAGAGTATTTCGAACCGCGTAGATGGCCCTTTTCTGCCCTTATGAGGCCATATCGGCAATGGCGCAGCGTGTTGCTGCCTTTGATCCCCTTCCTGTTGGTGGAGCTTGAGAAAACCACCCTGAAAGGGCCCATTCTTAGCCACCCAAAACCCGGAAGAGCCAATCAAATTATGGCGGATTGCTGATTAAGATACCTGCAGCCATCATTCTATTTCGTGAACATCATGGGATCTTGAGGTTTGGACAATGAGCTCTGTTTATCGATCAAAGAAAAAGCGACGACATTTATATTTCGTTGTTCAGCAGGTGCTGGCAATAGCCTCTTTATTATTCCTTCTCGGTTGGTTGGCCTATGTTGTCTGGCGTGAGCCAATGGAGAAGGATACGCTTCACGGCTCGGAAGATCTGACCGCCCTGGATCGAAAAGATGAGCTCATACGTGATCAGTCAGCCGAGGAGAATGGCGCTCTCCAACAGGGATCCCGTTCTTTTCAGGAAATAATGAATGAATCGGAGAATAGCTCATTGCCTGGTAGCGTGGTGTCAGAGTCATCAACCAACCAATTCGAGCATGCCTTCTTCGCTGAGGTTCGTCAGCTGATAGCCGCTTCTGATGAACAGCCAACAGGGGGGGCAGCAAAAGTGGCTGATTTGGCCCGACTGGTTTTTGCGGACAAGGAATCGGAGGCGTTGTTTGAATTCACGGTAAAAGGTCAAAAAGCAGATGTGTTGAATATTCAATGGGAAGAACTGGCAAAGTCTCCATACACAGGTGGTGGCTGGGTTCGTGGGTGTTGGTACTTGAATTTCTCTTATGATAGGCGGATGGTTTTGAATTGGGTTAATGCTCGAGTTCAGGAGTTCGGTGGACTTGCTCGGGCAAAAACAGACCTGCGCAACGCCCTCTGGTTGGTTTTTGATCATGATCCCGTACTGGCGGTCCATCTTTCGCTTTGGGAGGTGGCGCTGTCTCTGCCAAGGGAATTACCGGATGCCTTGGCTCGTTTTGCTGTGTGTCTTGCGCGAGTCGAAGGGGAAGGGGCGTTTCAGAATTTCTGGAATGAGCCATTGGAATGGGTACCACCATTGGAATGGTGTCAGGCTATTGGTGGACTTCCCGCTGTGGATGATCAGCAATTGGCCGGATCTGCTTGGATCTCTCCCCTGATTGATCGGGTGGATGATAAGCTGGCGGAGACGATAGTGTTGAGCCTGCAGAAAATATCGCATCTATTTGTAACAGGCGAAGAGTGCGTTCGTGATGTCTTTTCGAGTGAGTCGATGGCGGATCAGGAGGCTGAGCTCCATATGCGTTTTGAGCTGTTTGGACGATACAGCCATTTGACCCACAATGCATGGTGGCGATTTCTTTGGAATCATGGTCGGTATGTGCCTCTTGGAAGAACTCAGGACCAACTCTATCTTTGCACGGAAATAATTCGTCGGTATAATGGACATCCTGCAAATTTACGTGCCATTCCACTGTTGTTGGGAATGCAATTGGACGGAATCCAAAGTGAATCAACAGGGGCGGCACGATATCATGATCGCTTCAATGCTATGGAGGCGATCGTCTATGCTCAATATCTGATCGGATCAAAGCCGTTTCGGGGGACTGAGAGTCAGGAGCTTGTTGCAGAGTATCTGCAGGAGATGGGGCGCAAATCGCTTGCGATCGCATTCAATGAGGAGGATCATCGCCAGTTCAAGGCGACTTATGATCATCGATTCATGGTGCTCGATGCAATGATGCGTGTGAACATGCTTGTTGGAAGACAAGCTGATAACGAGGAGTGGTGCCAGCTGTTATTATATTCCGATTTTGAGATTCCAATCACATATAGGGCTCGTTCAAAGCGAAGGTTGGCAGGTTTGTATCGAAAGACAGGTCGGTATGATCAAGCGATGACCTTGTATAGGGAAATGGTAGATCGAACCTTGAGGGTAGACAATGTGGCAGTTGCATTGATAGGTATCTATAAGGTGGCAGTGGCACAAAAGGACCGAAAAATCTATGAAGAGTATATCCGCATTGCACAGGAAGAGCAGAAACGATTTGAACAATTACCAGCGGAAGAGCGACGTGGTTCGTTAGGCTTTGTCCCTCTGCTGGAAACACCCTGGCCCTATGATGAGTGAGATCAATGGGTCGTACGCGAAAGGCGGTGTTATATGAAAAAAGTCGGATTGCTTGTGGCAATCATCAGCCCAATTTGCCTTTATGCAGGCGGGGGGGGTAACTTTCAACGAGGAGACCGAACCAGAGGACGATGCCTATATTGTGGAAGACCTTGTGCAGTATACCGCTGAATGGAGAGGGCCGGACGATGCCGTAATTGTTGACTATTCTTGGACGATTGATGGTGATGGACGTGCCTTCGGGTCCACCGATGCGGAAATAGTGTTGATCGGTGTGAAGAGCGACAAGCGTGGCATGAAGAGCGTAACCGCAACCTGTGACACCACCTGGGAGATTGAAAATCCGGAGACGGGTGAACCAGAGGAGGTGGCAGGCGAGCCAGCTGCATCCGGTAGCTTTGATGTAATGATCAATGAGACTTGGATTATCACGTCTGGCGATCTGGACATCATTCAGGATGCGGGAAGCGCAAGTATTTCTATAGAGGCTGATACGACGGCGGGTGATATTGAATGGGAATTTATTAATTTTCCGGCTACCGTTTCTGGAACTGGGAATGGAAAGCAGTGTACTGTTAAGATACGTCCTGGCCAGGGTATAGTTGAACCACCTGCGGAGCTTTTACTGATCAAAGCGCGTTCAAGCGTGATTCAAAGATCTGTAGATTCTGCCTGGGTTACCGCTCTTTTTTTTATTCGCTCAGGTACTATGTCTGAAGTCGGGGATCCGATCAGTCAAGATGGTCCGGGAGCTCAGTCGAGAACCTATATTATGAAGTACAGCCCTAATGACAGGTACGATGGGTTCTATACTTTTACTGCACAGGGAGAAGGAACGTCATTTTCGGAGGCCTCTGTTGAACCTTTGAAAAGTACTGTTTCCAGTGATTCGTCGGCTGCTGCGGCAGCGGCTGTGACTATCAAGCTGGACGACAGTGACGATACCTCCGAGGCCTTTGCTGCTGGAATCCTTACTGACTCAACCGGGACAAGTGCGTCTGTTGATCTCACACTCAAGCATGTGAAAGCTGACTGTACCTCCCCCTGTTTCCGGACAGCCTTTCAAGCGAGAAATCGCGTAGAGGATGAGAGGCCGTTGGAGTCCCTGTTGAAACTGACGGATTCTTTTCGAAGCGACCAATCTAAAATACTCGACATCAATCTGTCCAATGATGGGCCGGAGTGGTTGAAATAGGCATCAAGTGATCTGAGAAACGACGGTCGGCGTTTCTAACATCCCATAATTCTAACGCCGCCTGAGCTGCTTTTTT
>CAYONM010000214.1:0-6272 GCA_964405325.1 uncultured candidatus Brocadiaceae bacterium | reverse complement strand
CAGGGCCGGAAAGCGCAAGTCTGGCGAAGTGCCTGAGTTTTTAGAGGTGCCCGTAGGGCGGCAGATCCAGCGATGATCCGATTCCGAAGTATTTTTCGAAGCCGCAGTCCATGGGGCTACCACGGAAGGGTTCGTTCCAGGCCTCGCCATAGTCCATGCCCAGATGCCATTTGCCGATCATGGCGGTGTCGTAGTCGGATCGAGCCAGCAGATCGGCGACCGTGAGCTGGTCCGGCGTGATCAGCGGCGGCTCGTCCATTTTGATGATGACGCCGCGCTTGAGCGGTGAACGCCAGCAGTAGCGGCCGGTCAGCAGGCCGTAAGGGCCCGTCAATAAATAAAGGTAGCGTCTCACTTGATCTTTTGCCGCCCTTCTGCGTTGCTTATCGCTTACATATACTCGGGTCGGGGTGCAGACCGCCGAGGGCGTGTGCGCATTGGTGAAGCGCATGCCCTCGGCCGCCATGCGATCGATGGCCTGGGTCTGGATCTTGCTGTCGGAGCTGCGGTAACACCCCCCGCGGCCGCGCTGCACGTCCTGTTATTGATTGGGGCCTTTGCGAGGGTGCCTTCTTGCTACAAAAAAGCAGACCGCTTGGCGGTCTGCTTGATTTGACTGAGGCAGGCGCAACGCCAGCGATCCCGGGCCTGGACTCAGGCGTAGCTGTCCGCGGCAACGGAAAAATCGACGACACGGGCTTCGTCGTGGCGGAAGTCCAGGTAGCGGTAGATGTCGGCAGCGAAGGGGTCGACGTAGGCGGCCATGTGCTCGCGATATTCCTCGACGCTGGGGATTCGGCCCATGAGGCTGATCACGGCGGCCAGTTCGGCGGAACCCAGGTAGACCTGGGCGTCGCGGCCCATGCGGTTGTTGAAATTGCGGGTGCTGGTGCTGAAGACCGTGGCGCCAGGGCGGACGCGGGCCTGGTTCCCCATGCACAGGGAGCAACCGGGAATTTCGCAACGCGCGCCCATTTTGCCGAACAGGGCGTACAGGCCCTCCTTCTGCAAAGCCAATTCGTCCATGCGAGTCGGCGGGCAGACCCACAGGGTATTGGCGACGTATTCCGTGCCGCTCTTTTCCAAAACCTTGGCGGCGGCACGGAAATGGCCGATGTTGGTCATGCAACTGCCAATGAAGACCTCGTCCACGGTGGTGCCGGCGTGCTCGCTCAATAACGCGACTTTGTCCGGGTCGTTGGGGCAGGCGAGGATGGGCTCGGTGAGGGTGGCGAGGTCTATTTCCAGAACGTAGGCGTATTCGGCGTCGGCATCGGCGCGCAGCAGCTCCGGCTTTGCCAACCAGGATTCCATTTTTTCGACCCGGCGCTGGATGGTGTTCTTGTGACCGTAACCGTCGGCCAACATGGCGCGCAGCATGCTGACGTTGGACTGCAGGTAGTCGGCGACCGATTCCTGGGACAGGTTTACGGCGCAGGCAGCGGCAGAACGCTCGGCCGAGGCGTCGGACAATTCGAAGGCCTGCTCGGCGGTGAGGTGCTCCAGGCCTTCAATTTCCAGAATGCGACCGGCGAAGACATTCTTCTTGTTCTTGCCCGTGGTCAGCTGGCCATCCTGCATGGCGTAATAGGGGATGGCGTTGACCAGATCGCGCAGGGTGATGCCCGGCTGCCGTTCGCCGGTGAAGCGGACCAGGACCGATTCGGGCATGTCCAAGGGCATCATGCCCAGAGCAGCGGCGAAGGCGACCAGGCCCGATCCGGCTGGGAAGCTGAGGCCGATGGGGAAGCGGGTATGGCTGTCGCCACCCGTGCCGACGGTGTCTGGCAGCAGCATGCGGTTGAGCCAGCTGTGGATGATGCCATCGCCCGGCCGCAGGGCGACGCCGTTGCGCTCGACCATGAATTGCGGCAGCCAACGGTGCATTTTTACGTCGACCTGCTTCGGGTAGGCGGCGGTGTGGCAAAAGCTCTGCATGACCAGGTCGGCATTGAAAGTGAGACAGGCCAATTCCTTCATCTCGTCGGCGGTCATCGGGCCGGTGGTGTCTTGGCTGCCGACGGTGGTCATTTTCGGCTCGACGCTCATGCCGGATCGGACGCCATCAATGCCGCAGGCACGACCAACCATCTTCTGCGCCAGGCTATAGCCCTTGCCGGAATCGTTGACCGGCGCCGGCTTGAGGAAGACCTTGCTTTCGTCCAGGCCAAGATATTTGCGAGCCTTGCCGGTAAGGGCACGACCGATGATCAGCGGCACGCGGCCACCAGCGCGATATTCATCGCGCATGGTGTTGGGATCCAGGACGAAGGCTGTCACCACCTCGTCGCCGCGACGCAGTTCACCCCCAAGCAGATCCAGGCAGATCTCATCGCCGGTCTTCAACCCCGAGACATCCAACTGAATGGGCAGGCCGCCGGCGTCGCGCATGGTGTTCAAGAAAATAGG
Organism: uncultured candidatus Brocadiaceae bacterium; assembly: GCA_964405325.1. Taxonomy (GTDB): domain Bacteria; phylum Planctomycetota; class UBA11346; order UBA11346; family UBA11346; genus CAYONM01. Next base: position 3,863 of record CAYONM010000214.1, on the reverse strand, counting down.
TGCGATGATCGAAGCCAGCAGCACGCCTTTGCTGCGCTTGTTGGGGACACCGGGAATATCCTGACCAATCCACCACAGCAGGCTGTTGGTGGCGCTCTTTCTGGAGGATCCGGTACCATACACGTCGCCGCACATGATCACCCGCTTGCCCTGCTCGCGCCACTGGCGCAACTGCGGCACGCAGTCCGGATCGCGGCTCTGGTACATCACCTGGGCATGTAACGGAATATCCGAGCGGGTGCTGGCGTGCTGGGCCGGGGACAAATCGTCGGTATTGGTTTCGCCTTCGATAAAATACACAACGCCATCGATTTGCGCCGGCAGCTCCTCTTGCCGCGTAAACCACAGTGCATCGGCCCAGGCCTGCATGACGGCCTGGGCATGCTGGTTGCCATCTTCACACAGCTGCTTCACGATTTCGAAATTGTCGAACACCATGCTCAGGCCGCTCAGCATTTTGGCGGCAATCGCGGCGTGTTCGCCGGTGAGAGCGCGGGTCAGATACGGCATGTTGTAGCCGCCCATCATCGCCCCCAGCAGACGGAGGGCCTGCGCTGCATCGATCAGCGGCGTGCTGGTTTTACCAGCAACCACGGCGCCCAACCAGGCGGCTTTCACCTGGGCGGCGGGATCGACGCCAGGTGGCACTCGTTCGGCCAAGAGTTGGACCAGGGTCTGCTGCTCGCCGGCAGGCGGTTGTTCCAGCAGGGTGCAAAGCGTACGGACCTGATCGGCATCCAGGGGCAGCGGCTCCACGCCGTCGGCGGCGCGGTACTGGAGATGGGCTCGGTAGGTTTCCAACATGGCGGGGTCCTCTACTCTTTCGACAGCAAGACGCGGATGCTGTCGCTCAATTCACGACGAAAAGCAGTTTCCAGGCGCACGGCCAGCTCCTGGGCGAGTTCTGGTTCGATGCTGGTGGTCGGCCGGATCACCACCTCTTGCGCTTCGGTGAAATCCCACAGCTCGACCTGACCGGCCTGTTGGCCCAGCTCCTGGCCCAACAGGCGTTGCATGCGCTGCATCAGGCCAATGCGGCCGCGCGGTGGCGCCGGAGCCTGCTTCTGTTCACGCTGCAGGCATTCATCGATCAGGTCCTGGATGTCGCGCTGGCAACTGCCGCAGCCGCTGCCGGCGTTGGTGGCGGCAACCATGGCGTCCACTTCTTGCAGGCCCTGCTCGAGCACGGCCTCTTTGACCTGCTCGATGCTGACGCCATGGCAGCGGCAGATCAGCGGCGGCAGTTCGATATCGGTGGGCAGCTGCTCGCCGCGCAGCTTGGCGATGGCCAGGTGCAGCGCTTCCAGGCCCCAGGGCATGGGCGGCAGCCGCTCGGCGGGGAGGCCGTCCAGGGCAGCACAGAGATCGGCGCTAGTGGCCGCAGCGGCCTCATCCAGGGTCTTGCCCACCAGCCAGTCGGTCAGGGCCGAGGTGGAACCCAACATGCTGTGCGCGCCAAAGACCTGGAAACGGGCCTCGGCAATGCGCTCGTCGGCCACGCGCAGGTACAGGCGCAAGGCGTCACCCACCAGGATCGAGCCGACCTCGGCCATGACCGTGGCATTGGACAGTTTGCCCATGTTGCGCGGTCGCGCCTGATGATCAGCCAACCATTCCACCGGATCCATGGACGTCCTCTCCTCACCATATCATGACGATCCGGGCATCGTCGAAACGGCGGCAAGCTGACAATACGGTTTTGCACTCAGCCCTCCGCGGCCAGCGGCCGGCTCGCTCCTGGTTTTGGCCTATCGGCCGCTAGGATGCTGGTGATGCGTGTGATGATCTGCCTGCTCCTGCTGACCGGCCTGGACGCCGCCTGCCCCCTGCTGCAATCCAGCGGCACGGACGTGGAGCGGCTCCGACACGCGATGATGGCCCTCAGCACCGGTGATACCTCCGAATGGGCGGCCCTTCCCGATGCGCTGTTGGCGCGCCCCCTGCAGGCCTTCGCCGATCCTCGCACCGGCATGCAGCATCATTGGCGGGCGGATCTGAATGCGCTGTTGGCAGCGGCCGATGCGGAGCTGCAGCAGTGGATCCAAGACGATCTGACCCAGCGCTGGCAGCGATCCGAGCTGCTGCAGCAGCAACCCAGCCTGTTCGGATCCGTTCCTGCTGCCGCCAGTAGCCTGCAACAGCGCCTGCACATCGCCTTCGATCGTGGTGATCTGGCGACCTTCCTGGCCTGGCAACAATGGCTGGACGACCCCCAACCCCACAGCCACAGCAAACAGGCCACGCAGGTGCTGACCGGCCTGCCGGACACGGTCCTGCCGGGGCCGCTACGATTGGTGCCAGCCCAACCGGCGCCCAAACAATCGGCTTTCTGGTGCCAGAATGATGGTTACCTGCTGGCCCTGGCTCCGGATGGCCGCGCACTCTGGCAATGGCGACTGCCAGCACGCCATCAGGTCTGGTGGAACGCCCAGCTGGCCGTGGTCCAGGTGGACCGGCAGCTCACCATCTGGCAGCATGATGGTAGCAAACGACAGCAGACTATGCCGAGAGATTGCGCCATTCTGGGCCTGCAAGGCGACACCGTGTGGTTCTGGAAAGCCGGCGCCATCGCCTGGCGCAACGGCAGCTGGCTGCCTGCCATTCCCTTGCCCAGCAGACCCCTGGCCGCCCCGCTGCCATTTCAGAACGGCGACCGGCTGTGGCTGGGCCAGCGCCAGATCTGGCGCGAACGAGAGGGAGTGGTCGTGGCCCACTATCGACATGGCCTGCAACTGACCGGTCCCCTGCAGTGGCAGATCCGCGGCGGCCGGGCCGTGTTGCAACAAGGCGATCGGCAGTGGGTCTGCGAAGCCCTGGACCCGGATCAGCCGTTGCAGGCCGTCCGCGCCGGTCACTGGCAATGGCAGGATGACGCCAGCCCGGCGGTGCTGCGGGAATGGGCCTTGGGAGCACCGCTGGATAAGCTGGACGCCGTCCTCACCCCGCTATTGGCTGCCCTACAGCATCCGGCTGAGCGCTTGCAGACCCTGCACCGCTTGGCCCGCCCCCATTACCAGACCGATACTGGCATTCCTGGTCCGCTCTCGTCCCTGCTCTTGCCGGCCCTGTCCGAAACCCCCGACATCCTGCTCCCCCTGGGCGCTGATGACGATCCCTTCGCCGATCCGGCGGACTGGCAGCACCTGGTCCGCACCAGTCGTCTGGCCCAGGTACTCAGCTCCGCCGCTCCCCGCGTTCCTGAAGCCGCATTGGCAGCGGTACGCCAGGGTGCCTCGCCCATTCTACCGGCCTCCGAAAGCCTGGCTGAAAACGCCTACCCTGACCACTTTGAGATCCGTCGCAGCCGACAGAGCGGTACCACGGTGCTGACCCTACGCCTGCTGCGTGACCAACAGTTACTGTGGCGACAGCAGATCTCCCTCCCAGGCCTGATCGCCGAACACGATCTGCGCCGCGGTCCCGGGCATGTGCTATTGTTGGCCGGGCATCTGCAGGGGCTCATTTTCGATGTCGGCCTTGGCAGCCTGCAGCGCCGCATCGACCTGACCGGCTTGCCGACCTTTGCCGAATACTGGCATCTGGCACCCGATGGCAGCGCCGTGGCCTGCTGGTCCGCGGCTGACGCCTGCCAGGTGGTCTGGGTCGGCCCCAAGCAACGAACCCATCACCAATGCCCGTATCAGGTCGAGTGGTGCCTGCCCCTGTCCGTCGATACCATTTTGATCAAGCATCCCGATGCCATCCGTCTGCATCCCGGTGGTCAGGAAGTGACCTGGCCCGCCAATCTCGATCCGCTGCCAAGCTGGCACCCGCGCGGCCTGGTGATTGACGGCGCCCTGCATCCCTGGCGGCGCTAAGGGCCCGTCAAAAAATAAACATTACATTTCGCTTGATCTTTTGCC
>CAYONM010000213.1:0-6281 GCA_964405325.1 uncultured candidatus Brocadiaceae bacterium | reverse complement strand
CCGAACAGGGACCGGAGGCCGCTTTGATTCCGGGCACCTCCCGCCTGCAACCCGGCGTGGGCGAGGCCTTGGAGTCGCTGAACGCCGCTGTCATCCGTTTCCCCGGGGGCATGGTTGTCGCGGGCCTTTACGACTGGACGAAATTGATCGACGCTTCTCCCTTTCGCGAAGATCCCGCCCGTCCGGAGGACTTCCTCTTTGGCCTGCATGAATTTTTCGACCTTTGTGCGGAGCTGGAGGCCGAGCCCCTGCTAGCCGTAAGCTTCCGCAGTGCGGTGTGGGGAACCAGGCCGGACGAGCTGCCCCTGACGCCGGAGGCCTTTGCGGCCGCCCTGGTTGCTTACTGCAACCTGCCGCTGGGAGCACCCCTGCCCGAGGGCATGCGCGACTGGCCCGCCCTCCGCGCCGCCAACGGGCATCCCGAGCCGTTCGGGGTGCGCACCTTCCAGATCGGCAACGAATGGGTCGCCTGGCTCCACGCCACCAACAAAGTCCGCGAGAAGATCGGCCTCGAAACTTTTCCCGACGACGTGGCCTTGATCGACCATGTGAATGAGCGGCTGCTCGCCATGATCGCAGCCATGCGGGCCGTCGATCCCGACATCGACGTCATCATCGACGCGGTCATGTGGGAAGACATCCACGAGACCTGGTTTCGCCAAATCCTCTCCGACGACCGGGTGCGGGAAGCCGCCGACTTTGCCACCGTCCATATCTACCGTCCATGGGGCGTCAACAAATTCAGCAAAGACGGCGAAGCGGTGGAGGGCGACCGGCTGACCCCGGAGGACCTCTGGTATGCCACGGTTTCCGCACCGAACATCGACGGAGACGGGTTCTCCGTCCTCAGAAGCAGCTCCTGGAAGCTCGCCCGTGAACTCGACTGGCCGATCACCCTGACGGAGTGGAATTGGAACGGCTGGGGCGTCGAACGCCACGGGGCCACCCTCTGGCCGCGGGCACTGGGCGTGGCCGGATTTCTCCACGCCATGCTGCGCGAGGGCGAGCACATCCACCTCGCCACCCAGTCGATGATGGTGGGCAACTACTGGATGATCTCCGGCGTGCGGGTCGATCCCGAGGCGGTCGTGCCCCCGTTCGTGCTGCCCTCCGGGCGGATGACCGGATTCTACGCCGAGCACAGCGGCGACCGCTTCGTGCCGCTCGAACTGGCAAACGTCCCCACCCGCCCGCAGCCGGTTTCGATGGGGAGCCTCCGGGCCGTCCCCAAGGTGGCGCTGGTCGACGCCGTCGCCACGGAAGACGCCGACGCGATCTACCTCCACCTCATCAACCGCGACAAAGACAGCGCCCAGACCATCGAGATCGATTACGGCGACCGCGCCCTCGCGGACGAAGCCCGCATCCACCGGATGGTTGGGAAGCCTTGGAAACCCCAGCGGGAACTGTTCGTGAGCCCCGGTCAGTTCGAGGAGAGCAGCGACATTCTGTCCGTGGGCGAAGGCTTACTGAAACTGGAACTGCCAGCCGCATCCGTGACCATCCTGAAGCTGCTTAAGACGGCGGATCCACTGGCTGACGGTTCGTAAACGATCCATCGGTTTCGGCTTGCGCGGTAGCGGGAATGGTATTGGAAAAACCCAATGCCTCCTTCGCTCGACCTTCCCTTCGACGCATCCAAACCCGCCCGCACTTTTCTGCGTCTGCTGCGTCCCACGGGCTGGGCGCAGGCGGGCATCTGGACGACGGTCTTTCTGAAGATGCTGCCGATCCTGTTCGCACCGTTGCTGCTGGAACAGATCATCGCCATCGCGAAGGAGCCGGAGCCGGGCGATTTCGCCCGCATCGCCTGGCTGTTCGGAGGATTCGCCGTGGTGTTGTTCGCCAACATCCCCCTCCACATGGCCTTCACGCGGATCGCCAGCGGAACCCTGCGGAATCTGGAGCGGCAGTTGCGGGTCCATCTCGTCCGGCGGCTCCAGCACCTGTCGATGACCTTCCACGGTAACCGGGAAAGCGGACGCTTGCAGTCAAAAGTTCTACGCGACGTCGAGGAGATTGTCCGTCTGGGCGAGCTGGTGCTGCACCATTTCACCAGCACGCTCATCCAGATACTCTGGAGCGTGGGGGTCGCGCTGGTCTCGGATTGGCGGGTGGGGCTGGCCTTCCTCTTGCTGGGGCCGACCGGAGCGGCCACGATCCAAGCCTTCCGCAACGCCATGGAGCGCCGGGCGAACGCCTTCCGCACCGGCATGGAATCCGTCTCACAAAGGATGTCCGAGATGATCGACCTCGTCCCCGTCACCCGGGCGCACGGCGTCGAGGACGTGGAGATGGAGCAAGTCCGCCACCGGCTCGACCACCTCTACGGGGAGGGGCGCAGCCTCGACCGGGTCAACAACCTCTTCGCCGCCAGCGCCTTCGTCGTTCTCTGGCTGAGCATCGTGGCCATCCTCTTCGTGGCCACCTGGATGGTCCTGCAAGGCTGGATGGGGATCGAAAAGATCGCCCTCTACTACACACTTTTCAGCATGTTCGTCGGCAATCTGCTCGCGCTCTCCTCGCAATTTCCCCAGATCAACAAAACACTGGAGGCGGTGCGGTCGCTGGGTGAAGTTTTCGAGCACCCCGACCTCGAGGAGAACGACAACAAACGGGCGGTCGAGCAGGTCGATGGGGACATCCGTTTCGAGAACGTGGCCTACACCTACCCCGGCACGGGGCGGCCCGCCCTGGCCGATTTCACCTTCCACGCGAAACCCGGTGCGTGCGTGGCCGTGGTGGGCGAATCCGGCTCGGGCAAGAGCACCCTCATGCAGTTGCTGGTCGGGTTTCTCCGCCCGGACGCCGGCGAGATATTCCTCGACGGCGAAGCGATGAGCGAGATCGACATGCGCACCTACCGGCACCATCTCGCCATGGTCCCCCAGCAGACCATTCTTTTCTCGGGTAGCCTGCGCGACAACATCACCTACGGCCTGCGGCACTACAGCGAGGAACAGGTCTGGGCGGCCGTCGACGCGGCCCGGCTCCGCTCGGTGGTCGCGGAACTCGAACACGGCCTCGACACCCGGGTGGGCGAAAACGGTGCCAAGCTCTCCGGCGGGCAAAGGCAACGGGTAGCCATCGCCCGCGCCCTCATCCGCAACCCACGTGTCATCGTGCTGGACGAGGCCACCAGCGCCCTTGATGTGGTCTCCGAGAAGGAAGTGCAGGACGCCATCGACAGCCTCATTGTAGGGCGCACCACCTTCATTGTGGCCCACCGTCTCTCCACTATCCGCAAGGCCGATACCATCGCGGTGATGAAAAACGGGCGCGTCGTTGAGTTGGGCGGGCCTCAAGAACTCATCGCCCGGCAGGGCGAATTCTCCCGACTGAAGGATCTACAAGGTTAAGGAAGTGTCCGTCGGTTTTTTTCCATTTCAGACGGGGAATCGATTACAGCGAGGGTCCGGACGCGCAATGGTAGCCGAAAGGGGAGCCGCGTGCTTCAGCTGCGGACAGCTTATGCGACGAGCCGGTTCCCCTTATCCTTCGACTGTTCCTCGATGTAAGCCGTCGAAACATTCATCAGGCGGGTCGATCCCGCGAACGACGGGCATGTCGAAGTGCGTCAGGCTGTCGAGGATCTCCCGGGGAATTTGGTCGAGGCTTTTCTCTTCAGGGGTCGATGTGATTATCGGTGGCTTTTCTGATTATCTTTTATTCCTTGCAATAAATTTATTGCCTAATTTTTCTCCTACGGCAATTAAATAAATCATGAACCCGCAACACCTCACGCTCGATTTCTCCGTTGTTCGAGAGTTACGCAAGCGGGCGGACCTCTCACTAAAGGCCGTTTCCGAACAATCGGGCATCTCGATCGCCGGGCTCTCCAAGCTCGAGCGCAACCAAAACATCATCGAGCTGAACACGCTCTATCGCCTCGCCCGCGTCTTTGGGCTCTCTGCGACGGACCTCTTGAACCTGGCCGAATCCTGCTCCGCCCACTGCAAACAGGCCGAGACCTACACCTCCGGCCCCTTCGACTTCACAAAAGTCAGCTTCAAGGGCATCGATTGCTTCCAGGCAAGCGCGAAAAAAGGCGGCGAACTTTCCAAGCCCGAAGCCCACGGGGACGAGTTCGAGATCTGCTGGCTGCACACCGGCCGCATCCGCATCACCCTGTCCCGCGAGTCGCACACGCTCGAGCCCGGGCAAGCCCTCAAATTCGACGCTGCTCTCACCCACAGCTACGAGATCCTAAAAGACAGCGAGATGACCATTCTGCACATCGAAAAAACCCACCGTTTCTAATCATGCTCTATTCTGGACTCTGCTCAATCACCTTCCGCGAACGCACTATCGATGAGATCATCGCCCTCTGCCAGAAGGCGAAGATCGACGGCATCGAGTGGGGCGGCGACGTCCATGTGCCCCCCGGCGACATCAAACTCGCCCAATCGGTTCAGGAGAAAACAGCCGAGGCGGGGCTTCAAGTTTGCTCCTACGGCACCTACTACCGCTGCGATGCTGACGACAGTCCCTTCAGCGACGTGCTCGACTCAGCCGATGCGCTCGGTGCGCCCGTCATCCGCGTCTGGGCGGGTCGCCGAGGGTCCGCTAACGCCGACGAGGCCTACCGCGCGGAAGTCGCGGAGCATCTCCGCCGGGCGGTCATCGCCGCCCGCGAGATGCAGATCACTGTCGCCCTCGAATATCACGGCGGCACCTTGACGGACACCCGGGCCTCCGCCCACCGGCTGCTCGACGAAGTCGGCATGCCCGAACTCAAGCTCTACTGGCAACCCCGCACCGGCGGTGAATTCCGTGAAGATCTCGCCGAGCTCGACGCCGCACTGCCCCACCTCGCGCATGTGCACTGCTTTCACTGGGGCAAAGGCGGCGAACGCCACCCGCTACTCGACGGCATAAAAGACTGGCAGGCCTATCTCGAACCCATCCGCCAGCTCGAAGGCGACCGCTACATCATCCTCGAATTCGTCAAAGACAACGCCCCCGCTCAATTCCTCGAAGACGCACAAACACTGCGCAGTTTACTCAAGTAGCTCACATCCCGTATCCCGGCATCGCCCATGGACAACCTCTCCCGCCTCGCTATCCATACCATGACCACCAAGCCCTGGGACCTTCCCACAGCCTGCGGCAAATACGCCGCAGCCGGTGTCCCCGGCGTCGGTCTCTGGCGGGAGTGGCTGAAGGGTCGCCCGCTCGCAGAGAGCAAGCAAATGCTCGACGACCACGGCCTGAAAGCCGTCTCTCTCGTGCGCAGCGGTTTCTTCCCGCACCTCGACGCGGCAGGGAAACAGGCGGCCTACGACGACAACATCCGAGCGCTCGACGAAGCCGCCGCTGTCGGTGCCCCGCAGGTCGTTCTGGTGTGCGGAGCCAAACCCGAACTCAGTCTCCCCGAAAACCGCCGCCACATCACCGGGGGCATTGCCTCGCTCGTGGACCATGCCAGCCAGGTCGGCGTGAAGCTTTCCATCGAACCCCTCCACCCCATGTATGCCGACTGTCGCAGCGCGGTGAATACGATCGGCCAGTGCAATGACATCATCGACCAAACCGGTGAAGCCTGGGTCGGCATCGCCGCCGATGTCTACCACATCTGGTGGGATCCTCGGCTGGAACAGGAGATCGAGCGCGCCGGCTCCCGGATCATCGCCTTTCACGTCTGCGACTGGATGACCCCGACCCGGGATTTCCTGACCGACCGCGGTCTCATGGGCGAAGGCTGCATCGATAATCGCGGCATCCGTCAAATCGTCGAGCGCACCGGATTCGACGGCCCCATCGAAGTGGAAGTGTTCTCCACCCGCCACTGGGCCGGCGATCAGGACGAATATCTCGCTAAGATTATCAAGGCCTACAAAGCGCACGTTTAAACCAGAAAACTGAAGAATCATGAAAACACACAAAATCGGAATCATTATGAACGGCGTCACCGGGCGCATGGGCACGAATCAGCATCTGCTTCGCTCGATCGACGCGATCATCAAACAGGGTGGCGTGAAGATCAGCCCGACTGAATGCATTATGCCGGACCCCATTCTGGTCGGCCGCAACGAGATCAAGCTGAAGGCGCTGATCGAGCGAACCAGCGTTGAAAAGTGGACCACCGATCTGGATAGCGTGATGAACGATCCGGCTTACCAAATCTACTTTGACGCGCAGAGCACCCTCCGCCGTTTTGATGCCGTCAAACAAGCCGCCGCCGCGGGCAAACATGTCTACTGCGAAAAGCCGACGGCGATCAAAACCGAAGATGCCTACGAGCTCTACAAAATCTGCCGCGATGCCGGGGTGAAGAACGG
>CAYONM010000212.1:0-6343 GCA_964405325.1 uncultured candidatus Brocadiaceae bacterium | reverse complement strand
GGATCGACAAAATCTCTGCGCGATCTGCTACCTTTATTTCTTTCCGCACCCTAAGTCGAATCTCGGTGGGCCCAGGCGAGCGCGTCCCAGCGCGAGCTCGTCCGACCGAGCGGCGGTTTTTCGGCGATCATGCGCGAAGCGGGCACGTCGCGACGGAGGAGCGTGGGACCGTAGCCCGGCTGGCGGGTGCGACGGACGTCGCGAGGGGGCAGCGCCCCCTTCCCAGGAACTCACCCTTCTTTCGTGACGCGGTGCCATCCGATTTTCTGGCTGTTTGCAGCCAGCCTCGGGTTGGCCGGTGCTCTGAGGAAAACATCAATCGCAAGAACGCCGAGCGTGTGATCGCCCGGCGTCTTTGTTTTCCTGACTTCAGGTGGCCGTTGCACGGCCGGCAAGGCGCTCCAGGCTGCCGCCCGTTCACAGCAAGGAGTCCACATGAGCATCAGTGCCTTCCAGGATCAGGTCACCGCCATCGAAGCCACGCCCGGATACCAGCGGCCGGCCGCCTTTGGTATCGGCATCGCCACCCTGGCGATCAGCAATCCCCTGAAACCCGCCATGTTGGTGGAGGGGGCCAAGGCGCTCGATACCTATTATCCCGTGGTCAATTGCCAGGAGCATTACGGCACGGCCGCCATCCTGGCCAAAATCGTCGGACATCAGTCCGGCACCGCCAGCTACCAGCTGAGCGAAGCCCAGGTTGCCGATGCCTTGGCGCAGTTCGCCTGTTTCGAGGGTGATGGCAAACGGCACGACAATATCCTGGCACTCAAGGCGGTGCAGCGGGTGTTCAGTGCCGATACCAGCGCTCCCACCGCCAAGCCGCGGGTGGTGGTTGTCAGCTTCATTGGCGATTTGGCGGCCGACGCGCCAAGCGATGTGTCCGATGCCTATCTGCGGCTGCATCTGCTATCGCACTGCAAACGGCAGCCGCATAGCATCAACCTGGACGGCCTGTTCGGCACCCTGAACAATGTGGTCTGGACCAATCACGGTCCCTACGATCCCGAGAGCTTCGATTGCATCCGCTCCATCCTGCGTGGTGCCGGTGTCGCCATTGACGTGCGTGCCATCGATAAGTTCCCGCGTCTGACTGACTACGTCGTTCCAGGGGGAGTGCGCATCGCTGACGCCGATCGTGTCCGCCTGGGGGCGCATCTGGCCAGCGGTACTACGGTGATGCACGAGGGTTTCTGCAATTTCAACGCTGGCACCCTGGGTCACAGCATGGTGGAAGGTCGTATTTCCGCTGGCGTCGTGGTGGGTGACGGTTCCGACGTTGGTGGCGGCGCCTCCATCATGGGGACCTTGTCCGGCGGCGGGAAGGAAGTGATCCGCATCGGCGAGCGTTGTCTGTTGGGTGCCAATGCCGGTCTGGGAATTTCCCTCGGCGATGACTGCACCATCGAAGCTGGTTTGTATGTGACTGGCGGTGTCAAACTCACCTGCACCTGGGATCAAGAAGTCCGCAAGGCCAAGGAACTTTCCGGTGAGTCTGGTCTGTTGTTTCGGCGTCATTCCCAATCCGGCGCCGTGGAAGTGGTACGCAAGAAGAATGTCGTGCAGCTGAACGAGGCACTGCATAAGAATTGACGCCTCCCTCAGAGAGGGCTCACGCTTCATGCCCGGGCTCGCTTCGCTCGATTTTCCCGAGCATTCCGCTCCGCCCCCTCTGAGGGAAGCATAAGAATTGATCTCGGGTAACGATTCAGGCCAGAACGCTTGCGTGTGCTGTCAAGCGATCCAGTCTGATAAGTTGAGGCCAGGCATATATTATTTGTCGATTGTCGCTCGCCAGCAACGGAACGGTACGAAATCGTCAGGCAGCCTGATCGGTTTCCTTCGCGCGCGCGGTTTCCATCTGTTTGACCCATTGGTCGCTGGCGGTGACCAGTGGGCCGATCCGTTCCGGGTCGAGTTCGGCAGCAGACCAGCGCAGGGCGTCGAGTTCCTCAAGGATGCGCAGGAATTCCTGGCGGACGTCGCCGTCCAGGTGCTCGCGGATCAGGGCGCGGCATTCGCGCACCGTGGCGCCAACGCCGTCGAAACCGAAAATGCCACCGGCATAGCGACGCAGCGCTTGCGACAGCAGACTGCCGGCGTGTTTGCCGTCGACGGTGCTGTGGACCAGGCGCAGGTCTTGGGCAAAGCGTTCGGCGGGGGTCAGCTGGTGTTCCGGCTCGCGGCGGCGTAATAGCAACCAGGCTGTCAAGGTGATTGCGATCAGGCCGACGATCAACCAGGGCCAGGACGAGCCGCGTGGGGCGCCACCATCGGCCCGCAACCAAGGCTTGCTGGGTTCCGGCAGCTGCGCGGAGTCATCGCCAGCGCCCACCTGGATGATCACTTCTGGCGCGGAGATGGTGTGGATCTCGCCAGCGGGATCGGTGAGCTGCAGGCCCGGGCGCGGCAGGCTCCAGGCACCACTGCTGCCGGCCAGCATGGTCAGCTGCCAGATACGCTGACTTTCGATGCCGTCGTCTAGTTCCTGCGGTGGTGGCACGTTTATCAGAAAGCACCCCTCGGCATCGAACACCGCGGCTGGGTGTGGTTCCTGGTCGAGGTGCCAATCCGAGGGCCAGCGATAATGAACCGTGACCGTGATGCGGTCGCCGACTGCCGGTTCGGCCTGGTCGACGTGCATGTCGATGCTGGCTTCACTGGCGGCAAGCAAACCGATAAAAACGACAAGCAGATGGATGATTCGCCAGGTGGCAGAAGCGCACACAGACATCAGCTGGCTCCCACGGTCCGACGGCGGCGGGCGAAGAAACGTTGGATAGCCATGATGACGTTGTCGGTAGTGCTGAGGTCCACCAGGTCTGCGCCAGCGGCGCGGAAACACTTCTGCACCCGGTCGCGCTGTTCGTTCCAGCTGTGTTCGTATTTGGCGCGATTGCGCGCATTGCTGGCCAACAGCAACTCCTGGCCGGTTTCCGGATCGCGCATCGCCAGCGGCGCATCGGAGACCGGCAGTTGCTGCTCAGCCGGGTCGGCGACCCGCAGGCCGATCACATCGTGCCGGCGACGGACCTGTTGCAGCTTGCTGGCCAGGGTGAGTTCTGGATGCAGGAAATCCGAGATGACGAAGACAATCGCTTGTTTGCGGCTGTGGTGCTGCAGATCATCGAGCGCGTTGCAGATGCTGGTGCCGTGGCCGGCCTCGCGCGGGGCCAGGATTTCGCGCACCACGCGCATGGTGTGGCCGCGGCCACGTTTTGGCGCCAGGTGTACTTCGCAACGGTCGGTGAAACCCAATAGTCCAATCTGATCCTTGTTGTGCAGCGCGGTAATGGCGACCACGGCGGCGGCTTCGGCGGCGGCGCTCATCTTGCTGCGCGGCGAAAGACCGGGGATGGCGCCGAAGCGCATGCTGGCCGACAGGTCCACCAGCAGGATCACGGTCAGCTCGCGTTCTTCGCGGAACACCTTCACGAAGGGATGGCGATAGCGGGCCGAGACGTTCCAGTCGATATGACGCACGTCGTCACCGGGTACGTACTCGCGGACCTCCTCGAAGGTCATGCCCTGACCCTTGAAGCGCGAGCGATACGCCCCCGCCGTCAGCTCGGTCATGGCCTGACGAGTGCGCAGTTCGATGCGGCGGACTTGGCGGAGGAGTTCTTTGACGTCGTCCATGGAAGCAGTCGGGTTTGTTGGCGGGTGAATGCGTGGCGTAGAAGTTTATGGTACCGGTACGTGTTCCAGCAGTCGTGCGACGAGGGCATCCTGGTCCAATTCCTCGGCTTCGGCTTCGTAGCTGGCGATGATGCGGTGGCGCAGGACCGCTGGAGCCATCTGTTTGATGTCCTGCGGTGTGACAAAGGTGTGGCCCTGCAGCAGGGCATGAGCGCGGCTGGCCATGGCCAGGCCGATTACCGCGCGCGGACTGGCGCCGACCTCGATCAAACCGTCCATGTTGCTGATGCCAGCTTCACGTGGAGCGCGGGTGGCGCGCACCAGGGTGACGATGTAGTCCTTCAGGCGGTCATCGATGAACACCTGATTCAGCGATGCGCGCGCTGCCAGCAGTTGTTCCGGGGTGAGCACCTGCTGCAGGTCCATCGGTATCGGCTCCAGGGCGCGGTCCAGGACTTGGCGCTCATCGCTGGCTTCGGGGTAGCGGATCAGCAGTTTCAGCAGGAAGCGGTCGGTTTGCGCTTCCGGTAGCTGGTAGGTGCCTTCCTGCTCCAGGGGGTTCTGGGTCGCCAGCACCAGGAAGGGCTCCGGCAAGGGGAAGGTCTCCTCCCCGATGGTCACCTGGTGTTCCTGCATGGCTTCCAGCAGCGCTGCCTGCACTTTGGCCGGTGCGCGATTGATTTCGTCGGCCAGTACCAACTGGGCGAAGATCGGGCCGGTGCGCACGGTAAACTGACCGTTTTCGAAAATGCGGGTGCCGGTGATATCGGCTGGCAGCAGGTCCGGGGTGAACTGGATCCGGCTGAAGCTGGCACTCATGGCCTTGGCCAGACTGGTGACCAGGGTGGTCTTGGCCAGGCCGGGGACACCTTCCAGCAGCACGTGGGCATTGCACAGCAGGCCGATCAGTAGGCCTTGGACCATCTCTTGTTGGCCCACCACCACCTTGCCCACCTCGTGCGCAACCTGGCGCAGGCGGCCGGCGGTTTCTTGGATCGCTTCCTCGCTCATCGTCGTTCTATCCTCCAGGGGATCGCGGGTCATAGGTGTCAGCACGGGCGGCTCAAGCTGGGGAGTGCCAGTCCGGGCTCTGATGAAAATGGATCTGCTCCAGGCAGAGGCCACGTGCCGGGGCTTGTTGCTTGGCGGCGGCGCTTGCTTGGCCGTTGAGCGCGGCGATCAGCTCGTCGTGTTGGCAGGTGCCGTTGGCTACAGCGATCATGGCCCCGACCAGCGAGCGGACCAGGCGATAGACAAAGCCTTGGCCAGTGATGGTGCAGACCGCCGTCACCTCGTCGATCTGCCAGCGGCAGGTTTCGATGCGCCGTATCAAATCCGTGCGCGTCTCGCCTCGGCGGCTGAAGGCCTGCCAATCGCGTGTGCCTGGAATCAGCTCGGCGCAGCGTTGCAGCGCCTGCGGATCTGGCAAACAGGCGGGGCGATAGCCGGTTCGTACCAGAAAAGGATTGGGAATCAGGCCGATATCCAGGCGGTAAGCGTAGGTCTTGCCGCTGACCTGCTCGCTGGCCTGCCAGGCATCCGGCAACGCTGCGGCCGCTTGGCAGCAGCAGTCGGGCGGTAATTGGTGATTGAGGCTTTTGCCCAGCTGCTGGGGTTCCCAGTTCCGCTCGGCTTGTAGCAGCGCAACCTGGCCACGAGCGTGCACGCCAGCGTCGGTGCGTGAGCAGGCGTCTAGCTCGCCGGGCTCGCCCAAGCGGCGCAGCGCCGCGTGCAGGTCGCTGGAGACGCTGCGGCGACCAGCCGAAGTGGCCCAGCCGCAGAATTCGCTGCCCTCGTAAGCCAGCAACAGGGCGTATAGTGGCATGCTGCGAGCATGGCGTGGACACCAAGCCCGCAACCTTGTTGTCCTGGGCAGGGGCGGGCATGATGCGGCCATGCAGAAGCCAAGGGTGTATGTCTGTGGGGATGTCCATCTGCGTCAGCCAGACGGCGTGTTCATGGATTTCTTACAGTGGCTGTGTCAGCAGCCTGCGGCGCGACTGGTGATCCTGGGTGATCTGTTCGAGTTCTGGCTGGAGACCCCAGCCCGGCAGCGGCACTATGCGGCCTTGTTTGCGCGTTTGCAGCGCTTGCAGCGCTTGGGCTGGCGTTTGGATCTGATTCCCGGTAATCGCGAGGTGGTTGCCGGTCGCCGCTTGGCAGCGGCCAGTGGCGCGCAGCTGCACTGGCCGGCCTGTACCGTGGAACAGGCTGGTCGTCGGATTCGGATCGTGCATGGCGATCGTTTGGTGTACGACCCTGTCTATCACCTGAGTGCTGCTGGCTTGCGTGGTTTCTGGCTGCAGAGCACGGCCATGGTGATGCCGCCCTGGATGCAAGACGGCCTCGCTCGGCTGCTGCGTCGCAGCAGCCGAGGGAGCGGGCATTATCCGCAGCAACTGCCAAACACGCCTCGTTTCTTCATTGATCCACGCCGGGTGCAGGCAGCCGCGCGGGGCTGTCAGGCATTGTTGGCCGGGCATGTGCACGCGCGGGTGCATTGCCAACTACGCGGCATCGAATTCGCACTCGCCGGCGACTGGGCCCAGGATCGCGGTAGTTGGCTGGAGATCCTGATTGATGGCCGGATTCGGGCGCGGCAGTGGCCCTCGGTCTGGTGACGTCAATGCCATTGAGGCAGCAGCACAGTAAGGGTGCGGACAGAAATAAAGGTAGCAGATCGCGCAGAGATTTTGTCGATCCT
>CAYONM010000211.1:0-6385 GCA_964405325.1 uncultured candidatus Brocadiaceae bacterium | reverse complement strand
AGTGTGAGCGGCTGCAGCAAGTCGAACGGGGACAAGTCGAACGAAGTCGAACGGGGACAAGTCGAACGGGGACAGGCACTATTTTGCGATAGCAGCTTTTATACGAAGTCGAACGGGGACAGGCACTATTTTGCGATAGCAGCTTTTATTGCGTGCCGATATCGCACCTCATCCCGTGTCTGTGCTGGAGTCTGTTGGGCAGGAGTCGAACGGTGTCACACATGGGTTGAGGAATACTCACTGTCTGGTTGCGTTTAGCCGACAGGTCGCCTTAGACTATACGTCGCCGATCAGGAGACCAATCATGCCGATATCGCACCTCATCCCGTGTCTGTGCTGGAGTCTGTTGGGCATGCACGCGCTTGCGGCGGCCCAGGGCGAGCTCGATTCCAGCTTCGGGGATCAGGGCGTGTACCCCATCGACGCCTGGATCGGCCCCGCCCTGTCCAGGGGAAGCGATGCTGTCGCTCAGGGCGACGGCAGGATGCTGGTTCTGGGCAATGCCGACATCGGCGGCCGCTCGATGCCGGTGGTCTTCCGCCTGCTCAGCGATGGTGCCCTGGATACCTCTTTTTCAGGCGACGGCTGGCAGGCGATCGATTTCGTCGGCGAAGACGCCCTGGCTGTCGCCTTGGCGATCGACAGCCAGGGCCGGGTGTTGGTGACGGCCCGCATTGCTGCCCAGACCGGTTTCGATAGCGACTACGGTCTGGCGCGGCTCGGCAGCGATGGCGCCATCGATACCAGCTTCGCCGATCAGGGCCGCTTGATCCACGATCTGCACGGCGATTACGAAGGCCCGATTGCGATCGCGGTGGATGCCGCCGATCGCGCCATCGTCCTGGGTGAAGGCCGTGCCTCGGGCGATAGCGATCCGGTGGTGCTGCGTTACACCAGCGGTGGCGTCATTGATGACAGTTTCGCAAGCGCGGGCGTCTGGACCGACGATCTCGGCGGTTCGGATTATCCCAGTGGTCTGGCGATCGATGCCGAGGGGCGGATCCTGATCGGTGGACAATTCAAGAGCCGGTCGTCCTTTGTCCTGCGTCTGAGCGCTGACGGCGATCGTGACACCAGTTTCGCAGACGCGGGCGTCAGCGAATTCCAGGCGAGCGCCGGAAAGGTTGCAGGCACTGGCGATCTCGCCTGTGCTGCGGATGGCAGCATCTTCTGGACCGGACTCAGCTGGGATTCTGGCAAGAAGGAGACCGCCTTCGGGATCGCCAAACTGGACGCCTCCGGCGTCCTGGATGCCGGCTTCGGCAGCAATGGGGTCGTGAAGCACTACCTCGGCGGGCAGGCTATGGGACGGTCGCTCCATCCCCAGGCGGATGGCCCGGTGGTCCTGCTGGGCACCGCGGCCGCGGACGGGGGGATGGTGCCCGCGGCGCTGCGGGTCCTGGCCGATGGCAGCGCCGATCCCGACTTCGGCCAGAACGGCCGCGTCTATTTCGATGCTGGCAGTCTGGCGGGGGGCGCCATGGCTGATGGACGCACGCTCCTGGTCGGGTCATTCTCGCCTGCGACCAACCAGCCGCAGAAGATCTGGGTCGCTGGCCTGGATGCAGGCGGTGACCCCGATACCGCTTGGGGCGACGACGGGGTGGTCGCCTTGGCTGCGACCACCACCAGCAGCGATCGCGCGACGGCTCTGCTGCGTCAGGCCGATGGCGCGCTCCTACTGGTCGGTTCCGCCAGCATCGGCCAGCAGTCGCGGATCGCCGTGATCCGTCGCCTGCCCGATGGTCGCGCCGATACCACCTGGGCCGGCGATGGCCGTTATCTGTGGCCGGAGGTCGATGCTGCGGCCCGGGACGCCCTGCTCCAGGCCAATGGCAAGCTGCTGGTACTCACCAATACCAGGCAGGTGCTCCGTCTCGACCGCTACGGCAACCTGGATCCCGCTTTTGGTGATCAGGGCGTCGCCAGCCTGACCGAGGGGTCCTACAACGGCCTCGGTCAGGACAACCAGGGACGGATTCTCGTGGTGGGCAGCCGCGCCAATGCCGACAATGTCAACAACCGCGACCTGCTGGTCACGCGCCTGCGTGCCGACGGCAGCCCCGATGCGGATTTCGACGATGTCCACATCGACAGCAAGCCTGGGGCCTTCTCCCACAAGGAGCAGCTCCACGCCGTGGCGGTGCGTTCCGACGACTCGCTGATCTGTGTCGGCGAAGGCGGTCCCTCCTCGCGCAGCGCGTTCCTGCTGATGCGCATCACCGCCGAGGGCCAGCACGATACCGGCTTCGGCAGCGATGGCTTCATTCTGATGCCGGAGCTATCGTCCAGCAATTGGGACACCAGCGCTCGTGACTGTCTGGTGCTCGAGGACGACCGGGTGCTGGTGGTGGGAGCAGCGGATGATCAGGCACGGCAGGGCCGCTTGGCGGCGGTGATGCTGGGTTCGGATGATCACATCGACAGTGCTTTCGGTGACGATGGCAAGGCACTGCTGGATGTGGACGATGGCGCCGCCGATCGCGCCTGGGATGTCTGCCGCCACGGCGATGGCTTCCTGGTCGCCGGCACCGCCAGCAACATCCAGCGCAGCGACATGCCCGAGACCGCGGTCGTGATGCATCTGGATGCCGCCGGCGAGCCGGTGGCCGGATTCGGGCAGAATGGCGGAACCAGCTATCACAGCCAATTGCTGCAGGCCGCTGCCGGCGTGGTGAGCGATGGCACCTATGCCTATCTCGGCGGCCACGGCGCCCGCGACCTGAGTCTGGCCCGTCTGCTGCTGGGCAGCGTCAGCGGTCAGGCCCCGGTCATCGCCCAGGGCGATTCCGTGCACGTGGTCATGGATGAGGACGGCAGCCCGACCGCCTTCAGCCTGAGCCTGGATGCGAGCGATGCCGATGCCGACCAGCTCACCTGGGCCATCGCCGTCACACCGGAGCACGGCAGCGCCGCCGTCGGCAGCGGTGTTGGCGCCAGCCAAGCGATCAGCTACCAGCCCGACGCCGACTACAACGGCGTCGATCGCTTCACGGTGCTGGTCTCCGATGGCTTGCTGAGCGACAGCGTTGTTGTCAATGTCACCATCGATGCGCAACCGGACGATCCCGGCGGACACCCGGAATTGCTGCTCACCCACGCCGCGCAATCGCTGCAGGATGGTGATCGCATCGACGGTCCGATTCTGCACCTAGGCGGCAGCGCCGCCGTCGTCGAGCTGGTGGTTGCGAACACGGGCGATGCCAACCTGATCGTTAATGGCATCACGGTTGTCGAGGAAACGAATTGCTTGATCCAGAGCGATACCCTTCCCGGCGCCCTGGCGCCGGACACCAGCAGTGTTTGGCGGCTGACGATCGCCGCGGTCGCCGCGGGCGACTACGAGGCCCGCCTGCAGCTGACCAGCAACGACAGCGACGAGGGCAGCCTGTCGATCATCATCAGCGGCACGACCAGCGCCGCGCCGCCGGTCCCCCGTCGTGTCCGTCTGCTGCTGCGCGATGGCGAGGACGAGGTGTTGCCCTACCAGGCCAACCCGGATCGGCCGGAAGCCGATGTCGTGCACGAGCAGGGAGCCGAGATCATACGCCTAAACGATCGCATCCTCGATGTGCGGATCGGCCTGATGCCCATCCAGGGCAAGGGCTGACGGAGATCCCCTCACAAGCCTGGATCGGGACCCAGAGGATGTGAGGCATGAGCAGGAGAGACGCCTGCGCATCTGGCGCGAGCATGCCGGCCGATGGAGCCAGACAACCTGGCTGTCAATCGGCGTTATCGGCCCATGGAGATCAGGCGCAGCGGCCGTTTTTTCGACAAGGATCTGCCGCCACCCGTTTGCCAGAGGGCCATCCCGAGGGCTATCTGGAGGCCTTCGCCAGCATCGACGCACGCTTCGCCCGAGGATCTGGATATTCCCGGTCTTGCCGACGGTGTACGCGGTATGCGCATCACCGCCGCGGTAATCGACTCCGCGGCGGCTGATAGTCCCTCAAGGCCGCAGAACTACCATTAACTCGAAGATACCCCTCTGTAAGTCCAGTTCCATACAGCCGGTAGAAGCAAGTAGTTTTCGGTCTTGAGGGACGGGCTCCTAGGAGCCCTGAGACGCAAAGAGCAGAAGGTGGGCCAGGCCACTAGAATCGAACCCTTGGGTTGTGGGCTGGCCCACCTTGGACGATGGCCGAGCTCGCTGATGCGTAGCTGCATGCCTTGCGACAGAGACCAGCGACCATCGTCGTCCATGGCCCGCGCCTGCAGAGTGACGGTGCCGCTCAGTGAGGCCGTTGTCGTACTGTGGGTCCATGGCTCCTCGGTGGCCTGGCCCGGTTCCGTGCCGTTCAGCAGGCAAGCCACCGCGACGATGCTGCCGTCGCGGCAGCCCTGGCCTTCCTGCTGTTGGGAGCTGTTGAGAGAGGTGTTGCGTTGGCTGGGGTGAACGGAACTGCGGACGATGGGCAGCGCGTTTGCCGGGCATCGACCCGCACTGCCCGGCAAACCAAGCCGACGGCAGTCGTTCCCCCGAGAAGCCGGCCGGTGTGGCACTATGCTCGCCATCAGATCTGATGCGCGCATGGCATCGACGCTGCTGCATGGCAGGATAAACCCATCTAGTTCGCCCTTTCTCATGAGGACCCTGCGACAAAGCCGCAAAAGCACTGTCATTACAGCATGTCGCCCGGTCGGCGGATCTTCACGTAGCGCGGCGGCGATCCGCGTCGTGAGCCCTGTACGGACAGCACGCTATGACTTTCGCG
The DNA here is from genome assembly GCA_964405325.1 of uncultured candidatus Brocadiaceae bacterium. Taxonomy (GTDB): domain Bacteria; phylum Planctomycetota; class UBA11346; order UBA11346; family UBA11346; genus CAYONM01. The sequence goes on along the minus strand of CAYONM010000211.1, from coordinate 1,667 downwards.
ACGACCCTCATGAGGACTCCGGGCCAGAGTGCCGCCTTGTTCATCAGGAGAACTGCCATGCGTAGCTTCGTCGTGCTCGCCATTATCGCTGTGGTCGTACTCACCTCATGGTACGCAGCACAACGAGCCACGGCCCGACCCCTGTCGCCGGCCACCAGCGAGCCGCCGGTCTGCCAGCTGTTGCTGGCCGGCGATCGCATCATCAGTCAACACGCCCGACAGCTGGGCGACCAGCGCGAGGACATCTGGGTGGTGGAGCGCCAGGCCAATAAACATCGCCAGGTGCGCATCGAGCAGCGCCAGCCCCTGCAGGGCGGCGGCGAGCCGCGCGCGGTCGAATTGCTGGCCGACCGCCTGATCGTGCAGCTGCAGCCGCAGGCCGATCGGGCCGGCCTCAGCCGCTGGCTCCGGCAGCACGGGGCGCGTCTGGAGCAACCGCCGATCCGACCGGATCTGTATCGGATCGCCTTCGATGGTAGCGACCCCCGGACCATGGAGCGCCTGCAGGCGGCGCTGCTCGGGCAAGCGCAGTGGATCCGCGATGTCGATCGGGACCTGCTGGCGCGTTTCACCGCCGACCAGAACATCCCGCTCGACCGTCGCTTCCTCTATCAGTGGGGCCTGCACAACACGGGACAGGACCTCTCCGACGAAGGGGATCCGGACTACATCGGCACAGAAGACGCCGACATCGATGCCCCGGAGGCCTGGGCCATCACCACCGGTTCGCCAGAGGTGGTGGTGGCGGTGATCGATACCGGCATCTATATCCAGCATGAAGATCTGGCACATCGCATCTGGGTGAATCCCGGCGAGCGGGTGGCTGACGTCGATGACGACGGCAACGGCTTCGTGGATGACATCCACGGTTACAATTTCTACAGCAACAACGGCGATCTCACCGGGCATCCCCATGGCAGTCATGTCGCCGGTATCATCGGCGCCGAGGAGAGTCGACTGGAAAACGAAGTGGAGCCGCTGGGTGTGGTCGGTGTCGATTGGCAGGCGCGACTGCTAGGCGTGTGTTTCGGCGGCGGCGAGGGCGATGTGGCCCAAGGCAGCAGTTCCGACGCCATCCGTAGCCTGGATTACCTCGCCATGATGCGTCAGAACGGCGTGAACATCGTCGCCAGCAATCACAGTTATGGTTTTCGCAGTTGGGAGACTGGCGATCTGACCGCCTTGCGCGCGGCCTACGAGCGCCAAGGCGAGCTCGGCATGCTGGTGGTCACCAGTGCTGGCAACGACGGCAGGTCCCTGGCGGAGCTGCCGCAGTATCCGGCGAATTTCGATCTCGACTGCATCATCACCGTCGGTGCCAGCGATCATGACGACCAGTTCTGGGAGCACTCCAATTACGATCCGGAAGCCGTCGACCTGCTTGCTCCTGGGCACCTGATCTTCAATGCCTATCCGAAGCTGAGCTGGGAGAACCCGCACCTGAAACTGGCCTGGCTCAGCGGCACCTCCATGGCGGCGCCGCATGTCACCGGGGCCCTGGCCCTGGCCGCCGGTCACGCCCCGGCCGGTACCAGCGCCAGCCAGCTCAAGCAGGCCATCATGGCCAGCGTCGACGTGAAACCGGCCTTCGCCGACACCTGTGCCAGCGGCGGTCGTCTGAACCTGCACCAGGCCCTCTTGCAATTGCCGGGCGGACAGGCCGGCGG
>CAYONM010000210.1:0-6423 GCA_964405325.1 uncultured candidatus Brocadiaceae bacterium | reverse complement strand
CGTTGGGAACAAACCGGGCGCCGCCCGGAGCCCACGGGCTCGATCGTATCGGTCGACGCCCGGTTTTCGGCTCTTACATCGAGGGGCAAGCCCCTCGGACCCCGAAGCTGAGCCCGCAAAAAACAACTTTTTCTACTCGAAGTTTTGCGGGCTCAGCTTACAAACCGGGCGCCGCCCGGAACCCACGGGCTCGATCGTATCGGTCGACGCCCGGTTTTCGGCTCTTACATCGAGGGGCAAGCCCCTCGGACCCCGAAGCTGAGCCCGCAAAAAACAACTTTTTCTACTCGAAGTTTTGCGGGCTCAGCTTACAAACCGGGCGCCGCCCGGAACCCACGGGCTCTATAGGTCGGCGCCCGGTTTGTTTACTTCTGGGATTGCTGATGTGGGCTGAGCGTGGCTAACTCGGTGGCCACTGGATGCCGCGTTGGCCGCGAAGGTGGCGAAATTCCCAGGTGTTGACCGGGTTGTCTGCCACCTCGGTGCCAACCAGTTGATTGTCGCGTACCCAGGCGGCACGGTCGCATTCGCTCAGGGTGTTCACCAGACGACGGCTCATCTCCTCGAGGGTCGCAGCGTGCGCAGAATCGCAGACCAGGTTGTGCATTTCCTGGCGATCTTCGTGCATGTCAAACAATTGCAGACTATTGCCGGCGGGCTGCCAGATCAGCTTGTAACGGTCGCTGCGCAACATGCGGCAGATGCCATTGCCGGCCGGGCCATCGCCAGGGCGATGGCCGTGGCAGCCCAAAATCTGTTGGCGTGGTGTTTCTGACAGACAGCTGCGGCCAGTGGCGTGGTCGGCTGCGGGCAGACCCGCGGCATCCAGCAAGCTGGGCAGCAGGTCCTCCTGGCCGACCAGGCGTTGATCAACGCTGCCAGCTTGGAAGCGCTGGTCATCGGTGGCACCGATGACCAGGAAGGGGATGCGGGCCGACTCCTCAAGGAAAGTGGATTTAGCCCACAGGCCGTGGGTGCCGAGTTGTTCGCCGTGGTCGGCGGTGAAGGCGATGACGGTCTGGTCCAGTTCGCCCATTTCCCGCAGGGTACCGATCACCAGCCGGATTTGATGATCGATGTGCGTGCATTGCGCCAGATAGGCGCGCATCAGGCCCTGGCGACGGCGATATTCGCGGTCATCGATGTCTGGTTGTTCGGCCCATTGGCCGATTTGGGGGAGGGGAATGTCGACGTCGCGGTACATGTCGACATAGTCGCGCAGCGGCGCCAGGGGCGGATGCGGAAAACTATAAGACAGGTACCAGAAGCCTGGTCGAGTCGGGTCTTTGCGACGGAGGACCCGGCACATCTGTTCGGTGGCCCAATTGGTGGGATGCAGTCGCTCGGGTAGGTGCCAGGGTCGCCATTCGTAACAATTGTTGCCCATGCCGTTGGCGAAACGCTGGCCGGGATAGCCCTGGTCGCCCAGAAACAGAGCGTAGTCGTCTGGTTTACCGCGGCCTTCCTCGTCCAGGATCACATCGTCGAAACCGATGCGATTGCGTTGCGGGTGCACATGCAGTTTACCGACGGCATAGGCCTGGTAGCCCTGATCACGGAAACACTGCGCCAGGGTGGGGACTTCGGGCATGTTCGCGCTACGATTGACCAGGACGTTATGCTGGTCCGGATGCAGCCCACTCATCCAGGTCCGGCGAGCTGGCACACAGACGGGGCATTCGGAGTAGGCGTTGGGATAGCGGATGCCGGCCTGAGCCAGGTAATCCAGGGTCGGGGTCTCCACCACCGGGTGACCAGCGCAGCCAAGGATGGAACCGGACCATTGATCGACGCTGATCAGCAGGACGTTGCGGGCGGTGTCTGGCATAGTTGTCTCCTGAACCGGTGATACTACAGCACGCCGTGACTGTTGGCTTGCCGATAAGGATACAGAATTGTACCCTTCTGAGTATGACAGCCACCCATGCCGTGCAGCGGAGTCTACGTCTGTTGGAGTTGGCCGCGGCCCGACCGCAGGGTTTTTCCCATACCCAGGCCTGTCGGTACCTGAGCCTGCCCAAGGTGATGGTGTCGCGTCTGCTTATCGGTTTGTGCCAGGAGGGTATGCTTGCCAAGGGGCGTGATGGTTTGTATCAACCGGCAGCGCGTCTCCAGGCCCTGCAAGCTGCGGCTGGTCAGGAACGCCGGCTGTTGGCCCTGATCGCACCCGAGCTACCGGCGGTGGCCCGTGCCTGCGGCAATTCCGCGGCGATCATGCATTGGAACGGCCAGCGGGCCATCTGCCTGGCCAGTCAGCGGGTGGCGGGCAGTTTTCCGATCATGGTGCCGGGGCACTTGGTCGCCAATCCCCAGGGCACGCCCTGGGGGGTGTTTCTATTACCATCCGGTATCTGGAACGACCTGATCCGTGACGATGCCGACACCCGCCAGTGGTATCGCCGGGAACGCAAACGGCTGCGCGAGCAGGGGTATTGTCAGAAAATGAAACGGGATCGGCATATACTCGGGTCGCCGCTGCACGATCAGAACGGCAGTCTGTTGGGAGCGGTGACCGTGGTGGGGACGCCGCGCAGCTTGGATGCCATAATGATTTCTCGCCAAGTCGGACCCGCTTTGGCCAGCGAGGCTGGTCGCTGCAGTCGGCTGTTGTGGCGGGGAAGCTGAGCCGGGGCTTCTCAGACTTCCTCCCAACCCTTTTTGATATTTTCAGACAGCCACTTTTCAACTTGGGCATCGGCTTGTTCGCGATCGACCGCCACGCTCAGACCGGTTTTCAATGGTTCGGCTCGGTTTGGGGAATAGTCGGTGCTGAACAGGGCGTAGGGGCTGCAGGGAATATGCTGTTCCTTGTTGGTTTTGACCAGGACGTATTTGCGGACCATCTGCTTGCCCTTGGTGACCTTGGTCCAGACCTTGCGCGCCAGGATTTCGGCCTTGGGCAGCTCCATCGCCCTGGTGTTGCCGGTGGCTTCTTCCTCGGGGAGTACTCGGCTGGTGATCTGCTCCAGGCCAACGTCACCAGCAACCACCTGTTTGTCGTCCCGCTCGCGGTCGAAGCGGGGGTGCAGCAGCGCTCCGGTCGGATACTCGCCCAGGGGACGGTAGCCGTCGCTGCTGTGCGCCAGGCGCATGCGACGGATGGCGTTTCCGGAGGAGTCGTGGGTCAGGAGGTCGGAGCAGATCACTTCGACCACGATTTCCGGTTGGACAAAGCGGCACATGGTGCCATCGGAACCGGCCAAGCGATAGGCGCTGGGTACTACTATACCGCTCAGGCGATGGTGCCAGCTCAAGCGATCGGCGGCGGAAAAGCCGGTGCCGACGCTACCGATCACCTGATAATGGCCTTCGTCGTCTAGCAGCGCTACGGTCATCTCGCGCAGTTCGTGCTGCTCACCCTCGATCCGGCTGCCGAAGGCGACCACCACCAGATCCAGGCTGATGGTCGGCTTGATCTTGTAGGTCAGGCCCTGCTCACTGCGGGCCACCAGGCCCTCGTGCCTTCCGGACAGCACCCAGTCTCGATACAGGCGGGGGACTTCGGCGCGTTCGACCACTTCGGTGGTGATGACCTGCGACGCTTCCAGTAATTGTTGCAAGCGCTCCAACCGACGGAGATAGGGCAGCGCCAGGGCGTCCTGCTCGCCATCCTCCAAGAGGTCAAAAGCGGCGAAGCGCAGCTCATCGGCGCGTGCGCCATCGCCGAGTATGGCGGCGACATGACCGACCCGAGGCCGGTCCTTGCTGCCGTCGACATACAGTTCACCGGCAATGATGACATCAATATTGCCGATATTTTCGGCCAGTCGTTCTGAGAGCGGAATGCCCTGTAAGACACGGCCACTGGGAGAGCAGAACGCTGCCGATCCGTCTCGTACGATCAGAAACCACAGCTGCCCATCGAGCTTGGTGGAAACCAGCAGTTCTCCTTCCGGTAGAATGGTTTCGGCCTTTTCCGCCGGAATCACGCGGTAGCGCTTGGCGATCATCCGTTTATAGCGGCGCAGCTGATGTTGCAGATCGGTGTCGGCCAGGCCGCCGATTTCGCTGATCTGTCCAGGGCCGTAGGAAGTGGTGGTCATGCACAGACTGGTCATGGTCGGTTCCGCTTGTTTGCTGGTCGTGAATTATTCGGATGAGGGGGCCTTCAGCTCCAGGTTCGATAGATGCAACACCAGGCGGAAGGACTCGCCGTCTATACGGCCTTCAAGGAAGCCGCGATAGGGGCTGCCGTTCTTGCTGAAGATCAACGGATTTCGGCCTTTGCTGCCGCTGCCCATGACCAGCATCTTGCCGGCTTCAGTGAGAGTCTTGGCGATGTCGTACAGGAAGTCGTAGGTCAGGCCATTGACGTGCCGAAGCTGCAATTTCCGAACCATGGCGAAGCGCCGGACGGCATCGCCAATGGGCATCAAGCGGCCGGTCCAGGGCAGTGGCCCACCCTCTTCGGCAACCGTCGCCTCGACATCAACGAAGTCCTCACGGCTGACTTCATGTCCAGCGCTGTCGGTGACCACTCGCAGCATGCGGGCGGCATACAGCACCGAGCCGTCGTTTTTCAGATAGACCCGTGCGGCCTGCGGAAGGTGGCGGCCCAGCTGTTCCAGCGGCAATTCCGGATCGCCGGTGACCAGTGCTTCGGAGATGGCATCCAGGTTGCCATCGTGCTGTTTGAGCAGAGCTTCGAGGCAACTGTCCTCGGTGCTCTTGATCAAGCGCGCCGCACGGGGTTGTCGGCCATCGGCGGTGCGTAGGTTGGTGTTGGAGCCGCGTCGGGGGGCGATGCCGATCACCGTGGCATAGCGTTTCCGGTCGTCGCAGAGGGGAATGGTATAGGCCATGCGTCTGTTCCGTATGGTATAGTTGGGACGAGCGTCAATTATTGGGGCCGTTTTCGGCGTGCCATCGGACTCCAAGCCCGGATCGAGCATTGAAGGGAGGAGGTGGTGTCATTGGGGTCACTGCAAACGCTTCGCGCATCTGCGCCTTGGCGGTAAACCACAAGTTGATGTCATGAGCAAGCGGATACTCCGCGATGATTTGTCGGTAAGGGTGCGGAAAGAAAAAAAGGTAGCAGATCGCGCAGAGATTTTGTCGATCCTTCAAGGCGCGAAGAGCGAGCATATCGAGTATATGTAAGCGATAAACAACGCAGAAGGGCGGCAAAAGATCAAGTGAGACGCAACCTTTATTTATTGACGGGCCCTAAGAGCAAAAACCAGGCGCCGACCGCTACGATTGAACCCGGCTGGGTTCTGGGTGGCGCCCGGTTTGTGTCGCTTAGAAAGAGAAATCCAGATCCTCATCGTCCAGCTCTTCTTCGTCGTCCGAGGTGTCGAGCTCGTCGTTGGTCACACTATGCAGAAAAGTAAAATCCACCGCCTGGCAGATCAGGCCAAAGGTGCCGGCATCGTTGCGCAGGAGGAAGAACACGTTGGTGTTGGGGGTGGCGGTATAACGGAATTCCGTTTCGTAGATCTCACCGCGATCCAGACCGGCAGTCAGTTTGGGGCCGATTTCGCTCGGGTTCAAAAGATACACACTGCGAGTGATATGATCCAGAACCCGGCTCGGATCCACCGGGCCGGACAGCTCCACCTCCTGGCCGAGGGTGGAGGGTAGCTTGTCGAGCACCTCGCCGGAGTGGTCGACCGAGAGCAACTCGCTGCGTTCCACGGGTGTACCGTGTTCATCAAGGTAACACATGGCCAGGCCACCGGCGGGGACCAGGGTGCTGCCGTCGCTGCTGAGATAGGCGCTGCGACAGGGTTCGCCCTGCTCGTCGACCACCAATCGTTTGCGTTCGCCATAAAGCTTGGCGCGGTCGACCCGCGTCAGCGGGAGTTGCGATACCTCTCCTTCGAGGTTGAAAACCAGTGCACGTGCCATGCGGGACTCCGGGCTCGAGTGGGAAGTGGCGTCATGGTGGGCTTAGCCCGGCTGGGCTCAAGGCTGAGATGGGACGAGGGGATGCTGCGGTAAGCGCCAGGCTCGGAATTCTTGCCAATGGCTTTGTGTTGGCAGGTTGGCACTAGCGTAAGCCTGGCGGGCCCGTTCCACATTGCCGGTCAGTTCTGCGTGCAATCCATCGAGCAGAAATGGTTCGGGAGGATTGCTTGGTTGTGGTCCGGTGCTGGGACGCGTGACCGGCTGACCCTGACACGGCTGACGGCAGCAGGCTTGCCAGGCTTCGGGGTCCGAGGGGCTTGCCCCTCGATGTAAGAGTCAAAACCGGGCGCCGACCGATACGATTGAACCCGGATGGGATCCGGGCGGCGCCCGGTTTGTAATCTCACGCCGGAACTGCTTCTGTAAAACAACCGGCAGCCTTTGGCTGCCGGTTGTTTTTACGGGATGAATTGTGGAAATCGCTTTGCCAGTGCTTGCTGACCCGACTTAGGGTGCGGAAAATAAACGTTACAGATCGCGCAGAGATTTTGTCGATCCTTCAAGGCGCGAAGA
>CAYONM010000209.1:0-6513 GCA_964405325.1 uncultured candidatus Brocadiaceae bacterium | reverse complement strand
ATCGACAAAATCTCTGCGCGATCTGCTACCTTTATTTCTTTCCGCACCCTTAGGAGCCAATTATGAGTCAGACCGTCGACGATCATATCATTTTGCTGCTGCATGTTTCGGACCGCGTCCGTCATGCGCAGCAGCTGCAAGCCGTGTTGACCGAGCACGGCTGCAGCATCAAGACCCGCCTGGGCCTGCACGAGGCCTCGGCCAATACCTGCTCGCCCAACGGGATCATTGTCCTGGAGACCTTTGGTCCCAGTGCTGATGTCGAGGAAATGGAAACCAAGCTACGCGCCATCGAAGGCTTGGATTGCGAGCGGGTGCAGTTCAGCCACGGCTGACGATCCGATCAGCCAGAATGATTCGGCACCGTTCGCGTATACCAGTGCGTTTCGGTGCCGTTCTGACGAGGTGCCTGCGGTGCTGGCATGACCGGTATCGTACGGGCTGCGCGAGCGGGCTGTTTGGCAGGTTTGACGTTGTCGTTGTCATGTCCGGTATTGGCGTGTTGCGCCATGGCCAGGCAGAGTCGGTTTGCCATCTCACTGCTATCAGGCGGTCATGCCGTCGATAATCGTCTGACAGGCAAGCATTCTCTGGTAGTGATCGCTCCGGCGATGTGATGGTGGCCAGGTGACACTCGCTGTCTTCTGATGGATTTTCAGCGACGCCGCTTGCCCACGCTGAGCCGTCCACCTGTTGTGAACGGGTGTCGTTCCGTTCGGCTGACAGGTTCACCGGGCGCAACAGCAGTAAAACGGCGATAGTCAGCACCATGCTACCAGTGATAAGAACGAGTCGGGCTGTCGCTATCTCATAGTAGTCCTCGCGGTAATCGGGATAATACCAGAGCGGTTCCAGGGCCTGCAGGTACATGTCCTCGGCGGGACCGATCATGCGGACCTGGGGGCTGTTGCCCCAGAGGGAGATGCCCAGGCAATTGGTTTGGCCGGCTTGCACATGCTGACGTGGTATCCAGTAGTGGTGGGTTTTTTCGTTGGCAACAAAAGGGGTGCCAAGACTGTCGATCTTTTCACCATTGAAGTAGGTGGTGTCCCATTCGAAAAGCTTGCCCAGGTGCAGGCGCAAGTCGCGATCCCGCCAAAAAAGGGAAAGCTGCAGGAGTCTGCTGCCTGAACGTTACACTGTTGATGTCTCGAAACCGGTCAGTTTGCACCCTTCCAGGAACTGCCGCTTGGTGAAACCGTTGAACAGCGGATCGCCGATCTCTTGCATCCACGCTGCCAGGCGTCCACGTAGTCGTGGCAGTTCCGCCTGTGCCTCGACATCGGCGATCAGGTTGTGGCATTCGCCGGGATCGCTTGCCAGGTCGTACAGCTCGTCCTCGGCGGTCGCGTTCCAAACATATTTCCAGCGTCGTTCGCGCAGCATGCGTTGGGAATAACTACCGAACTGATTGCCGCTGAAACTGGCATAGATGTCGGTGCGATCCAGGCTGCGCTGGCCCCGTGCGACCGAATGGATGTCTTCACCGGCAAAGCTGTCTGGCACGTCGGCACCGGCCACCTGGCAGAAGGTTGCCGCCAGATCCACCACATTGCTGACGAAATCATCACGAACCGCGCCAGCGGGAATGCAGCCCGGTTGACGCATGATCAGCGGCACCCGGCAGATGTCGTCGTACATGTTGTTATGCTTGTCCACCATGTGGTGGCTGCCGCACATATCGCCGTGGTCCGTGCTGTAAACAACCAGGGTGTCGTCCGCCATGCCCAAGTCGTCCAAGGCATCGAGCACCAGGCCGATGGCCGCATCCATCTGCGAAATGATGCCGAAATAGCGTGCCACTGGCAGGCGCCAGTCGTCCCAGCTCATGTCCTGGATATTCCAGGTCACCGGCATTTGACGTTGGATGAAGGGCTTGGAGGCCAGATCGTCGGCAAAACCGGGCCAGGGTTCGATGCTGGCGGGGTCGTACCTACTGGCGAAGGGCTCGGCCGGATAGCAGGGCAGGTGTGGTTCCATGCTGTGCCAATGGATAAAGAAGGGGTCAGCGTCGTGTGTCTGCTGCCATTTCAGCCGCTCGATCACCTGGCGTGCATGCCAGAACAGGCTGCTCTGCTCGGCTGGTAGCAGGGAGCGCCCACCCAGGAAGGGACGCTCAAGATTATCCGGCTGCCGAGCGGCCTTCAACTCCTGAGCGGCCAGGTATTTTCCATAGCGCCAATCCTGTTGGAATTCTTGGAAGCCGAAGTCCTGGCCGCCGCGCTGGGGGTCTACATGCCAACGGCCGATGTGGTAGCTGTGGTAGCCGGCCTGGCTGACCACACGGGGATGCGTGGGCTGCTGGGTATCCAGTGGTTTCCAGGCCTCGCCATCAAAATTGTGGATCACACCATGCTGCACCGGATATTGTCCTGAAAGCAGCGAACAACGGGCCGGCACGCAAATGGGAGAGGGGGTGAAGGCGTGGCTGAAATCGCAGCCTTCATGCAGCAGCCGGTCTAGATTCGGCGTCTGCACCAGGGGGTGGCCGTGCCCAGACAGACAGTCATAACGGTGCTGATCGGAATAGATGAATAGGATGTTGGGACGTCGCTCAGCCATGCATGCTCCTCAAGGACGTGCAGGATATTGACCAATGGCCCATAATTCAAGTCGTTGACAGGAACGGACATGGTCTGTAACGCTGGGCGACGAAGCTGGGATTTCTTTTGGAAGCCCCCGGCGGCATGAAATCAAACAGATAATAAGGGCATTTACGCTGGATTCACCGACTCGGCCCGCTAGAAAGCTTGGCCCTGAAAGGAGCGCCTTCATGCCCACTGCCGTGCAGCACTTGGAAAACGATCACCTCCGCGCCGACTTCTTCGATGACGCCTCGGCCCAGATTCTCGACAAGGCCACGGGCCAGATCTGGCACATGCTTGGCAGTACCTGGCAGGATACCTCCACCATCACCGAGGAAGTGGTCTGGAACCGTCGCGAACGGGTGTGGGCCGACTATTTCCGCACCCACTTCCAGGTCTTTCCTGACGGTGACCGCCTGCGCGTGCACATGGCTGGCCCGCCCTACCGCGGCAAGGACGAGCGTGCCCGTTTCTGGATTCGCTGGAATCTGGACGGTCGGCGCCTGGGTCTGGAGGTTATGGATGTCGACGATCGTCTGCAGAGCCTGAATTTCCCGCCGCCCATCGTCAGCGCGCACATCGTGCAGCCTGATGGTGTCGGCCGAATCTATTCAGAAGCCAGCGATGGCATGAACGCCTTCTTCTCGACCCAGAACAACGGCCTGAATCAACGTTGGATCGGCGGTCTGGCCGCGGACGAGCGTGCCGGTTGGATGATGCTGTTTGAGGACGGTTATGAGGACAGCGGCACCTACCGCACCAGCTTGTCGGTGATGCCCTGCTTTTTGCGCACCCGCAAGGTGTGGGCGCCGCGTCGCAGCCTGAGTTATCACTTTGTCTCCGGCGGTTACGTCGACATGGCCAAAACCATGCGCCGCTATCTGTTAGACCATAAGCTGATGCGTTTGCTGCCGGAAAAGATCGCCGAGACACCGGATCTGAAACGTCTGCTGGGTGGTCGCATTGTCAGTACCATGCAGAGTTGGACCGAGCACCCTGACAACATCCGCGCCTTTTTGCGGCACGCCGAGGGCGAGGACCGCCTGAAGGTCAACGTCAGCCACGCCGATATGGCCGAGGCCATGCGCTTGGCCAAAAAATGGGGCATGGAAAAAGGTCTCTTCAGCCTGCGCGGCACCTACAATGGCGGCTATGACGAGAGCCATCCGGATATCTGGCCACCCGAGGCGGCCCTGGGTAGTCTGGACGAATTGAAGAAACTGTTCGACCACGGTGATGCTCCATTCATGACCGTGCTGCACGACAATTACCAGGATATCTACGATCACTGCCCCAGCTTCCCGGACGGCGTCCTGACCACCTCGGATCAGCGTTTGTTGCATGGCGGATTCTGGCACGGCGGTCTGACCTACATCCTGTGCTCCAGCCAGCAGCGTCGCTACGCTGAGCGCAACTGGCCGCAGCAGTTCGGCGCCTTGAACATGCGTGGTCATTTTATAGACACCTGTTCCTGTGTGCAGTTCTACGAGTGCTACCACCCTGATCATCCCACCTGTCGTGCCGACGAGCGTAGCAATAAGATTGCGCTGATGCAGTTCTTCAAGGACCAGGGTATTGTCCTGGGCAGCGAGGAAGCCGCCGACTTCGGTCTGTGGCACATCGACTGGCTGGAGAACCGGCACGAACATATTCCCGGTGGTAGCACGCCGCCGCTCTGGCCGCTGGTGTTCCATGATTCCGCTTTCTATTGCCGGTACCCATCAGAGGGCACCTCCGGTGGCGAAGCGGCCATCGACTTGGCCAATTACCTCTGGGGCTACATGGCCTACTATCCGGTCAACAACCTCGCCGACTGGCGAGGTCGCGAAGCCGAGTTCAAGGCCAGCCTGGACCTGGACGCCCTGCACAAGCGCATCGGCATGGACGAGATGTTGGATCACCAATATCTCTGCGAGGACAAATTGGTCGAGAAGACCGAGTTCGCTTCTGGCGTCTGTGTCTACGCCAACTTCGCCAGTGATGCGCGGCAGGTGGACGACCAGACCATTCCGGCGCAGGACAAACTGATCGTCGAATGATGGCCGCAGCTTCCGGGTCCGAGAGGCAAGAGGCTTGTCCCTCGATGTAAGAGCAGAAAACCGGGCGCCGACCCACATACGATTGAGGCTTCCCTCAGAGGGGGCTTTGCCTCCTCGCGCCTCCGGCGCACACCCCTGGCGCGGACCGCAGGTCCTCGCGCTTGGACGCGCTCGCCTGGCGGGCAGCGAGACCGGGCTTTTTTCGACTTTTGAGGGTAAACCCTTTGGTTCTGGGCGGCGCCCGGTTTGTCCGGTGATCAGATGACCCGCAGGCGGCAGTGTCTGCGGGTTTTTCGTAGTTGGCGGCTTGGCCAGCATCATCTTGAGCTGCCTGGAGCTGCTGTCATGGTGCCCGGACAAAGGAGACAAAGTATGGATCTCGAGAGTCTGATGGCCGGCATGGGCCCCATGAAAGAGGCGATGGAAAAGGCCGATCAGGAGCGCCTGCAGAGCCACTTTGAAGGCAGCGCCGGTGGTGGCGCGGTGAAGGTGCGTTTTTCTGGTGGCCTGGAAGTGGAATCCATCACCATCGCTCCGGCGGCGGTCGCTGCCTCCGAGGACGATGTCGGCATGCTGGAAGATTTGATTCAGACAGCCGTCAACGACGCCCTCGGCCAATACAAGAAACGCTTTGGTGCCAACCCGGAAGAACAGATCCAAAAAAGCATGGGCGATTCCGGTTTGGGCAGCTTGCTGGGGCCCTTGTTGGGCGGCATGGGGAAGGGTTGAGGTCGCCGGCCGTTCTCATCCCTTGACGCAGACCACCTGCCGCAGGGAGTCCAGGTTCAAGGCGGTAGGTTCAGGACCGCATGCGGTGCATTGAGAAGCTGAGCCCGCAAGAACTTCGAGCAGAAAAAGTTGTTTTTTGCGGGCTCAGCTTCGGGGGCCGAGGGGCGCAACTCCTAGAAGAAAGAGCGAAAACCGGGCGGCGCCCGGTTTGTAATGGAAGGTCATGGTGATTTCCTGTCCGAGTGGATTTGGGGTCTGTGACCAGATAGCGATCAAGTCTAACGGCGCCTGGACGACGGAAACGTGAAACGTGTGTGTAAGGGGGTTCTTGATGGGTGATGAGCGGCGCTTTGCCCGTTCATGTGATGCATGCCGGGCTACCGTAGATGTATGCACGTTTGTCCGTCCGCTCTTCCATTCTCGTTTTGTCTCACTGCAACGTACTGTAGGCCGCCGGGCCGATAATCGGTAATATCCGTTACCTCGACGAGCGCCCACAGGCGTTCGTTCCGATCCACCGTAATTATCTGGTTACCGCCATTGATCGCGCTTCACGTCAGTGAAGTCCGGCCTTGGTCTCCTAGACTGTTGCTTCAGCACAATCTAGGCATTGCCACAAGCGGGAGGACGGCATGGCACAAGTGGAATACGAACAAGGACAGGCGGCGCATGGTGTGTGCGCGGTCATAGTTCCGGAGGCGGAAGGTCTGGAGGAGCAGGCCTTGTTGCCGAGGGCGGATCGCCGGCCAATCATTGAAGAGCGGTTGGCCGGGATCCGTCGGCGCTATCGTTCGCTGCAGGAATGGGTTGACGGCTTCGCGTTGGAATTGGCCACCCTGGAGGAGCGGTCCGCGAACCTGTCGTCCGATGGCCATCCGCCTGTCGGCGAACGGTTGGCCGAGCTTCGCCGGCGTTACCAACAGCTCTGTGAACTGGTCGCCAATGTGCGTGTCCAGCTCGGCGATTGATACCGTTCAGCGTTGATGGTCACTCGTACCTATGCGATGGGTCGCTGTCGCATCCGAATGCAGAAAAGGTTTTTGTTCATGTTGCCTATTGGCCAGATATTTGTCGATGAACCGGCGACAATTGATCGTCCGGATGACCCTTAGGGTGCGGAAAGAAATAAACGTTACAGATCGCGCAGAGATTTTGTCGAT
>CAYONM010000208.1:0-6531 GCA_964405325.1 uncultured candidatus Brocadiaceae bacterium | reverse complement strand
GGGTGAAGCCCCCCTTTGAAGATTGCCCGCCTGGCATCCACATCCATAGTGGTAACATGGCCAAGGCAGAAGCCAGCATGAAGCTCGATCCACTGCTCGATGACTACCCCATGGTGGGGGAGACTTTGGGCATTTGGCGTCTGTTGACCGGGGTTGGCCGCGGTGGTATGGGCGAGGTATACGAGGCCGAGTACGATTTCATCCATCTGCTGTCGCTGGGCTGCAAGCCCGAGGAACGCGGCCTTTTGAAGATCGATCTGGTCGATTGTTCGCGCCAGGAATTGGCGCGGATGGCTTCGGAGATGCTCGGTACCGCGCTCTCGGCCGAGGCCCGCTTTGCGATCAAAATCTGCACCGGCCGCAACGGGACCTCGGGCTACAAGCGATTCCTGCAGGAAGCTGATTGGGCCCAGGAACTGGGCGTGCATCCCTATATCGTCACGGTGCATGCCGTGCATGGGCGGCAGGCCGAGGACGAAGCTCGGCTACCCCTGGAGCGTGGCAAATACCGGGAAGTCGCGTTCATGGTCATGGATATGGCCTCGCGCGATTACGACCATACCGAACTGGCGATTCCGCAAGCGGTCCATGTGGTGCGCTGCATTGCCACCGCACTGGATCATGCGCATTCCCGTGGCGTGGTGCATCGCGATCTCAAGCCGGAAAACATCCTCGGCAGCGTTGATTATCCGTTGCTGACCGACTTCGGTATTGCCAAGGAACTGGACCACACTCTGGGGCTGACCCGGACCGGCCAAGTGATTGGCACCCTGGATTACATGAGCCCGGAGCAGGCCACCGATGCCAAGCGGGTCGATCGGCGCAGCGACGTGTACAGCCTCGGCGTGGTACTGTATGAGTTCGCCACCAAGGGCTGTCTGCCGTATTACCATCTCAACGAACGGGAAGAGTGTCTGGCGGCGATCCGCTCAGAACGCACTGAGCCCCGGTGGCCACGGTATTATGTCAGCGATTTTCCGCGTGAATTGGAATACATTATTCTCAAGGCGATGGCGCACGCTCCCGACGAGCGTTATCAGTCGATGAATGAGTTCATCACCGATCTCGATCGCTATTCCCGTGGCGAGCGGCTGGGCTGGTGGGGACGGGTTCGTTTTTTGCGTTTCGTGCATTACTGGCGCAAAGAGAAGCCGCAGCTGGTCTGGGGTGGTCCGGCGGTGCTGACGGCCTTGTTGATCCTGCTGCTGACGATCTGGGCGCCGCGTTGGTTGGACAATACCTATCACATCCTGCGTGATCGCACGACGTTGTTGGAGGAATGGGTCGAGGAGATCCGTTCCGGCCATGGGCAGCAGTTGGATCGCGAGCAGGAAAAACTACTGCGCGAGGTTGGCAATGATCTGGTTCGACAGGGCGATCACTATCCGCGACTGGCCCAGCGCTATCGACTATTGAGCCAGCGCCTGGATGAACAGCGGCGCTTACACGCGCGATTCACCGATCAGGAGCATTACAAGGATGCCCTGCGCGAATTCGAATTGGCCGTGGTCGAGGGCAATCAGGACTGGCGTCTGGTGGATACCAGCCACGAACGTGGCTTGGCAATGCAGAGTGATGTGACCGTGCGGACCAAGACCTACGGTTTGGGCCTGGTGTATTGCCATATCCGTCTGCGCACCGTGCCGGGCTTCAGTCTGGTGGTGGAAGAAGCGGATAATCCCCGGCACCGCACCGTGCTGGCCCTGAGCGGTAACGAATTACGCTTGAGTCTGCGGACCGATGAAGCCGAGGCCCGCGAACTCATGCGGCATCAGCTGCCAGGTCAGGCCGGACCGGTTTTGCTCGATCTGGGCTTGCTGGTATCCGATCAGGGTGTGCGGCTCTGGACCGGCAAGCCGGATGAATTCCGGGCCATTCCCGCCCTGCGTGAGCAGGCTCCGGCGCGCATTCAGCTGAAGTTGCCACAGGGCAGCCTGCTGGAACAGATTGGCGTCTGGCCGGAAGAGCCATAGGCCAGGAGCAATACGTTCCACGTATGCCTAATCAGAGTCTTGACAAATGGTACTGCGGAGAGCATGGCCAATTTGGCCGCTGGGTCGGGTCAAGCGGGCCCAACTTCGCCGGTCTGCTTGTAGAGCGTTATGCATCAGCCGTATTGCAGTCTCAGCTGGCTGCTGCAGACTTTGCCACATGACCGAAACCATGGATCTTCTCGCGCTTGCTCAGGCCGATGGACGTTATGCCGTGGAGGCCTATGCCCTGGTGGGCGAAGGGCTGCAAGCGGCCGCCGCAGCCGTGGGTTCGGACGCTTGCGCCTGTCGACAGCATGTCAGCGCTACCGATCTGGTCTGCCAGAGCCTGCGTTTGGCAGCTGAGCGTTTTGGTTTACTGGCGCCGCAGGTACTGCGTTCCTGGGGCCTGGTGACCAGCATGGATTTCGGCCGGGTGACCTTTCTGTTGATCCGCTCGGGTATTGTTGCCAAGCAGGACGACGATCAGCAGTCCGATTTCGACGGCGGTCCCAGCCCGGTGGACTGGATCCGGGACTACCTGCGCGTTCATCCCAGCTGTTAATGTCTGCCGAGAGCCAAGGGTCTACCCCAACGGCAGGTTGTCGCATGCCAGGCGCGTGCCATTGCGGCGGGCGGACCTCCCTCAGAATGTCATGCTCGTAGGAACGGGCGATGCCAGCCGTCATCGGCGAGTCGGCACGCTGTGGTCGAGAAAGCGAGGCAGGTGATGGGGGCCCCGGACCGAAGCGGTCTGCTGCAGGATATGTGGTCCAATCCGTGGGCCCGCACGCTGCTGATCGCGGTAACGGTGGCGGTGGTCAGCTGGGCTATCCGCGAAACCGCGGTGATCACCCAACCGCTGTTGCAAGCGGCACAGACGGCGCTGATTCCGTTGGCCATCGGTTTCACCCTGGCCTACGTCCTGACCCCGGTGGTGGATGGCCTGCAGCGCCTGGGCGTGGGGCGTCTGATCGCCACCTCGGGTCTGTTCGTCTGTTTGAGCGCCCTGATCGCCTTGATCCTCGGAATTGGCATGCCGGCCATGCTGCGGCAGAGCTCGGAGCTGTGGGCACGATTTTTCGAGGACATCCATTATTATGATCACAATGGCAATGGCCGTTTTGATAAGGGTGAGGTGATCTTGACCCGAGTCCAAGATGCCAGCGGCCCGGCCTGGATCGTCGATCGCAATGCCGATGGTCTGTGGCAGATGGGTGAGACCCGTTATCCAGCGGATCTGCAACAACAAGACGATGGCGTCGGGGTGCGGCAGGAGCGCAGCCTGGTGCATCAGGGAGTGGAATGGGCGCACAGTACCCAGTGGCGGATGGACATACTGCTGGACCGCGATCCCGACCCGCGCGCCCTGCGATTTTTGGTGTTCTATGACCAGCGGACCCGCGAGACCCGCGAATCCCTGCGCCAGGGCTTGGAGCGGGCCGAGGTCTGGACGTCGAATTCGGATTGGAGTCTCCCGCCCCTGGATGAAGCGGCCAAACCCTGGAATCCCGATTGGCCGGGCCCCAGTATTGAGCAGGTCCACCGGGCGGCACAGCGCTTACCCCAGCCGTTGCGCGATCGCTGGTTGGACCGCATGGTGCAATACGGCCAGCAGCTGGCCAGCTTGCATCAGACCCTCTTATCCGACTGGCGGCAGGTACGTGGTGGTGACCGCCAGACTGGTACGCGTCAGGCCGAGGCGCTGCGCGCTGCCCTGAAAGCCGAGCCGGATGAGGCGCAGCTGCAGGGCGCTCGGGAATTATTGCAGCAATTGCGGCGCTCCAGTCAGGCTGACGAGCAGGCCATGCTGCGGGCCTTGTATCAGACCGATACCGATGCCAGCAATCCCCTGCAGGTGGCTTTGGATCAGATGCGCGATGCCATCGGCAGCCGCCTGGCGGCGATTCCGGCCTTGCTGGGTGAAAGTGCGACCACCGCCCTTGACAACGTAGGTGCCATTATCCAGCTCTGCTTGGATGTGATCCTGGTGCCCATCTACGCCTTTTTTCTGATGTTGGGCATGCCGACCATTCGTGGTATTCTGCGAAAATACGTCCCCAATCGTGGCCGCGACCGGGTGATCCGCCTGACCCATGAGGTTGAGAAGATCGTCGCCGCTTTTTTTCGTGGTCGCTTGATCGTCTGCCTGTTGTGTGGAATCCTGGTCTCGTTCGGCTTTCTCCTGCTGGATGTACCGTACGCGGTGCTGTTTGGCATGGCTATCGGCTTGGCGACCGCCATCCCCTTGTCGGGCTTGTTGTTTCTGGCTCCCATCATGCTGCTGGTCGCTGCTGAGAGTGGCGATGGTCTGTTTGTACGTCTGTCCCTGGTAGTGGCGGTTTACACCATGGTGCAGACCCTGGAAGCGACGGTGTTCACCCCGTGGATCATGGGTCGTGAAGTCGAATTGCACCCGGTGGTCCTGATTCTTGCTCTGGTCTTTTTGGGGCATCTCCTGGGCATTCTCGGGCTATTGCTGGCGGTGCCGATTGCCGCCATGGTCCGGATCTTGTTGCGGGAATTCGCCCTGCCGATCGTGCGCGCCTTGGCTGGCGTGCCGCCCGCCACGGTGATGCGACGAGAGGATGTGGCCTTGAGTCCGAAGCCGCCGCAGCCACCGGAAGCGGAGTAGGTATGATCGATCGGATTATCGATGCCAATGGCAATCGGGTTGCCGAAGGCTTGCGCGTCCTGGAGGAGGTCGCCCGTTTTCTCATCGAGCACGGCGAGTTAAGCGCGCGTGCCAAGGACTTGCGGCACTGCTTACGCTCGGCCATTCCTGTGGATGCCATCGTGGCGCGCGATACCGCTGGTGATATCGGCAGCGTGATCACCGCCGCCGACGAACAACATCGGCCGGCCCTGCGCGACGTCATCCGCGCCAATGCTGCCCGGGCTACCGAGGCTCTGCGTTCGTTGGAGGAATTCGGAAAACTGGCCGGGGCGCCGGATCCGGTCATCATGGAACGGCTTCGCTACGGCGCCTATGATCTGGAACGCGACCTGTTGGCCTGTCTGTCGGCACAGCGTCTCTGGCAGGAGAAACTGTATCTGTTGATCGATACCAACTGCGCTGAGGAGCCCATGGCGGTGGCCCGGCAGGCGGTTGCCGGTGGTGTCGGCATCGTGCAATTACGTGCTAAGGGTTTGTCTGTCCGCGACTACGCGGAACTGGCCATTGCCATGCAGGCGGCAGTTCGAGCGGCTGGTGGGCTTTTTATCGTCAACGATCATGTCGCCATCGCGGCGGCGATTCGTGCTGATGGTGTGCACATCGGTCAGGACGATCTTTCGCCGGCCCAGGCACGACGCGTTCTAGGCCCTCTGGCGCTGATCGGTCTTTCCACCCATACCCCGACGCAGGTGACCGAAGCGCATCGGCAGCCCATCGATTATATCGGTATCGGCCCGATGTTTACCACCACCACCAAGCCGCACGAAGCGGTGCAGGGACCGGATTTGCTGCAGGCGGTCCGAGCCGGTCTGCGATTGCCCAGTTACGCCATCGGTGGTATTGATCCGACGAATATGGCAACCTTGTTGCCACCACATGGTATCGCGGTAGCCGGCTGCGTCTGCCGTGCCAGCGATCCGGCCGCCGTCTGTCGGCAATTACGGCAGCAGCTGGATGCCCCCGCGTAGCGCCCAACTGCAGCGTCTTGGCCTGACCGTTCTAGCCATGCTGCCGGGAGTCTTGTTGGCCTGGTCCTGGCCGGCCTGGTGGAGCCGCCTGCTGGCAACCGTCTGGCTACTGTTGGTCGCGGTGTTTGCCACCGATAGCCATCGCCGAGGCTACCTGCTGGCCCTTTGCCTTCTGCTGTTGGCGGGCCTGGCGATGAGCTGGTGCGCTGGCAGTTGAGCATGGCTGGTGCATCCCTCCCATCCTGCCATGGACGAGATGCCTGGTGGCATCCAGGTAGTCTTGGCTGGGGTTCGCGCGCCCACGGAAGCGGCGGAGCGCTGCGCATTGCGCCGGCACGGCATTCGGGTGTGACCGCGACAGGATGAAACCGAGCGATTGGAAACGGGTCTTCGCCCCGGAGGTCGAAGGTGCCGTAATCATGCGGCAGGGCTGCGGCGTGGCCATAGCACTGGTCGTGATGCCAGCGCCAGGGGATGGCTGTCGCAGGCGCGGGTGGCGCGATGTACAAGAGGATGTCGGTTTGCGGCCGGAAGATGGCGGCAGCGTCGTTGAAATTGACGCTGCGCGGTACTGGCCGATTGTTTACATGAGGTGAAAGGCCTCGGTGCCGGTGGCTGCTGCCTGTTCTGGCAAGATGTATTCCTTATCGGGTAATGATTTAGCGCCTGTCGTGCTGTATTCTCCTGGCATGAGCACACCTCCCAACATTCTCGTCATCTGTACCGATCAGCAGCGTGCAGATACCATCCACGCCCTGGGCAACGATCTGATCAAGACCCCGGCTCTCGACCGCCTGGTGCGCGATGGCACCGCTTTCACCCGTGCCTACACGCCGGCACCGATGCCGGCCAGGCAGAACCTGCCGCCGCAGCCCTCGGCGGCAAGTTGGCGGGCCGCCAGATCGGCGGCCTCGGC
>CAYONM010000207.1:0-6594 GCA_964405325.1 uncultured candidatus Brocadiaceae bacterium | reverse complement strand
TTTATTTATTGACGGGCCCTTACATCGAGGGGCAAGCCCCTCGGACCCCGAAGCTCGGCCCGCAGAAACAACTTTTTCTTCTCGAAGTTTTTGCGAGCTCAGCTTCTAATACGCTTGCTGAAACTCGTCAGACCCGGGCAGCGCCCGCTTGATCTGGTCATACGTTCTGGCTCAAAAGAAAAGCCAGCCACAAGGCCTTGCTTGGATCGATGAAAAACCTCGCACTACTGGCGGGCTCGGCGGTCGGTCCCTGATCCTGGTCGAAGATGATCAAGCCGATCTGGCTGGGTGAGATCGTCACGCTGATGCGCCGCCGGACTGCCTGGCCGATCAGCAGGGTGATGATCAGTGGCGTCGAGATATCGTGGCCATCGCTGATGACGGCCTGCAGCCGCTCGGTACCGATAAAACCAGCATCGGCGCTGTAGCGCTGCCCGTCCAAGTTGCCATGTTCCGGGATGCTGGTGATGATCAGCCGCAGACCGTCGCCGTCAGGATCGCTACCTGGCAGGGGCAGTTCGAGACTGCCACCGGTGGCCACTTGCTGGCTTCGGTCGCTGCCGATGGGTGCCTGGTTACCGACCGCAGCGACGAAACCACTGGCGCAGACCAGCTGGTCATCGGCAAGCACAGCGCCCATCGCTTCGTTGACCAACAACAGGCGACCGTCCAGCTCGCCGCCAGAGCCGACGCCGACCACATCCAAATCGCTTGCTGGTACGATTGTGCAGTAAAACAAGAGCGACAACCAACGTGCCATATTACAAATCCCCTGGCAGACTCAGGTCGAAGAGTTTGATCCGCAGCGTGGTGCTGAGGTTCTCGGTCGGATAGATGGCCAAGCCCTGCTCATCGCCGTGACAGATATAGGGGATTTCATGATAGCCAGGGCCGAGCGTATTGGCCACGCCGTGGGTCTTCCATTTGTCGTCGACCGGGTCCAGGTATTTGGTAAGCAGACGCACGGTTTGCGCACCGCTGTTTTCGATTTCGCTGATCATGATCCGGAATAACCAGAGCGTGCCGGCGGTCTGCTTGATGTTTGGGCTGATTTTGGCGCCGTGGCTGATGTAATCGCTGGTTATGAGCAGCGCGCGTTGGCTGCCGTCCCAACTGACCGTGGCTTGGGAGCCATCGTTGATCCAGCTGCCGATATCCGATTGGAAGGTGGCCGAATTATTGCCGATGGCGCGCCTGGTGGCAGCGTCGGCATGCACCGTCGCGTAGGGGCTGCCGGGAATGGCCTCAAACCACTCCGGCGAGCCACGTTTGGGATAATAATTATTGCTGAAATTCACCGAGTAGGCGGATCGGGCCACGGGCGTGGGGCCACCGGTCTGGGTGCTGTTGGGCTTCAGGATGGTGCAGTTGTCGATGGTCAAACGAGCCCCGCCCTCGCCTTGCGCCGGGTAAGGGGTCTGCGCTCGTGGCCAGTAGACCATGCCCTTGGCGCCGCCATGCAGCTCGCAGCCCAAAAAGGTGATCCGCTCGGCACAATAATCGGACAGCTCCAAGCCATAGTCGGCGCCGGTGATATGCTCGAAGATGCCGCCGTAGAAAGTGATGTTGCTGTTGCCGTGATTGCTGGACTGGACGTTCCGATCGCTGCCCATGCCAGCGGGATAGCCGTCGCTCTGATAAGCGCGGCCCATGTAGATGGCGCGCTCATCGGCTGCGGACCAGGGTGGCTCGGCGTGGCTTTCCGGATCTTGCAAGTATTTGGTCATGCTCCACTGCGCGGTATTGCAATTATAGAAGCTACAGTTGCGGACGCCGTTCATCAGGCGGATGCAATATTTGGCATCGCCAAGGAAGGAATCCATATAACAGGAATTCTGGGTGCCGTCCAAAACCAGGCAGGCATCGCTGAAATAGCGCAAATAACAGCGGTAGAGCTGACCGCGTTGACCGGGACCAATATAAACGCCCCATTTGGCAACAAATTGGTCCCATCCGCCATTGAGCGCCACATCGGTGAGCACGTTGTAGCTGCCCATGTCGACCATGGTCATGCCCGGAGTGGTGCCATAGAGCGTGGTCTGTTTGGCACCGGCGCCAGCCAGCAAGGCCCCCTCGCCGATATCCGTTCCGTTCATATCAATGGTTTTATTGATGCGGTATTCGCCACGCGGGATATAGGCCCGTCCGTGGATCACCAACGCCAGCTGAATGGCCGCCCAGTCTTGCTCATCACCGGCTTCGGCGCCGATGTCGGCACGGGCATTGATTGCCGTCGCTTGCTCGGCACTCAGCGGGTGTGAGGCGTAGTCGCCGATGGCGCCATACTGACGGACATTCACCCCAGCTGGGGCGGCGGTGACGAAACTGTCCATATCCGCCTGCAGCTGATCCAGTTCCTGCCGTAGCGGTGCGCCGGCGGCTTCGGCGCGTTTCGCGACCCGAGCGTAGGGCACCGCCAATAAACGGGTGCGGGGCAGCTCGTCCTCATCCTCGTAGGCCAGGCCGAGCCAGCGTGTTTCGTCGCTGACCAGGACGGAATCGGGAATCGCCAATTCTAGCCGGAACAGGCCCTTGTTGACGACCACCGGATCGTAGGACGCCGACCACAACGCGCTGCCGTCACTTTCCTCGGCATAGACCGCAGCCGTAAAACGGGCGGCTGGGTTGTCGACATGCAGGCCGCCCGCAGCTTTCAGGCGACCTTGAAAGGGGATGGCGCGTTCGGCGCTGACGAGCACGCCACAGGTAAAAATAAGGAATAAACAGGCATATTGTTTCAGGCAGTGACTTGCCATCTCAACTCTCCCCATCGGGAATAAAACGAAGCACCGCATCCTTGGCAGCATCATAGCCGGGCAGGACATGCCCATCAGCGGCATCGTTGTAACGCTCCTGATCATCAACGTCCAACTGCAGCGGATAAGGTTCACCATCGATGGAACCCAGGTTCAGGTGCCGGGTGATGGCACCGGGTGCATCGACCGGTTCGAGCTCGAACCAGTCGAGGTTGTATCCGGCCTGTTCCGGCCAAATGCGCAGCTGATGCCGGCCCTGCGGCAGTGCGACGGTAATCAGGTCGTCAAAAACATGATAGGTGTTCCAATGCCCGGTCAGGTCTGGACTGGCGCTGGCCGAGGCACGGACGCCAGCAATTTGCAGATGCAGGGTGCTGGTACGACCGACCGAGGCCCGCATGCTGAAGCGATAGTCACCATCGGCAGGGATTTCGATGGTGTAGCTCAGCCACTCATGCGGTTGGACGCCGCCAATGTTGTAACCGCTGCCAAGCGAGTAGATATCGACATCGACATCGTTGCGATAGGCACCACCGGCATTGCCATCGGATTGATCGTACCAGGCCACGCCCTTGCCACCCAGATCAAAATCTTCGCCCTGGACGCGCGCTGGCCAGCTGCTGGGCAGGCCGCTGGCAAATGGCGAATTCGGATGTGGATTGGTGGGGAATGTTTTCTGTTGCGCCAACAGCCAATCCCAGAGCTGCTGATCATCGTAGGCATCTTTCCAGCCACCCAGGTGGCCACCGCTGGGATACATGGTGTACTGCAGGGAGGCGCTGGCGCTGGCGCTCTGGCCGGTTACCCAGGTCCAGGTTTCGCTGTTGTCGTCGAAGTGTGCGGTCATGGTATCGGTGGCGGGGAGTTCCGTGTCATTGTCCTGATGCGGATAGTTCGACAACAAGGCTAGTACATTGCTGCTGCTGCGACCATCAGCCAGGGCATTGATGAGGGCCTGGTTCTCCGCGTAGGTCACTTGTGTATCGTCCCAGGCCTGGAAATGCCAGACCTTGCTGTCCGCCTGCGCGGTCAACGGGCCACTCGGTGCGCCACTGCCGCAACAGATGGCATAGGCATTGACATAGCGTCCGGGATTGGAATTCAGATAGGTGTAGCAGCCATAGCCACCCATGCTCAGGCCGGTCATGGTGATGCGTTCGCCATCGATGCAGTGGTACCTGGTAAAAAGATGCTTGAGCAAGCTGAGTGTGTCGATGGCATCCCAGGAGCTGTCGCTGCTGGGCATCTGCGGGCCGATGACGATGGCATCGAGCTCGCGCCCCTGATCCATCTCCAGGAAGGGGCCATGCTTGGCGACCTTGCTCAAGTCGGTGCCACGTTCGCCGGCGCCATGCAGAAAGATGATCAGCGGATAGCGCTCGCCTGAGTCGGCATCGAAGCCGCTCGGTAGCGCCTGCAGGTAGGGGTAGGGTGCGTCTGGCTCATGGTGTTCGGTATAATCCTGGGCGCCGAGCGTGGTGAAAAAGACCAGCGCCAGCAGCAGACAGTAACAACGCATACCACGTGCTCCCGGGAACGATTATCGATCCGCTGTAAGGGCTTGGCCTTAAAGGGGCTGAGGTGACCAAGTAAATCCGGGCTGGCGAGCCGGGCCGAGCCTATTGTGTGATGCACCAGCTTCATCGACCATCGGCGCGGCGGCGGCTGAAGACCCAACGCCAGAACGCGGTCTGGCGCATCAGGGCTTTGCTCAGCGTCGGCCGATCGCCGGGCAGCAGGCTCAGCTGCAATTCGCAGCCAGCCGGTGGCGGCGAGTAACCGTCGCGCCACTGCCACCCCAGTTTGGGATCAAAGGCAACAGAGCGAGCCAGCGGCAATTCATTTGGTAAAACCAGTGGCGGCACGGCACCATGACGGCGTTCGGCAATGCCAGCACACCACTGCTGGGACCAGGCCGGCGGGTAGACAATTTCGTCCCAGGCATGAATCGCCCAGATGTCGACGTCGGGATAGGTCCGGATATCGCTGGGTTGGCAGCTACCGGAAATGGGGACGATGCCGGCAAACAAGTCTGGCCAACCGAGTGCTGCTTTCCAGCAGGCGCCGCCGCCGGTGCCCGGGCCCATCAGCACGATACGACGGGTGTCGACCGGGTGCTGTTCGATGAGCGCGCTGACGAAATAGGCAACCTCGCGCCCGGTCCATTCTGGCTCAGATCGCTGTGGCAACACGATCATGGCTTCGAAATCATCAGCCAGATCCAGGCCTTCGGCAGCCAGGGCCAGTGGACCGAGGTGGCCCAGGGCCTGCAGGCTGTTGGCATCCCCAGGGCCGCAGCCATCAGCGCCGTGCAAATAGACCAGTAGCGGTACTGGACCACTGAATTGTTTGGGTTCCAGGCTCAGGTAGCCGAAGGCGGCCTGACCACTGCCCAGTGGATAGCTGGTCCAGGCCTGTTGGTCGCTGCGACTGACTTGCAGCTGGCCACTCGGTGCCACCATGGCGCGTTCACCGGTCATGAGCGCTCGCTGCTGCGTGGCCGTGCTGACGATCACCTGGCCCTGCTCCACCGCTACCCGCTGCCGATCGGCATCCAGATGGTAGCGAGTACCAGTGACGGCAACGCTGAGCTGATCGCTGCGGGTCTGGAAGCGTTCGCTCCCTGGCAGTGCCGTCAGCTCGACCCACGCCTGACCAGCGACCAGGTGGAAACGCCAATCCGGCCCCAGTTGTTCCACGATCAGCTGGCTATCGCCGTCTATCTGCAACTCACCCCGTTGCGGCAACAGGCAGCGATACGGGCTGCTGCCGTCGATGCGATCGCCGGCTTGCAGCATGCCGTCCGCGGCCTGCTGCCTGCCATCGCGCAGCAGACGCGGTGCCGTTGTCGACCAGCTGAGTTGGCAGGTGGCGGGCGGCATTTCCAGCTCGGCCGGACGGAACAGCAGCACGGCCGCCAGCAGGGCAGCGGCCAGACCGGCGGCCCAGACCAGCCAGGGTCGCTGCTTCGAGATCGAAGCGTTTGTCGGCTGCTCGTTCTGGGCGATAACCGCCAGCAAGGCCTGTTGTTTCTTTTCAAGGGTCGCTGCTGACCAGTTGCCCCAGAGCCGGAGCAGCCCGCCCATGGCGCGGTCGTACCCCGGCCGGTTCCCGCTCATGCTTCGTCCGCCTGTTTGCTGAGGCCCTGCATGCAATCGCCCAGGAGCTGACGCCCCCGTTGCAAGCGCTTCTTGACAGCCGCTTGGCTGCTCTTGCTGTCATCGGCAATGCGGGCAATGGAGTGCTGTCGCCGATAGAAAGCCTCGATGCTGCTGTGCAGTGTTTGACTGAGCTGCTGCAGACAGTGTTCCAAGCGGTGCAGTACTTGGCCGCGTTCCGCCATCAGCTCGCTGCCGTCCTGCCACTGCTGGTGACAGGCTTCCACCTCGGTCAGTTCCTGGGCATCGATCAGGGGAAGGCGTTGCTGACGCCGCCATTCCAGGCATTTCATGCGGATGATGCCGCGGACCCAGGCACCCAGATCGGCACCGGGGGTAAAGCGCTCGCGGATCCGCATCGCGGTCAGCAGCGCCTCTTGGACGATATCCTCCACGGCCGTGGCATCCGCGATCAGACTGAAGGCAGTCGCAAAAAGCTGCTGATAGTGCCGTTCCACCAGCACGGCGAAGTCGTCCAAACCTGGCGGGGCCGGGTTCACGTTCTGTGGTGGCTTGACCTGGGTTGCCAGTTGGCTCATGGCAATCAACGATGGTGGCTGGCCGGTCGCTGCCGACAAGGGTCTCTCCTATGGATAGGGACAGGCTATCTATAATTGACAAGCCGCCCCTCCGCACGACATTTACCGTCATGCGGCTTGCCAGGAAAAACCAGTTCGACC
>CAYONM010000206.1:0-6599 GCA_964405325.1 uncultured candidatus Brocadiaceae bacterium | reverse complement strand
CAAAACTGCGGCCAAATTCCTGGGCCGTCAGCACCAGATCACCTAGGCCGCCAGCGCCGGTGGTGGCGGCGGTGAAGCCGACACTGTTGCCCAGGGCGTTGAGTTGCTGCAGGAACTGATTTTTGGTCGTGCCCGAGGTGACCGTGATGGTAGCACCGTTGACCGACATGGTGAAGGTGGTGCGGACCTGATCGGTACCGGTGGCCGCGGTCAGTGTACCGCCGCTCCAGATGTCGGCCGAGCCCGGCATCTCCACCTCGTTACTCGCCTGGGTGGCCTGGCTGGTGACCTCCAAGGTGTGAAACCCTTTGACCGCGGTCTGGGCGTTCAACTGCGAGGTGTAATCGCCGCCGAGTCGGACCGAGGACACCGCCGAATTATTGGAGGTGGCATTGGACAACGATCCATCCAACAGCCTCTTGGTGCCGAACTGGGTATTGTCGGCGATGCGATTGATGCTGTCGATGATGTTGTCCAGCTCGCTCTGATCGGCGATCAGCTGATCGATGGAATTGGCCCCCTCATTGGCGGCGTGCAGCGCCAATTCGCGAGCCTTGTTCAGCAGGCTGTTCACCTCGTCCAAGGCACCTTCGGCGGTTTGGACCATGGCGATGCCGGTCTCGGCATTGTCGATCGCCTGATGCAGGCCAGTGATCTGGGCGCGCATCTGTTCGGAGATGATCAGCCCGGCGGCATCGTCGGCGGCGCGGTTGATCCGCAGGCCCGAAGACAGCTTCTCAAGGCTTCGGGAGATGCGCATATCTGCATCCTGCATGTTCCGGTGACCATTCACCGCCGCAATATTATGGTTGATGCGCAGGCTCATCGTTGGCTCCTTGCATGGCCGGGAACGACGGCTTTGTGCACGCGGGCGTTCACATCCTTGCCGTCACCCATCCGCAACGCGAGGTCCGTGCCAAAAACGCGAGGCCCATTGACTGATTCTGTCAAGGCCTAGTCTTCGCCCTTCCCAACCACCAACATTCGAGCCCTGCTTGCTGCAGCTCGATCGAGCCCATCCGGGCCAGTCATCCCAAGCGGATGCCGATCGCAGTGTGGCCGGCGGGGTTGTTTCGTATGGAGCTGTCCTCATGCCCCCATCCAGCCTGCCGCGTTCTGGTGAAGACCTGGTCGCCTCAGAACTCCCCACCATCGGCAAAATCCGTCTGCTCACCCGCGTCGCCGAGCAGGACGTGCACGAGCGCCGCAAGCTCAGCGAGCTGCATCGCGATGGCCTGGTGGGTGTGAAAAATGAAAAAGAGATCCGCCAAGCGATCCTGGCCTGTGCTCTGGGTTACTATGCCGATGCCGAGGAGCTGGTCGAAAACAATCCGCATCCCTTGGCCAAGGTGACCCTGGGGCTGATCTATGCCGCCGTAGACGAGCCCGATGATGCGGTGGCGGCCTTCAAGCAGGCCGCGGACAAGATGCCGGAGGCCATGTGTGAAGCGGCACGTACCCTGATCCAGTCCGATCGGCTGGACGAGGCCGACGCCATCTTGTCCGACCTCACGGCGAGTGCCGAATCCGATTATCTGGTCGGTTATCTGGAAGAGCAGCGGGCTCGCATCGAGCGGGCCATCAACAACTACGAAGCGGCTCTGGAGGCCGATCCCGGACACGTGGAAGCGGCCTTCCGTCTGGCCAACCTCTTCGATCGCATCGGTGACGATGACATGGCCGTGGAGTACTATCTGGTCTGTGCCGATGCCTGGCCGCCCTACATCCCCGGCGTGATCAATCTCGGCATTTTGTACGAGGAGCGGGGCGAGGCCAACGCCGCCATCGACTGTTTCCGTCAGGCCCTTGCCTTCAATCCCGACAACGAGCGTGCCAAGCTGCTGCTGCGCGACGCCCAGGCCAGCCGCAGCATGTTTTACGACGAGAAGGAGGAGCGCGAGCGTGAGCGCATGTCCAAGATCCTCAAGACCTCGGTCAACGACTTCGAGCTCTCGGTGCGCAGCCGCAACTGTCTGGCCAAGATGAACATCTTCACCCTGGGTGATCTGATCTCCATCAGCGAGCAGGAGATGCTCAACTACAAGAACTTTGGTGAGACCTCGCTGAAGGAAGTGAAGGAGATGCTGGATCACCGCAACTTGCGCCTGGGCATGCTGCGCGAGCGCGAGGAGCGGACCCTGTCCAAGGCCGACCAGAAGCTGCTGAACGAGAGCATCGACAAGCTGGAGCTGGGCGACAAGACCATGGCCATGCTCGGCAAGTTGGGCATCACCCGCATTGGCGACCTGGAGCACTACGACGACCTGCAATTGTATCGCAGCGAAGACTCTGGCCAGAGTCTGGTGCAGGAACTGTCCACCGCCATGGGGGCGCTGGGCTTCAAGTTGGAGATGCCGCAGATCCGGATGTAGTCCATCTGCGCGCCAACCCGCTGCGCCAAACCCTCGGCATTCGCCGAGGGTTTGGCGCATTATGGTCGGTCGTTGGCAGCGGCAGGGCTGCGGTCACTATGGCGACCCAGACAGCCGCGAGGCGGTTTGGATTTCGCGCTTGCAATTTTCGATATGAGAAAAAACATTCTCAAAAGAACAAGCCCACCTGGAGCCATCTCATGGATCGTGACCCCGCAAAACAAAAAGCTCTCGACGCCGCCTTGGCGCAGATCGACAAGCAGTTCGGCAAGGGCAGCATCATGCGTCTGGGCGAAGTGCCCAAGACCGACATCGATGTCATTCCCACCGGCTCCATCAGTCTCGACATCGCTTCCGGTCTGGGCGGCGTGCCGCGTGGCCGCATTATCGAGATCTTCGGCCCGGAGTCCTCCGGTAAAACCACGCTGGCGCTGTCCATTGCCGCCCAGGCGCAGCAGGCTGGTGGTGTGGCTGCCATCATCGATGCCGAGCATGCCCTGGATCCCAGCTGGGCTGCGACCATCGGCGTCAACCTGGACGACCTGCTGATCTCCCAGCCTTCACACGGCGAGCAGGCTTTGGATATCGCCGATCTGCTGGTGCGCTCCAACGCTGTGGACGTGGTGGTGGTGGACTCGGTAGCCGCCTTGGTGCCCAAGGTGGAGTTGGATGGCGAGATGGACGACAGCCAGATGGGCGTGCAGGCCCGCATGATGTCCAAGGCCATGCGCAAGCTGACAGGCGGTATTTCCGGTGCTCGTACTTGCTGCATCTTCATCAATCAGATCCGCGAGAAGATTGGCGTCATGTTTGGTAGCCCGGAAACCACCACCGGTGGTCGTGCCCTGAAATTTGCCGCCTCCATGCGTTTCGATATCCGCCGCATCACCACCCTGAAGGACGGTGACAAGTCGGTTGGCAATCGCACCCGCGTCAAACTGGTCAAAAACAAGGTCTCCGCCCCCTTCACTCAAGCGGAGTTCGATATCATGTACAACGAAGGTATCAGCTATGCTGGTGATGTGCTCGATCTGGCGGTGGAGCATAAAATCGTACAGAAGAGCGGTGCCTGGTTCGCCTACGGCGGTAATAAGATTGGCCAGGGCCGTGAAAACGTGAAGAAGCACCTCCGCGAGCATCCCGCGCTCCTGGAAGAAATCGGCAACAAGGTTCGCGCCGAGGCCCTGCCCAAGCGGGTCGAAAAAACCGAAGAGGTGCCAGCGGAGGCCGAAGAAGTTGTCGGGGTCTGAGGCACTCTCGGTCGCTTGCCGGTGACGTTCGTCCCCGACCCGAGAGCGCCGATCTCCAGATCGGCCCAGCAAAGCGCCCCGCTGGGCGAGCTCGGGCCCCAAGCGGTGATTCGACCGGGCAGCTCTCGACTTGTTCACTTGAGGTGTCGTCAGTCTCTGAAACCAAAAGGGTGTTCGTGGCCTTGGTTGAAGGCCGGAAACGGGCCTGCTGGTTGAATTCGGGGACTGTCGACTGATCACAGCGCACCCAAAGACGGTCTTTTCAGGCCGCTCCCGGCCTCTCGCCTTGCGGCTTTGCTGGTGTGGTGTACTCAATGCTTGTGGCTCACATCGTCTACCAGGATCAACACGTCGATCTCGGCGACACCTGCACCCTCGGGCGGCAACGGTGCAACGATGTGGCGGTGCTGGATCCCAAGGCCAGCCGCGAGCACTGCCGCATTGAGCAGCGAGGTCAGCAATTCGTGTTGGTCGATCTGGGTTCGGCCAATGGCACCCAGCTCAACGGTGAGCGGATTCAGGGCGAGCAGCCGCTGCAGCATGCTGATCGTATCGGTATCGGCCGGGTGCAGATCTCCTTCTTCAGTACCGACCCGGATATCGTCAGTCGCATCGAGACCACCGGCTGGAATCAGGATGCCCTGCGCGGGCGACTGCTGGGTCCCAATCGGCTGCAACGCCTGCTGGCCCAGGGCACCATCAGCTCCATCTACCAGGCCTGTCAGTTGGATCTCGACCGCACCGTGGCGATACGGATTTTCCATCCGGAGTTGATCGCTTCGGGCGTGCTCAGCGGCGACGACATTGCCGCTACCACCCGGACGGCTGGCAAGGTGGTCGATCCCGGTATTGCGGCGATTCATGAATATGGCGAGGCGGATCAACTGTTGTGGTACAGCATGGAATTTGTCGAAGGCGAGACCCTCGCCAGCCTGCTGATGCGCGAAGGTCGTTTCTCACTGCCGGCGGCCCTGGCCTTGGTGCAGCGGCTGGCGCGCAGCCTGGGCAAGGCGCATGATCAGGGCGTCTGCCACCACGGCCTCTCTCCAGAAACCATCATGATCACGCGCGATGGCCGGGTAAAGATTCTGGAGCTGGGGATCGCGCCGTTGTTACACCGGCAGAAGCATCTGCTGCGCCTGCATGGTAATCGGCATTATCTTGCGCCAGAACAACTGCGTGGTGAAGCCACTGGGCCGGCGGTTGATGCCTACGCCCTCGGCTGCGTGCTGTTCCACCTGCTGACCGGCCGACCACCTTTTGACGGCCAGGACGATGTCGCCAAGGCTCATCTCACGCGACCGCCGCCGCGTTTGCGGTTGTTTGCCAAGGAATTGCCGCCGATGGTGGATGATTTCCTGGGTAAACTTCTGGGCAAGGATCCGGAGCAGCGTTTCAGCAGTATGAGCCAATTGAGTCGCGACCTTCGCTACCTCCGTCATGGTGACCGTGCCAGCCGGGAGAGCACCGAAATCTCGATTCAGATTGAAACCCTTCCTGTGCCGACGGTGAGTCATCGTCGGCTGATCATTGCCTGTACCGTGCTGCTGATCCTTGCCGCCCTGGTTGCGGTGTGGTGGGTGTGGCAGCATCCGGAGTCGTTGGATGTCTGATGCTTCTCGCATCGCCCTGACCATGGGCGATCCGGCTGGGGTCGGCCCGGAACTGTGTTGCCGCGCCTGTGCCGATCCGCAGCTGCGGCAGCAGGCGGATATCGTCGTGATCGGTTCACGGGCGGTGCTCAGGCGTGTGGCGACGCAGCTGGCGCTGCCCGTGCCAGCCCAGATCGAGGAAGCTGGGGTCACTTTCGATGCTGAGGCCGTAGTGCCCGGGGTGGTTGCTGCGGCCAATGGCGCCGCCGCCGCCAGCTGGATCGAGCACGCGGTAGCCGGCTGTTTGGCTGGTCGCTACGCCGCTCTGACGACGGCGCCCATTCACAAAGCAGCGCTGGCTGCCGCTGGCGTGCCGTTTCCGGGTCATACGGAATTGCTGGCGGCGCGTTGCGGCCTGCCACCAGAAGCGGCGGTGATGATGTTGTATGCCCCGGAGATCACTGTTGCTCTGGTCACCTGCCATCAGTCCCTGGCCAGTGTCCCAGGCAGCCTGCGCTCGACGCGCATCGAGCAGGTGGGCCGATCGCTTTGGGACGCGCTGTCCCGGTTGCATGGCCGCGAGCCACGACTGGCGATGCTGGGGCTCAACCCGCATGCCGGGGAGCATGGTCTGTTTGGCCATGACGAGCGCGATTGCATCGAGCCGGCGGTGGCGACGCTGCGTCGGGATGGTTTGTCGGTCGATGGTCCGTTGCCGCCAGATACAGCTTTCACCGCCGCTGCTCGGGCGCGGTATGATGGCTGGATCTGTCAGTACCACGACCAGGGTTTGATCCCGTTCAAGGCCTTGGCCTTTGCCGAGGGGGTGAACGTCAGCCTAGGTCTACCGGTGGTCCGGACCTCTGTTGATCACGGCACCGCCTTCGATATCGCCTGGCAGGGTCTTGCCGAGCATGGCAACATGATGGCTGCTCTCCGCTTGGCCTTGCGGCTGAGCCAGGCCGCAGCAAGGCCGGCGGTTATCTGACCGCGTCGACTTCGATTTCGAACAGCAGATCGTCGCGGCAGACCACGTTGTTGGTCAGGACCACGGGCATGCGTTGCAGGCCGGCCGTCTTGGCGGCGGCGGTGACGCAGATCTCCTGGCCGACGATGCAGGCGTCGGCTTCGGCCACGGCGGTAGCGGCGCGCGCCAGGCAGCTGACCTCATCCTCATCGGGCAAGCGGGTGGCCACCACATACACATCTTCGTAGCCCGCCCGCGCCGCGGTGATCAGATGCAGTCCGGATGTAGTGTGGGGTGTGCTCATGCCCGTTCCTTTGTTGCTTGGTATCCTTCAAGCCGCGAACGCGACGCGAAGCCGGAGAGGTGCGGAGGGGACGGTATTGTACCGCTGATGGCTGAAATAATTGCCAGGCAGTGG
>CAYONM010000205.1:0-6600 GCA_964405325.1 uncultured candidatus Brocadiaceae bacterium | reverse complement strand
ACGGTCAAAATCACCACTACCGGCCTTGGCATTCAGCTGCCGCATCGCCGGCGATTCAATATAAAAACAGCCCATGCTGCGCCCGGTGCCGATCAGGCGCTTGGCCGCCGGATCGTCTTGCGGCCGCCAACGATGCTCGTCGATCCGGACGCCCAGCTGATCGAGATCCGCCAGGCAATCGCGCACCACCGCCAACGAGCGATTGCCCAGCAGGTCGATTTTCACCAGGCCCAGGGCCTCGGCGCCGTCCTTTTCCCAGGCGATGGCTGGCAAGGGCTGGCCCGCCATCCGCTTGGCCGCCGGATGCACCGGCACCAGATCGCGCACCGGCGCGCTGGTGATGACCACTCCACCCGGATGCAGGCCGAAATGCCGCGGCGCCTGCAGCACCCCCGCGGCCTGTTGTAACAACTGCGGCCAGGGCGCCGGCAGCGGCACGCTACCGCCAAACTTGCCCACCGAGCGCAGGGCCCGCTTCACCGCGCTGATCGCGGCGCGCGGTTGCCGCTGCACCCGCGCCACTTCGCGCAGGGCCGACCAGGCACGAAAATGCAGATGTGTGCTGACCATGGCGATGTGCTCCGGACCGTGCCGGCGCAGGGCGTGGGCGAAGACCGCGTCGCGCTCGTCCCAAGGGAAATCCAAATCGATATCCGGCGGATCGCTGCGCTCAGGCGCCAGGAAACGCTCGAACACCAATTGGTAGCGTACCGGGTCGACATTGGTCAGACCCAGACAGTAGCAGACCATGCTCGAGGCCGCCGAGCCACGACCGCAGGTGCGCCGCTGCTGCGCCAACTCGTACACCGTCAGAATATAACTGGCAAAGTTTTTGCCGCGAATCACCCGCAACTCGTGCCGCAGTCGCTGCCAGGCCGGCGGCCGGCTGACCGGATCGGGATAGCGCTGCCGCAGACCCTGCTCGGCCAGGCACCGCAGCTGGGCATCGGCATCGCCATCAGCCCAAGCCGGCAGCTGGATGGCGCCATCGGGCACGTAGCGACAACGCGCCAGCAGTTCCCGACCACGCTCCAGACGATCTTCCTGGCCACGGAAACGCTGCCAGATATCCGGCACAGCACTCAGCAGAGCTCCCGGCTCGGGCTCGGCAGGCAGCACCCGTCGGCCCAGGCGCAGGGCATCGAGTACCGGCTGCGCGGCGGCGGCATCGGCGTGGGCATGCCGGATCAACGGCGCCGCCACCGGCACCAGGCCAGCGGGCACCGGACCGGGGACGAGGTCGTCACGCCAGTACACCTCGATCCCGGCCTCACGCAGGGGCAGCACCCAGTCGTCATCGCGCACCAGGGCCACCAGTTCCTCTCCATCGGGCGGCGGCATCGAGCCCGCCTGCCAACGCTGCAGAACGCCGGGTTCCTCGTGGCAGCGCGACAGCAGGCGGCACAGCCGGGCATAGGCCGGATGGCTGGGCGCCAACAGCAACGCCTCGTCGCCGCTGGGCAACAGCAGCGTCGCGCCCACCGCCAGCCGCTCCCGGCCCCAGGCCTGCAATGCCGCCGGCAAGCCGGCGAGATCACCACGATCGGCCAGTAGCAGCCGCTCATCCGCCACTGCGCCAAAACCAGCCAGAAAGGCCTCCCAAGCCAGCGGCGCCAGGCTGCCCAGCAGCCGGCTGAACCAGGTCTGGGCTGCGATCAGCGGCAAAGGCCCCGCTTGCCGTAAACGCGACCCGCAGTCGAAGCAGTGCTCCAAATACA
Source organism: uncultured candidatus Brocadiaceae bacterium (assembly GCA_964405325.1). Taxonomy (GTDB): domain Bacteria; phylum Planctomycetota; class UBA11346; order UBA11346; family UBA11346; genus CAYONM01. The sequence goes on along the minus strand of CAYONM010000205.1, from coordinate 4,882 downwards.
GATCACGCGACGGCTGCCAACCGGCGAAGCGCGCCAACACGGTTGGTTCCGTCGGTTCCGTCGGAGCAGCTGCCGGCTCGACCGGCGGTGCGCCCGGATCATAGGCCAACACCCCCTCGGCCACCAGATGGGCGCGGGCGCTGCGAGCGGCATCGGTATCCGAGCGCTTGATCATACCGATAATATGCGAATAAACTTTCTCATTTCAAGGATCCTCTGAAACCTCGCCGTCTTTCGTCGGCGGTGACCAAACAAGGCCTACAATGAACGGCTTAGGGTGCGGAAAGAAATAAAGGTAGCAGATCGCGCAGAGATTTTGTCGATCCTTCAAGGCGCGAAGAGCGAGCATATCGAGTATATGTAAGCGATAAGCAACGCAGAAGGGCGGCAAAAGATCAAGTGAGACGCTACCTTTATTTATTGACGGGCCCTTACTCCACCGTCATCGATAAAAGCCGCCGCGGCCTGCTGCGGCTTCGCATTGCGCCGCCTGGATCCGAATCGATCATCGTTCCAACACCGTCTGGGAGAATCTGGTAGCATGTTCCATACCATCTGCACCGCTCTGCTGTTGAGTCTGATCATCCCCCTACAGGCCCAGAGTCTGGCCTGGCCGCAGCAGGAGAGCGAGTTCCCCGTCGACCAGACCGTGCTGTTCGGCCAGCTGGACAACGGCCTGCTGTATGCCATCCGCAACAACCAGGAACCACCGGACAAGCTCAGCCTGCGATTATTCATCAATGCCGGCAGTCTGAACGAGCAGGAGGCCGAACGCGGCCTGGCCCACTTCCTGGAACACCTGGCCTTCAATGGTTCAGAACATTTCCCGCCGGGCACCATGGTGGAGACCCTGCAACGCCTGGGCATCGCCTTCGGCAACCACTCCAATGCCCACACCGGCTTCGACGAAACCGTTTACAAGCTCGACCTGCCCGACCCCCAGCCGGAAACCCTGTATACCGGCCTGCAGGTGCTGTCCGACACCGCCGGCCGGCTGCTGCTGCTGCCGGAGGAGGTCGAACAGGAAAAGGGCGTGATCCTGGCGGAGATGCGCGACCGCGACGGCCCGGGCATCCGCACCTCGCGAGCTTTGTTCGCCAGCCTGTACCCCGGCACCATCCTGCCAAAACGCTTTCCCATCGGCACCGAAGAGACCGTCAGCGCCCTGGACGCGGCCAGCATCCGCGCCTTCTACGAACGCTGCTACCGACCCGACCAGATGGTCTTGAGCGTGGTCGGTGCCATCGACGTTGCTGAAGTGGAAAAACAGATCAGACAGCACTTTGCCGAACTCAGCAGTCCCGACCACGCCCCAGCTTCCAGCATCGGCAAACTGACTCCGGCCGACACCCTGGCGGTGCTGGCGCATCACGAAGCCGAGGCCGACGGCACCCGCGTCGCCCTGACCTTGACCGCCCACCGATCACTACCAGTGGACAACCGAGCACGGCGCCAGCGTGCCGCCTTGCTGGATCTGGCGACCCGGATCTTCGACCGCCGTATGGAAGAATTGATCGAAGGCACGAACGAAGCCCCGCTACTGGGCGGCGGCATGGGCATACAACCGCCGCTGGCCGGCCTGGAGACCACTTGGATCTTCGGCCAGGCCAAACCCGGCCGCGCCCTGGAAGCGGCGGCGGTACTGGTCACCGAATGGCGGCGCATGCGGCAATTCGGCCCCACCAGCACCGAGCTGCAGGTCGCCGTGGCCGATGCTCTGGCCCAGCTGCAAGACGCCATCGACCGCGCCGCCACCCGCAGCAATGCCCAGATTGCCACCGAACTGTACCAGTCGGTGACCGACCGTCGCGTCTACCAAAGCCCGCAGCAAACCCAAGTGCTGCTGGCGCCGCTGTATCAGCAGGCCAGCCCCGAGCAGGTGATGAACGCCTGCCGCTCGCTGGAGGAAAACGCCCACCGCCTGCTAGCCGTCACCGGCAAGGACCCCGTGGATGCCAGCACCGAGCCAACCCTCAAGCAACTGCACAGCCAAGCGATGCAAACGCCACTGCAGCCGCCGATGGACAACGGCAGCGCCGAATGGGCCTACAGCCAGCGCCCGAAAGCCGGGCAAGTCGCCCTCAGCGAAGAATTGCCACAGGGCATTCGGCATCTGCAATTCGACAACCAGGCTCACGTTTCGTTACTGCCGCGGGTCGATAAACCCAACGAAGTGTTGATCCAGCTCCGGCTACAGCTGCCACCAGCGCCCACCCCGGCCGGCTGGCGGGAATATATCCAGCGCGCCTTCCGCGCCGGCGGCCTGGGCCAGCACCCGACGGCGGAACTGCGCGTCGCCCTGGCCGGCAGCAGCGCCAGCATCCACGGCCCGGTATTCGATAACGACTCGGTCTTGTTCCATGCCGCGTGCACACCAGACGAGTTGGAGCGCACTTGGCAACGCCTGCACGCCTGGCTGACCGATCCTGGCTGGCGCGAGGAAGCGGCGCAACGCGAATGCACCACCTGGCTGGCGGAACTGGCCGTACTCGATAGCGACCTCGACCGCATGGCCGGCCGCCGCTTCGAATTCCTGGCCCACGGTGGCCTGCCGCAGCGCCGCGCCGCCGAGATCAGCGAAGTCCGTCGTCTGCAGTGGAAACCGGTCCGCGACTGGTTCGCCCAGCTGCTCGCCACTGCGCCCCTGGAAGCCGCCGTGGTCGGCGATTTCGACGGCGCCCAGGTTACCGAACAGGCCACCGCCTACCTGGGCTCCCTGGGCAAACGCCAGCCGTTGCCGATCATCCCTGACCTGGCAGCCGAAAACGCCCTCTGGCCGGCCACCCCCTGGCTAGCCGGCATCACTCGTTTCGAAGTAGCCAGCAGCGTCCGCCGCAGTCTGCTGTTTTTTGCCTGGCACACCGACGACGCTGGCGACATTCATCAGGCACGACGCTTGAGCGTATTGGCGCAGGTGATCGACGAGCTGCTACGCAAGCAGGTCCGCGAGGAACTGGGCGACGCCTATTCCCCACAGGCCATGCATCGCGCCAGCCGAGCCTACGAGCAGGACGGTTTTCTCCTACTGGTGGTCAGCATCGCCCCCGAACGGGAAAGCGAAGTCCGCGCCGTCATCGACACCGCCCTCGCTGCCTTGCTGGACAAAGGCATCGACGAAGATCTCTTCACCCGTGTCATCAAACCCATCCGCAAACAACTGGTCGCCTACCAGACCCGCAACGACTACTGGCTCCGCCAAGTCGTCGGCCGCGCCATCAGCCAACCGCAACGCCTGGAATGGGTCGACAACATGATTGCCGATTACAATGCCATCACCGCCACTGAGCTGCACCAGCTCGCCCGCCGCTACCTGACCAACGACCGGCAACTGGGGGTGATCGCGGTAAGTCCGGGCAAGCCGTAACCAAGGTTTACCGCGACGGAATCAGAAACCGCTCACCGTCCCTGACGCGGTTCGCAGCACTTCTTGTATTTTTTCCCGGAACCGCAGGGGCAGGGCTCGTTGGGTTTCACCTTTGCCTGCCGCTTGCCAGCGTTGGCTGGCTGCAGCTCGAACCCCGGTGGTGGCGGTTGTTGGCCACGGCGCAGAAAACCAGCCAACCATTCCAGCTTGGGAACCGCGTGACGGAAAAATTTCAGATAGCCGGCGCAGAGAATGGTGGGCTCCAATTCGCCACCGGTCTTGCCGCGATGCTTGGGGCAACCGCCCCAGCACAGGCGCTTGTAATCACAGGTCAGGCATTTTTCAGGCAGGGTGCTTTTGCGGTCGGAGAAGGTCTGTAGTTTTTCGACCAGGCAACGCTGGACCCAGTTGTCGTCGACCACGTACCGGAATGACGACAGGTCGGTGTCGCCACCCTCTGACACCGGCTTCCAGTCAGGATCGCCGATGGCGCCCAACTGCCATTCCCGCTGCACGAAGTGGTCGCAGCCGTAGACGCCGCCGTCGTGCTCCACCGTCAGCTGGCCGGAACAGGCCTCGGCCAGGGTGCATTCGCCGGCTTGGCCGCTGAGCAGGCCCTGCAGCACCGAGTCGAAGATGCGGATGGAAATGCGGTCACGGTACTTGGCGTACCATTCGTCGAAGATCCAGCAGAGGAAATCGCCGTAGTCCTCGCTCTTTGGCGAAAATGACGCCAAGCGCCAGGCGTCGGGTTTGCGTGGATCGGGCACCCATTCCACCGCCGGGATGAACTGGAACCAGTTGGCGCCGGTTTTCAGCATGCCATCCCAAACCTGAGCGGGCTTTTTGACGTTGTCCTTCTGCAGGACGCAAAGCACGTTGAATTCGACCTGGTGCTTTTTCAGGAGATCCAGGCCGCGCTTGGTGCGGTCGAAGGCGCCCTGGCCCTTGGCATCGACCCGATAGGCATCGTGGTCGCGACGGCGACCATCAATGGATAGCCCGATCAGGAATTCCTCGTCGTGCAGGAAACGGCACCAGTCATCATCCAGCAGCGTGCCGTTGGTTTGCAGGGTGTTGGACACTTGCTGTCCGGGTCGACAATAGCGCTTTTGCATCGCGACCGCACGCTTGAAGAAATCCAGGCCAGCCAGGGTCGGCTCGCCACCCTGCCAGTTGACCATCACCTGCGCCGGCGCCTTGGGAATGAAGCTCTTGAAGACCGATTCTAGATGCTCGTCCGACAGAGTGTGAACCGGTTTTTCAAACAGATCGTGCACCGGCAGGTAATAGCAATAACTGCAGCGCAGATTGCACTTGGGACCGACCGGTTTGATCATCACCGAGGTTTCGTTGATTACGACGCGCGGTTTGACTGCAGACTCGACCATAGAAACTACCCCCTTGGACCGCATAGCCTAACGGCTGGTCGGCATCCGACCAGCCACTCGGCCCTCTACGATGCAGGGCCAATCAAAAGTGTCTGTAAGGGCTGTTCAGAAAAGACCATACCGGAAA
>CAYONM010000204.1:0-6639 GCA_964405325.1 uncultured candidatus Brocadiaceae bacterium | reverse complement strand
TGGTGGTATCCTGGGTGAGGCTCAGCATGCTGCAAAAAAATTAAGTGAACATGGTGTTGAGGCAAGTGTTTTAAGTGTGCACACAATTAAGCCATTTGATGTTGATGCGATCATCGATGCTGCGACGAACACAGGGGGTATCGTTACTGTCGAGGAGCATGTGCTTCAGGGCGGTCTAGGTTCTTGCGTTGCCGAAAGTTTGATGGACGAGGGTTTTATGCCTAAATTTTTCAAACGTCTAGGAATGAAAGGCGAATTCACTTCCGTCGTTGGCTCGCAGGCTTTCCTTCGTTCTTATTATGGCCTCGATGCAACCTCGATTGCATCTGCTGTTCTATCTGGGTTGGGTTCTAAGTAATGAAAAGGTTCTTTGATTTCACTTCAGCCTTTGTTGGATTAGTGATTCTGTTTCCTGTTCTCGGAATCATGTCCCTCCTTGTGTGGCTACAGGACCTTAGGTCTCCATTCTACATAGCGCCAAGGGTAGCACGCGGTGGTGGTACATTTCATATGGTGAAGTTGCGTTCGATGGTGGTAGGTGCAGCTAAATCTGGTGTGACCTCAACATCAGCGGATGATAGGAGAATTACTGCAATTGGAAGGGTCATAAGAAAATTTAAGTTGGATGAGCTGACGCAATTATGGAATGTCATGGTAGGTGACATGAGCTTGGTAGGCCCTCGTCCACAAGTAGAGGCGGACGCCTCATTATATACTGAGGAAGAGATGATGATGTTGGAGGTAAGGCCAGGCATAACAGATTTGGCGTCAATAGTTTTTTCTGATGAAGGCGATATCCTGGCGGGTTCAGATGATCCGAATTTGCTCTACAATCAGATTATTCGTCCTTGGAAAAGCCGACTTGCTCTAAGCTATTTGGAGAATCGTACATTGTGGCTCGATCTAAAAATCATTTTGCTTACAATTATCGGTACATGCAGTAGGTCTTATGCTCTGGCCGGTGTAACGCAGATTCTCAAAACTTGGAAGGTGGAATCGATAGTGGTTGAAATGGCTAGTCGGAAGGATGCGCTACGTGCGGCACCACCGCCAGGGGCTACTGATATTATTCAAAGCGTTAATGGCTGACGGATCTTTCCTACGGCGGACCAAGCAGGATGAATTGTCGCAGCTGTGGAATGTCATTCGTGGCGATATGAGCACGGTTGGACTTAGCCTCTGCTGGTGATCGCGTTCGCGCCTAAGGCTTGTTTTAATTTTATTTGACTGCCAAGCGTGGTTCGGTGCCGCGGCTTGGCCGCGATGCTCTTTTTGCTTCGTCTGGTAGCAGATCCGAGCCGATCTTCAGCATGGCTTCCGTCTGCTTACTGACAGCCCATTCCGGCACTAATGCCTTGAGGTTGACCAAAACATCGTCCATATCGCCGGCTTGACAGGCTTGTAGCATGGATTCTACGCGGTGCTGGAGACGTTCGTAAGGTCTGATGGCAGGCTTGGCGATGGTTATGCCGTCGATGGCAGTGCCTTGCTCGGCGTCATTTATTAATAATTCTTCGTATAATTTTTCCCCAGGCCGTAGGCCTGAGTGGACGACATTGATGGTTACATCTGGAATATGCCCGGCGAGGAAAATGAGATCGCGGGCCAGGTCGTCGATCTTGACTGGATCACCCATGTCGAGAATAAATATTTCGCCGTGCTGGGCCATGGCGCCGGCGTGTAGCACCAGGCGAACAGCCTCGGGGATCAGCATGAAATAGCGCGTCATTTCAGGGTGGGTGACGGTTACTGGGCCACCGTTGCGGATTTGTTCGACAAAACGCGGAATCACGCTTCCGGATGATCCCAGCACGTTGCCGAAACGGACGGCGCAAGCCTTGGTGCTTTGGAATTGATAATTTTGTAATAACAGCTCGCAGACCCGCTTGCTGGCGCCCATGACGTTGGTTGGTCGTACCGCTTTGTCGGTGCTGATAAGAACGAGGTTTTCGATGTTCGCCTGATCGGCGATCGTGATGACATTCAGGGTGCCTTGTACATTGTTTTTGAGGCCAAAAAAAGGATTGTTTTCTACCAGGGGAACATGCTTATAGGCTGCGGCGTGGAAAATGACATCGGGCCTGTTGGCGGTAATATGTCGTTCAAGGTGTGTGCTATCACAGATATTGCAGAGAATCGGAATAATCTCAGCAGTGGGATTGTCGGTGTTGGGTAAACGATCCCGAATGGATGTTTCGCATTGGTAGAGATTAAACTCACTGTGGTCGATCAGCAGGATCTTACTGGCACCATGCAGGAGGACCTGGTGGCTGATTTCAGAGCCAATGCTGCCGCCGGCGCCGGTGATGGCGATCACTTTGCCAGTGATGAGCTCGCGCACTGGGGCAGGGTCCAAATCGCGGGCGGGCCGGTGCAGGAGGTCCTCGAGTGAGATGTCCTTCAGATCCAGGGTTTGCGATTCCTCCATCAGCTGATCCATGCCCTTGATCAGCTTGACCGGGATCCTGGCCTTCATGCAGAGACGGAAGACATCCTTGAGACGGCGCTCATGCAGATCCCGGATCGCGACCACGACGAGGTCAATCCTGCAGCGTTCGATAAGGGTCGGTATCATTTCTGGTCGGCCCAGGACCTGGCGGCCGTGGATGAGGGCTTTGTGCCGGCGTTTGGCATCGTCGATGAAGCCGACTACCGTGTGACCGCCGCGCTCCAGGTTGCGCAGAGTCATCTCCCCCAGGGAGCCGGAGCCATAGATCAACACGTGTCGGCCGCCGCGTTTACAGATGCGGTCGTAGAACAAGCGTGCTCCCAGTCGGGTCGCGCCACAGAGGCTGATGCTCAGCAGGGCCTCCATCACCAAGAAGGCGCGGCCGAGTTCATAGAAGTTTGCTTCGCCGATGAAGAAGGCTGCCGCGACGGTGATCGCAGTTCCCAGGGCAATGGCTCGGCAGATGCAAAACAGGGTGTGCAGACCCGAGTAGCGGAGGACTGCCCGGTACATGCCGGTTCGAACCAAGATCGTGATCCGAACCAGGGCCATGAAACCAAGCAAGCCGAGGGCGGTCTGCGTGATTGTCCGGTCCAGCAGCAACATGGCCAGCGTTGCGCTGGCGGTGAAGCAGACCAGATCCAGCACCAGCCAGATGTAGCGAAGACGCTGTAACCGGATCATCGTGACCCCTGCAGCGAGTGTGGCGATCCCGGCAGGGCTCGAACCTGCGACCTGCGGTTTAGGAAACCGCCGCTCTGTCCAGCTGAGCTACGGGACCCCGGAGAAAACGGTGCAGTGTCTAAGCGAGGGGCCTGACTCAAGTTGGAACTGGGATCTGGGGAGTTCATGCGGAAGGGGCGCACCGCTCAAGACCTCGTTTCATAATGTGTGACTACTAGGGGCAAGCATACCACCAAATTTGGACTGATGACAAGATGATTATGTTATAGATGCGATAGCATAATATGGTAATGCTGCCAGTGGACGGGGAAGACAAGTGTATGAGCGGTGCATCAGCGCCATCTGCGGAGACATCACGATGGTTCACCACTGCTGACTCCAGCCCAGGCCCAATTGCCATTCCAGGCCGAAGTCTTGCCGATCGAACAGGCGGTGTTCTTCATACACGAGGCCTGCTTCCGTATGTAATCGACCCCAGCCACCGTAGGGCCACGAGCTCCAGGTGTACAAGCCGAATTGGTCCCAGGGGACCATGGCCAAGGCGTCCTCGCCGGGATCATTGCCGTTGTTTGGTCGTTCTGTGTTGGGGTTGCCGGTCTGGGCATTGCGCCAGCCCAGGCGTCGCCAGTAGCCAAGCACACCGATATCGCTGCCGTTTTCACGGTGATGCTGGAGCAGTAGTCGCAGGCTGTGGCCGTTACCGCCGTCGCCGTGAGCGATCAGCTGGTCGTCGTACGTCCAACTGTCATAGTCGCTGTGATCGTAAAAATAGCTTTCCGACCGGTACCACTCCAGGGCCAGGCGCCATTTCTGGTCGCCCAGGACGTCGATCCAGTCCAGGGTGGTGGTCCAGGCCGAGATGAGAGGGCTGATGTTCTCCAGGGGTCGGAGCCATTGGTTGTCCGATTTGGTGGCGATGGGGTGGTTGTCGTCTTGTCCGTATTCGACGCGGAGCTCGGCCCGGTTCCACCACTGCCAATTCAATCCAACGGAACGGATGCCGTTGAAGGTGCCGCGGTCCAGCCATTCGTTGGGGCCATCGCCCTCGGTCTGTCCGGCCAGGGTCGCAGAGACGGTCAGGTTCTTCCAGCGCAGGGAGGCACGGCCGCCGCCCCACCAGGGATCCTCGATGCCGTTCCGATCATCATTCAGCAGTCCGGCCACCAGCTCGTAGCGCAGCAGGATGGGATCGTTGGCCAGGCTGAACAGCTTCCAGGCGCGGTTCGGCGCGACCACGGCATGCGGAAAGCCCCGCTGCGGGGATCCGGCCACAATGCCGCCAAAGATACCCTCGCCCCAGCGGAAGGGTTCGGTGCTGACGGCCCAGAGGTGCGCCATAGCGTCCACCCCGGCGGTCAGGCGCAGGCTCCACTCCAGTTGGTCCAGGTCGGCGTCGGTGGCGCGGCCGGTCCAGGTCTCCCGTGGGTCGCCATGGGGGGCACGCGTTTCGCTGTCGTCGATGCCGATGACGAATTGCGGTCGGGCATTGAGGAAGAAGGGGCCGATGCTGCCACTGGTTTTGCCATCCAGAATCACCTGGCCGCCATGGTACCAGGGGGTGTCGAAGGGGAGCAAGCTGTGTTGGCCAGCTGAGGCCCAGCGGAACCGGATCCGGGGCTCGCGGCTCAGACCGGTTGCACTCGGCAACACATGACGGCTGTAGCCGCCCATGATGCTGGCATCGTGTAGGCCGGCCAGGCGTTCGGACCAGCCCAGGCTGCCCACTGTCTCGCTGTGTAAAATCCAGCCAGTTGCCTCGTCTGTTGCCACTAGGGAGTTGGGACTCAGGCAGAATGGCACCAGGTACACCAAGGGTGACAGCAGGAGGTGAAGTGACCTCTGCAAAGAGGAATGGTCGCTGTGCGGCCGGCTGGTTGCCGGAGCAGTCGAGACGCCTGCGGTTCCAGGAACGGTGCCACTGCTCCCCCAGCCTGAGATCGGCTTGCCGAGGTCCGACCGTGGCTGAGCGGGGATGCGACGGACATCTTGCGGATCAAGCCGGACTGGCAGCGAAGCCGCCGGTGACGAGAACAGCCTCATCACGTCAGTTTCCGACGACCGCAATGGTGCCGACGGTTGCGGCCACCTGGAACAGGATCTGACTCCAGTCCTTGGCCAGCTGCATGCCGTTGATGCGGTATTCCAGATCCGGCGGTACCAGCACCGTATCGCCCTCCAAGAGGGTGATCTTCTTGATGTTGGTCCGCACCCAGCGTCTATCGATGGGATCCCAGGCGGTGCCGCTGAAGGCGGCACTGGCCACCACGCTGCCGTCGGCGCGAACCACGAAAATCCGGTTTTCATCGGCCTGTTGAGTCAGGCCGCCTGAGCGCTGGATCACTTCCTGCACCTGGAGGGCGTCTTCGAAGCGGATGCTGCCGGGGGTCATCACCTCGCCCAGTACACGTACGGTACCCGGCCGCATCGGCACCTGCAGCCGGTCGCCATCCTGTAGGGTGAAATCGGCGGCGGGGGCGTGGCTCAGAATGCCGCGCATGTCCACGCCGGTCATCCGGCCGGTGACCTGGGCCCGCTTCATCCGGCCCAGCTCAATCTCCTGATTGACGATGGTGCGTTCCAGTTGCTCGCGACCGATCGGGTCGGTGGCCTTGTTCAGCAGATTTTGGTTGATGGCCTTGGAGCTTTGCATCTGTTGAATCAAATTAAGAAGGTGTTCTTTGGCCGCTTCGGCTTCATTTTCGCGGTAGAAACGCGCTCCGGCGGGGAAGGCCCATTCCGTCAGGCCGCCGGCTATGGCCAGGGCCTGGGCCAGGCTGGTGCCGGCCGGCAGCACATAGCTGCCGGTATTGGCGATTTCACCTTCCAAGGTGACGGAAATGCGTTCTTCCGCGGTGGTTCGCACCACCAGGGTGTCACCATTGCGTAAGGCCGGGCCATCGGCCCGCTTGTTCAAAATAGGGCGTAGGTCTATGGCGAAACGGATCACGGTGCGCACGTCATTTTCGTATACGACTCGGACCAGGTCGGCTTCGTCCACCTGGGAGCTGGCCAGCACGCCGCCGGCCATGCGGATCAGATCGCTGGCATACATGTCTGGTAGCAGCGGGTAGTAGCCAGGGTGCTTGATGGCGCCGCTGATCTGCACCTGCAGCGTCGAGTCCATCAGCGTTGGACGCTCGGGAACGACGATGGTGTCCAGGGGATGAATGGGGGTGTCGGCACTGAGGTTGGTGACCAGGTCCTCATAGACGTTCAGGCTCACCTCGGCATTCAGCTGCAGGCGTTCTGGTTGTTTCAGGTGCCGGATGATGAAGGCCTTCTCGCGGTCGGCGCGTGGGTTGATGCCACCGGCCAGTCGCAGCGCGTCCTCGATGGTCATGCCGGGATCGGCCGGATAGGTGCCGGGTGATTGCACTTCGCCGTCTATGGTCACCGAATCGTAGCGATCGTCCATGGCCGGCTTGATGCCAACGTGCAGGCGATCGCCGTCCTGGGCGGGCAGTTGGGCCAAATCGCTCTGGCTGTAGAGCAGCAGGTTTTGGCCA
>CAYONM010000203.1:0-6777 GCA_964405325.1 uncultured candidatus Brocadiaceae bacterium | reverse complement strand
CCCTAGGACCCCGTCCCTCAAGGCCGAAAACTCGTTGCATCTACCGCCTTTATGGGACTTGAGTTACAGAGGGGTATCTTCGAGTTAATGATAGTTCTGCGGCCTTGAGGGACTATGAGGTGATTCCCGCCGAGCAGCTCAATCCGTCCTTCCCGACCACGCCCTGGCTTGGTCCGCCTGAAAGCCGCTCTGCTAGCCGGTAGCTATCCGGGCCATCCCGATGGGGCTGATTATTGGACACTGTTCTCCATGGACGGTCTGCATCAGAGCTATCCTGGCGGTTATTTCACCAGCCTTATTCATTTCGCCTGTCTGTATGAGCAGGATCCTACCGATCAGGTGACTTCGGCCCTCACCGGCTTGGATCCGGAGCAGGCGCGCTTCCTGCAGCAGTTGGCGTGGGACACCGCGCGCGCGTATCCGCTCTCACCGGTATACTCAGCCAAGGAATAAGCACTGATGAGGCTCCACAATCCCGTCATTCCCGGTTTCTCGCCCGATCCCAGTATCTGCCGGGTCGGAGAGGACTACTATCTGGCAGTCTCCAGTTTCGAATATTTTCCCGCGATCCCCATCTGGCACAGCCGCGATCTGGTGCATTGGCGGCAGATCGGGCACGCCGTGCACCGGCCGGAGCAGATGCCTTTCGAGCCCTGGGTCAGCTGCGGTATGCTGGCCCCGACCCTGCGCCATCATGCGGGGCGTTTCTACCTCACGTGCACCAATGCCGGTGGTGGTGGCAATTTCATCGTGCATGCCGCAGATCCGGCCGGACCCTGGTCGGATCCGGTCTGGATCGATCAGCCCGGCATCGATCCGTCCTTGTTTGTCGATGACGACGGCAGCGTCTACTACACCAACAGCTATCGTTTTACCGACGATCGTGGTATGCGCCGATGTACGATCGGTCAGAGCCGCATCGAGCTCCAGACTGGCGCCATCCTCGAGCCGGTGCGGGAAATCTGGCCCGGTACCGGCGGCAAGGGGGCTGAGGCCCCGCATCTGTACAAGATCGATGGGCGCTACTATCTGATGATCGCTGAGGGAGGAACCGAATACGGGCACATGGGCACCATCGCCCGTTCACACTCCCCCTGGGGACCGTGGGAATCCTGCCCGGACAATCCCATCTTCAGCAACCGCAGCACGGATCTTCCGTTACAAGCGTGTGGTCATGGAGATCTGGTGCAGGCACCGGATGGTTCCTGGTGGATGGTCTTTTTGGCGATCCGTCCCGTGGGCTACCACTCCCACCACGTGCTCGGCCGGGAGACCTGCTTGGCGCCGGTGCGCTGGACCGACGCAGGCTGGCCTGTGGTGGGAACGGACGGACGGCTGCCCCTGTCGTTCGAGGCCGCCTTGCCGCACCCGTTGCAGGCGCTACCGCCCAAGCCGGTGCGGGATGACTTCGATAGCCAGACGCTGGACCTGGAATGGAATCACCTGCGCCTGCCACGCTCGGCATGCTATTCCCTCGACCATCGACCGGGCCATCTCACCCTTTGGGGCACGGCCAGTGACATCGACAACATGTTCCGGCCCACTTGGATCGGTCGGCGCCAACGCCATCTCCGTTGTCGTGTCGCCACATGCCTGGATTTCGCTCCTGGTGAGGGACAGGACCAGGAGCACGAGAGGGAGGAAGCGGGTCTCTGCGTCTGGCAGAATCCCAAGCATCATTACGAGATCGCCTTGCAACGTCGTCATCAGCGCAACGACCTTCTGCTGCGGCGTCGCATCGGATCTCTGGTGGCGGAGGAGTGTCGTCTCCCCTGGCATCATGAACGGGTGTATCTGGAAGTGACTGCTGATCCGGTCTGGTATCGCTTCCGGTTCAGCGCTGATGGCGAGCACTGGCAGCATGCAGGGGCAGGTGAGATTCGTTATCTCTCCACCGAGGTGGCCGGATTATTTACCGGGGTCTTCTTCGCCCTCTACGCCACCGGTCATGGTAAACCGAGCACCACCCCCGCTTGCTTCGATTGGTTCGAATATGCCGAGGATGCCGATGTCTAAACAGCTGGCCATTACCCACAAATCGGAAGCGCAACGATGGGTTACACAGAGGCCACAGAGACACAGAGACACAGAGATTGAGCTCTTTTGGCCTCAAACATTCTTACGGGCCCAGACATCTGGCATGCTCCAAGCTCTTCGCTGCTGGAAAACGATGCTATCGAGAGATTCCGTGGCCAAGGACGACCCTCTTATCAAGCTCATTCGGACTCTCTGTGCCTCTGTGCCTCTGTGATCTCTGTGTAGCAATCTGGTTCGGCTTACTTGTGGGTAATGGCCAGGTCTAAACAGAGGCTCTTCGACATTTCGTGCCAACCAGGGTGTAGTGGAGCGTGGCGCCAGTCTGCGCGCTCGGCTGCACCTCGAGACCAGTGCGGGTGCATCCTCTGGTACCATCCGAGTGTCCGGTACCCATGCTCGGATCACCATGCGAAATCCTGATAGCAACGGCTCAATGCTGATTGTGCCGGATATGAGCGCCGTCGTCTGATGGCCTTTAATAGGCGCCTTAGCAGGGGTATCTTCGAGTTAATGATAGTTCTGCGGCCTTGAGGGACTATTGCTGCTTAAACCAACCCCAGCTGGTTTGAAAGAACTTCCGCGCCTCTGCTCCTGCGTGGGATTTGGTCCCCATCGGCCTTTGTGGTCTGTCTCCGGCTGAATGGAAACATGCCGCGCTATGCCGTTCCGGTTCAATCGGCTTCGATTGCGCCAGCGTCTCGTCGTTCGCCAGTGGGAAGGCGACCGTTGAAATCCCGGAACTGCGGGCCGTCGAATTGCCACGCGTACAATTCCTCGATGTTGGTTTTGGCTGCGTCCAGAGTGCCGCGCGCCACGCGCAGGAAATCCAGCGTTGCCGCCAGTGCTACCGTATCGGGACCGCCGCCTACCAGGACATCGGCTCGGTTGCTCAGACTGCCGGTCGGCATGCTTCCCTGGGCGATGGCAGCCACGGCACGACCGTCGATGAAGAGCATAGCGGTGCCGGAACGGTCCACCTCTGCGATGACATGATGCCAGCGATCATCGGCAATGCCTTGGGTGCTGGTCAGAGTGTAGACGTCGGTGCCTCCCGTGCGCAGGCGTAGGCGGGGACGACCGTCGACTATATCCAGAGCGTAGCCGTTCTCCGGAGACAGTTTCTGCAGGATGCAGCCGTCCGTGTCCTCGGTCCTCAGAAAAACTTCGATAAGGAAGTCGTTGTCCTGCATATCCAGGGTGGCCTTGTCGGCACCCTCGGCAATCCGCTCAGGCTGATCGCGGCCGCCTGGATATGTGATGGCTTCGGCCAGCTGCTCACCATTCACGGCCAGATACTGGTCCTGGCCGTTCAGACGCAGGGCGCCATGGGTCCAATCCTCCAGGACGCCGGCGACATAGTCCGTTGCGGCGATGCCTTGACCGATCAAGGGATAGGTAGGCATGGCATGGTAATCGGTCCGCGACAAATAGTAGTCGCGCATGAACCAATGCTCGTCGATCACCGCATTCGGATCCATGCGGTTGCGGGTGAAGTGCCATTCGCCGACCACGCCCGATAGGGCCCAGGGTACGAAGACCCGCACTCCGGTATCGATGGCGATGGATTCCGGAGTGGGGCGGAAATCGCCGCCGGCCGGATCGATCAAAGGCGAACGGCGGGCATAGATCCCGGCATCCGCGGCCATGGTGTCGACGCTTGCCAGGGCTTCCGCGAAAGAGGTGAGATTCGGATGATCGCCGCCGAGGGCGTGGAAATTGCCCACCGTTCCGCCGATGTCGTACAGGACGTTGCGACTGTAGGCGTTGGTCTCGTAGGCGAAGTGCTCCCCTTGCTCGCCAGCGTGGTGGGCATTGGGATCCTCGTTTTTGGAATCGCTGTGGCGGAAGACCTTCTCGCTGATGTCCTGGAAGATGTTGCCCAGGAACATATCGCGTCCCGCTCCAGGATTCTGCCGCCGACTGCCGACCAGGAAGTTGTACGCGGTATTGTTGAAGAAGGTGTTCTGGAAACTGTGGATCTCCTGGAAGGCGGCGGTGCTGGCTTCGATGCTGCCGGGGTCGTTGTTCTCCGCCCAAGCGATATTGTTGAAATGATAGTTCTTGAAGGCGCCATCCAGATAATAGGCATGGCCGAAGCGGCGCTTGGCGAAGCCCATGATGCCAACTGGATTGCCAACGACATTGTTGTACACGTAGAAGGGACCGCCCACCCAGGTCTCGATGCCGCCCCAGTCGTTGGATAACAGCAAGGGATCGAGCACCTCGTTGTGGTGGATCAGGTAGCGCACGAATGGCACGCTGCCGCCGGTACCGCTGTTTTTGCCACCGAAGACCGAAATCCCCCAGCCACCAGTACGATGCACAATGTTGCCAGCGATCTCCACGGTCTCACCGCCACGCACCGAAATGCAGTGACCATGGCTCATGCGATCCGGCCACAGTCCGGCGCGATAAATGCGGTTGCGAAGGATGCGCAGATCACCGATCTGGCCATAAGGACCGAATTTCTGTTCGGGTTTTCCCTCGGTGACCTGGATCGCACCCTGGTCGGTATAAAGGATCTCGTTGTCGCTGATCACGATCCTGTCCAGATGCTGGTCGATTCCGCCGGGAGCGATATCGACAGCACTATTGACATGCACGAAACGATTGTGGCTGATACGGATATCACTGCCGCCGCCACGCAGGTGGATGACCTCCGGCTGGGCGAACCATGGCCACTCATCGCGTGGTGGCATGTTGGTATACCGGAAGCCGAGACCGCTGATCTCCAGGTGCGAGCTGCCGACCAATCGGATCAGGTTGGTGCGCGCACCGACTTCGATGCGCAGGGCATTGGGATCGCCGCCATTCGGCAAGCGCAGATAGAGACGTCCTTGATGTTCTCCCTCGTCATCGAACCAGAATTCACCATCCTGATCCAGATAATGCGGATTGTCCTCCAGGGAATAACGGCTGCCGCTGAAGATCTTCTGCTTCCCTCTCGGAAAAAAGGGATGGAAGATGACCGTATGGGCCTCGGGATCGTACAGGTCGATCGGTACCGGCGCCGCCGAGCCCATGACCGGACCCCAATCAGCGCGGATGATGGCGCCTTCGTAGTAGGCCGGATCTCGCGGCAGACTGGCGTCGAGCTGCCCCAGATTCTTGAGGATGCCGTCGTGCTCCACCTTCTGCTGGGTCTCCGAGAATTCGAACCAGTCTCGCTTGAGGTCGTCCTGGTCATCATCGCCCTCACGCCAGTTGGGGGTGCGGGCCAGGATCAGCCGCTGGATGCCATCGTCGTCCAGCGCCCAGATACAACGCGGCTCGACACCTTGGGGTAGGTCCACGTACCAGATCTGTTCACGCTCCGGCACCGCTTCCGGTAGACCAGCCCCACCCTGCTGCCAACCGCCTGCGACGACATGTGAGCCGGCGATTATCGCCTCGCCGCTCCCCCAACTGGGATCGCTGGTCAGGCGGATCGGCTCCCGGAGCGTCCCTTGGCCGCCGCCGCTGAGCGCTCCGCGATAAACAACACCGCGCTTGAAGACGTAGGTGACTGGCCCGTTCGGATCTTCGGTGGCCAATCCAGCAGCCCGTTCGTCCCAGGGATGGTGTCGCCAAGGCCGCTCGCGAGTTCCGGGATCGGAATCATCACCATGTTCGTAGTCGATATAGCGGACGATGCTGCCGGCCTGATAGCGGAAGGGTTCGGGCGACCAGCTCAGGTCGCCAGTGGAACTGACGGTGGCATGCGGTTGCTGCCAGGACCAGGATGCGGCGTGGATGTGCTGCAGATTCCATGCAGCTAACGCGAGCAGGCACGACAGAGAGCGGCCAATCGGCATCGGGAACTCCTCGGGAAAAATGAAAGGTGTATCTGGTAGTATCACTTTTCGGATTGGTGCTACAATCCGGGTCTGATCGCCCCCTGGCAGCTCGACGAAAGCAGCGGCACCATTGCCAGCGCTCTCAGTCGTTGTGGTAGAGGTTGGCAGCACAGGTGATGTGGGCAGTGGATATTACCGCTGCAGAGCGGAATCGGCTATGAGCCCATCGTCATGCTGCCAACCATCCACCCTCGCGGCATCGCGCAGTTCCACCGAACCATCCGCATGCATGCGCACGTGCATGCCATCCCGGAGCAGATGCTCGGCACCCTCGGCCTGGTAGAGGATCGGAATGCCCATTTCCCGGGCCAGGATGCCAATGTGCTCGAAGGGCGAACCCATGGTGGTGATGATAGCGCGGACGCGGCTGAGCAGATGATAATAATCATGAAAGCGATTGGTGAGCAGCAGAATGCGATCCGCTGGCAAATGCTCCGGGGCACCGCAGTGGACGATGCCATCCACCGTTTCCCGATAAGCCGCCAGGCCACGGATCGTGGTGATGGCCTTCGATGCCGGCCGACCGTCGGCCGGCGTCTGGACGGGTGGCGATCCGAAATGCTGTGGCATGCGCAGGCGCTGTTGACGCCGATAGTGGCGACGGCGGCGCTGGATCAGCTCCTGCAAGGGGCGGGGTGCGTGCAGGACTTCCTGGAGCTCATCGATGTATAGGAATTGGGTATCCTCGGTGTCATCGATGCATGCATGCTTATGTAGATACTCAGCGGCTGCCAACTGCGCCCGACGCAGGTAGCTGGGATAGCGACGGTCCTCCAGAATGTGATGATCGGCACCGTTGCGCGCCGATTGCCGGGCCTGATGCAGCCGCAAAGTTAATATAGTTAATATAGTTAATATTGCCATGCACAGTTATAGACGAACAAACAGCTTACAGCGCCTGCCA
>CAYONM010000202.1:0-6812 GCA_964405325.1 uncultured candidatus Brocadiaceae bacterium | reverse complement strand
TCGCGATCGTGTCGGCCAAATCGATCGGCACCGAAGTCGGCAACTCAATGGACCAACCATCCGGCGTGCAGATTCGAATGGGGTGATGATCGCGACCACCGGGATCCAGTCGCAGTTGAACCAGGTCACAGGCGTCACCGCCGGGCGATTGCAGCGGTGCGCCCTGCGTCTGCTGATGCCGATCCGCTTCCCGTATCCAGCGGTGGATGGTGGAAACCGCGACCTGATATTCTTCAGCCAACGCATCGAGAGGCCGGCCGGACTGCCGCCAGCGCCGAATGCAGTCAGCACGCTCATGCGCACCGTAGCGTCTTCTCTTGCGCGGCCGCCGAGCGGCATCTTCAAAAGGCTCAGGCTGTGGCGTGGTACTCGAAACGGGATGATGATGCTCGTGCATGGGCACCTCCTTTCAGTGGAGGCGCCATCATGCCGACCGGGGACCAGCGCGCTGACCCCAGTTCATCGGAGCTGTACGGAACAGTAGTGGTCGACGATGCGCCGGTGCAGCAGATCCTCCTGCACCCGAGCCGCGAGCAGGTCGGCGTGATTGCCCATGCTCACGGTGGCGAAGCGATGCGAGAGCAGCGAGCAGTGGGGCATGACCGTGCGGTGACCCTTCTCGCCAGCCATCAACACCAGCAGGGCCATGGAGGCCACCCGGCCCATGGCCGTGGTGCGGATGGGGATCGCGCTCCAGCGCATGATATCAATGAGCGCGAATCCCTGGTCGACATCGCCGCCGGGCGAGTTGATGTAAAGCCGCAGGAAATCCCGCCCGCCTTCGAGGTTGTGCATCAGGATCGCATCAATGATCGGGTCGACGCTTTCCTGGCAGATCTCTGTGCGCAGGGTCAAGACGCCTTCTGCTTCGAGGGTATTTCGGTGCATTGCTTCCTTCTCCGTTTCTAACGGGCAATCATACCAGGTCTGAGCGCAGGCTTCTCTGCGCTCAAGATGCGAGCACCCACACCCCAAGTCCCGGCGAGTCTTCACGCCTTCAGCAGGCCGGGGTCGCCGATTGGACTACTATCTCTCCATCTTTTTACAGATATCCTTCTTGAAGAAGTGTTCGCAGAAAATCTCTGCTTCACGCATCAAGACCAGGGCCCCAAAGCCAAGGCTGCCAAAGGCTATTTAGAGCCTGCTGATGTAGGATCGCCGCCATATGGCTTGGTCGCCAATCAGCCACCGGAATTGTATCTCCGGGGGCAAAAATTCGGGCTTGACTCCGCAAGTTCGTGAAGCAGGTCTGGCGAAAGGCTGTTTTGAGCTTTTAAACAAGCTTCGTCACTGAGTAATTCACCAAAAAGTTGGGCTTTGAGTTGACGCCTGCGACTCTGGAGTACAGCGTGCTGGTGCGCATCGTAGGTACCAGCAAAAAGCATACGCTCGACTGTGATCACAGGCTTGGGACCATTACACCCATTGGCCATCCAGAGACGAGCACGCCGCTCCCACAAACTGTCGATGCGGTCTACACGGCCTATCTGCTGTTCGACCACACCCGGATTCCATTCGGGATGTAGCAACATGATATGATTACACTGCCGGTGAAGATTTAACCCCTCGCGACCGACCAGGCTTTGGGCGATAAGGACCCGGGGGTAAACCGTTGCGCGGTTAAAGCGAGCCTGGAGTCGCCGCCTCGTCTCCCAAGGGGTGCCTCCGTACAAAAGCCGAGCAAAGTCGCCCATGCGGGCCTGTCCGATTTGACCATTAGGCTGAAGCATGCCTTCTTCAATAAATATCTGCTCTAGCTGTCTAGTTGTCAGATTATCGCCAATGACATTCCACCGCTGGAGTTGCTCTGATCTCTCACTTTGTCTTTCTGCCTCCAGTGAGAGATCGTGATCGAATGGGGTAAGGCTTTCTAGTTCTTCCGGCGGGTCTCTCAGGGAATCGAGGATCTCTCCCCAGTGGTCGATAGCCGCACTGCGTAGCGCGTCAACCTGTGATCTTTCATCATGATGAATAGCCTCCAATTGAGTCTTTGCGTGAGGTCCAAGGATGAGGTCAGTCACAATAAGGTCGCGAAGCAATAAGCTTAACAACTCAGGGCCGGAATGATCGTGCAATGTAAACTGGTTTATGGCAGCATTCCCCAGGAATTTATTACTGACAAAGTCCGAGGTAATCGCACGGCCGATCCTGTCCCGAATCTGAGCATACTCTCTTTGTTTTTCCTTAAGGCGATGAGCAAAATCATCAGGATTGAGCGTTTTCCCAGTATTCTTAAGACCGCCCTCAAAGGCGAGTACACGTTCTGGCTTTCTTAGGATGTAAAGGTAATGTTGATATAAAAAGTCGATGGCGCTCATACCGCTCTTCCCTTGAACGGCAAGACCGGGAACAGGCAAGCCTTTGTCAAGCAAGCGTAGCGCGGCACGACAGTTGAGAATCTCTGCAAGATCACGCATAGGCTTGGTATAGGTGCCAAAAACGAGAATTTTCGATTTAGAGTCCCCTTCAAACTCTGTTATACGTGGGAATTCTCGCCAAGCCCAAATCTCGATACGGTTGGCCATTGTCATAACTCGCGGATGTAGGCTTGTTTCGGATTGTATGGCGTCCTGATATACGGACAGCCAGTGCCCAATGCGCAATGCCGTATCCTTTTCAACAGTGCCCATCTCGGTCTCAGCTTCGTCTGTTTCGGTCTCGGCAACAAGCCTTCCTAAGTGGCCGCTAGCATAGGTGGTGTCGAGTCGTCGTAGTTGGCGCCAGTGTGACCCAGACCCTTTTGCAGCGATACCGATGCCCTCAAGAGCCGCGATCGCAGGTCGCCATACAGCATCTACGGTAATCGGATCAATTTGCAGACAATGCTCATGGCGGTGCGGATGCGCCAAGCTTTGCTTTTTGCCAGCAAACTCCTTCATGAAAGCTTGGTCAGCCCGCCGACGCCTGGTTACCAAAGGGGCAAGGGCTTTCTGAAAAGCGCTACTCGCATCTATGAGATCGCGAATGGTTCGCTCGTGATCGGGGTCTCGTTCTGCTGCTTCCAAAGCGCTGCGAAAGTCTTCAATGGACTTTGATTGCATCTCCAAGCCACAACGTTTCAACGTCTGCATCCACTGATCGCTGTTCAACTCGATAGGCGTGGCAGTCAGCGCCAACCGTTTGCCGCGAACCTGGAGAATGTTACTGAGCAGCTCTCCAAAGAGAGAAGGTGCCTCTGGGATATCGCGTCCCTTGTGGACTTCATCAATGACCAGTAGGTCAATCGGCCCAATCAGATGTCCAATGCATGCCTGAAACAGATCGCGATGGCAGCCACCGCGGTTGAAGCTGTCGGCTCCAGTTGATCGCTTGAGGCAGACTCGGCTATCGAATTCGATCATGCGTCGGCGAAGTTTATGATTTTCTTTTCGGCAAAAATTGCACAGCCATGTCACTGCCGTGCCTTCACCACGGTCAGAGCACGGTTGGCAATCGCATTCCGGGCAACCGACACTCAGGCAGTCTTGCCATCCATTGTTTCGCAGAAACTGTTTCGTTCCATAAGCAGGATTGCCCAAACGACGGTCGGCGGTAACCAACGCATGCCGCAATAGCAGAGGGAGTTGATATGCGAATGTATTTATAGTGTCGTTGCCTTTGGAATGAATCCGCATCAGGTTGAATGTCTGTGAAATCAGCAGCCATCGCGTACCTGATGTTGTACCATCGTTGGCGAGCAAAGGGAACTTGGGCTCGTCTCCTTGTGCGAAAAGATCACGGTAATGGCGTAGCATGCCCACTTCAGGCCAGTCGAAGCCTGCTTTTTCACCCAGTTCGTTGCTCCATTGAATCCACTCGTCTTGCCATTGACCGATGAGCCCCGGAGGAACGACTACGGCGGCATTGCCTCCGTGGCGCAAGACAGCCAACAGAACTGCCAAAGCTACACGAGTCTTCCCCAGTCCAACTTCATCGGCTAGGAGTACCCCATTCTGCAACGGCAGTCGCTGGGCAAGAAAACGCAGGCTCTCATCCTGCCCGTCACGCCAGCAGTCCGGCCAGGAGGCAATGTCGTGGATCTCGCGTGCGACAGCATTCCAATCAATCATGGCTAGACTCCGACTTTGGCATGAGGGGCAGGGAGCCAAGAAGGCCCCAGTGCTGGCGCCAATTATAGACAAAATGGCTCCAAATATTGTCTGGATCGTTGGGGGGCGCGAATCCTGGGGTCTGCTCCAGAGATATCAGCATGTCGAGGTCGAGCTTCTTGATATGAGCAATATGATCACGATGAAGACCATCGACGAGACGATCCTGTAGATACTGAATCCAGTCGGGTATTTGTTCCGGTGCAAGGACCTGGTTGCGACGGGCGATACTATCAACCATGCACATGGCCTGATGAAGTGGCAAGGCCAAGCGATTCCGCATGGAGCAGTCTCTTAGCTCGGCTCTTGAGGAATCTCTTGACAGATCGTCATCGGTGTCGTCATCCTCGAAGGCATCGGAGTGTGATGGAAACTCAGCCAAAAAGGCCTCAACCTCATCCATATCGAGCGGGGGATACGGAATACGCTGCAGACGACCGTCTGGAGCAAAGACGGGGATGTCCCAACTGTTCGCCCCTTGCATGATGCGGACCGATACGGGCCAGACAGGTGGCCTGACACATTGAACGTATTCCTGACTAGGACAGATTTCTATGGTCTCTTCCGCCATGTGTATTGAGACATTTTCCTCTTGAGAGACAGCGGAAGACCACAATGCCCGACAGGATTCATCAGAACCGATTTGGAGGGCCAGAATGGGGGGCGCCATATAGGCCAGTGGCAGTGGATCATCTGGCTCCTCATCCTGGGCCAGAGCGTCGTCCAACTCATCAGTTGTTAGATCCTTCTTAGCATCAATACCAATTAGCATGCAGAGTTCTTCTTCTTTAATTCGCTGCAGATCGAAGACCACGCCAGCCTCGACATTGCCTTTGCTGCGTGGAGAGGCAGCAAAGCCCTGGTGGCTCAAGTTGCCCGACCCAAGGTAGATTCGGCCTGAGGTCAGGTAATAGCCGTGACGTTTACCTATTAAAACGTATTTCGCGTGCATCGGTACTGAGCCCATGCTCAAATCAGGATGGTGCGGTCGACAAAGGCTAATTCTTTTTTCTCCAAGATCGACTGTCCTGGCCCAGACACCTAGACCGGCAGAATGGCCAGGGTCGACCAGCAGCCAGCGACAGTGATCCTTGGTTAGCGCCTGTCTCGCCTCTAGTTCGGCATCTATGGTACGCAGTATCTTTGGTTCTTCGCCCTGATCATCTGCCGTCTCAAGAAAACCCGAGGCACAAATCAGCAGATTTCCTTTAGAGCCCTCAGCCAAGGCCTGCAAGACTTGAGCACCAAGACTCGTGGCATCCCAGCCAACTGGACAGGATCGTGCCTTGGATTCGTTTATGCTGTCCAAAAAGCGGACCATCGGCTTGCGAACCGTTCGTACCGCTATGTTGAGCAAAGGAGTAATGCGCTCCATAACCTGCGGAGGAATTTCGTAGTGCCGAAGCAGGGTCTGCCAGAAGGACAATACCCTACGTAGGTCAATAGCCGCATCAGGCGCCTTGGGGTCGATATCGCAGGCCCAAAGAAGGTCAATAGTGCCTGCCAAACTGCTGGTCGTCCAGTTGGCCGTGCTGACTACAACTCGCAACGTGGTAATTGGACCGCAAGCGGCAGGCCCGAAACCGAGCAAGGCAACCTTCGCATGCATACAGCGCCAGGGAGGCCGTGAACTAAGAAGCCCTGAATGATATAAGCCTGCTACATCAGCAATCTGCGGAACATGCCCGTCGGTACACAGCACCAACCGAACAAGACCGTCTGCGCGACGCTGACCTGGCGAGGATTCACTGAAGCGCATGCACATTTGCTCAAGCGCCCCTGAATCGGCAGCGTAGCTAGAGAGTAAGCCGCAGATTCCTCGCAGATTGTCGGGAGGGTCGAAGCACGACAAGATACTCAAACGATCATGATCATCTGGCATTGATACAGTCCTGCCATAAATTGCGTAGCTGTTCCAATCGATGCAGTTGCAGACCGGATCTTGTCAGATCCTCGTCCTCAGGATCTTCATCACTAACATCTCTTTGAATCTCGGCCTTATCTACCACACCGATGTACGCTCGGGCTGCCCGTAGCCCGACATCAAAGCGTGGACCTCGGCACAGACTTGAGCCCTCAATCCTCAAGGTCGCCTGATCCCGACCAACGATGTTGGCGATTCGATCAGTCGGATCGGATTTGATCTCGCTTAGCAGTCTTGTCGTATCAGGGTGAGAAAGATTAATGCGCAGTTCGTGTTTGTGAAAAATGTCCGCCAATTTCTCAAGCTCGTTGCAGGCATCCCCAATCTCTGGGCGGCTTAGGAGGGCCTGGATCGACACCTCGCGCTGCCCACAGTCACCTATAACAAGCAGCAGATGTCGGATCAGCATACGGCAGGCTCGAGCGAGATCGGCAAAGGAGCGGGCCAATATCAGGTGAGCGGCGGCACCATCATCACCGCGACGGCGCAAAACATCTCGGAACTGGTCAAAGTCCAGGGGGGCTTCCTCAAGTGCTTCAATGAGACGAAGTCGGCGATCTGAGGGCAAGCATTCATATGCGTTGGCGGCCATAATCCGACGCTTGACGACGTCCCCTTCACCTTGAGATGGAGCATCCGGGCCAAGATAGGGCCACAAAGACTTTCGTGGCTTGCTATCCGGTGATCTGATCCATTCATCCAATTCAGTACCTAACTTCGGCCTGCCTAGAGAAAGCAGATGTTCGGCCAACCTTTGCCCTGCATCTGTCAGGCGCATGGCGTTGTAGCGTCGAGACCCC
>CAYONM010000201.1:0-6841 GCA_964405325.1 uncultured candidatus Brocadiaceae bacterium | reverse complement strand
GCCCCTCGATGTAAGGGTGCGGAAAGAAATAAACGTTACAGATCGCGCAGAGATTGTGTCGATCCTTCAAGGCGCGAAGAGTGAGCATATCGGGCATATGTGAGCGATAAGCAACGCAGAAGGGCGGCAAAAGATCAAGCGAAATGTAATGTTTATTTTTTGACGGGCCCTAAGAACCGAAAACCGGGCACCGACCGATACGATTGAACCCGTGGGCTCCGGGCGGGCGCCCGGTTTGTTGACTCAGCACCACCCCTCCTCTCGATGAAGGGATCTCCATCAAAGGTCGAAGTGCCTGAGTTTATAGAGGTGCCCGTAAGGCCGATGGGCCGCGAGCGCTTCGCGCCGAGCAGCGGTTTTCCGGCGAAAATGCGCGGAGCGCCGCCGGAAAATGCTCACGCAGCGAGCACGTCGCGACGGAGCAGCGTGGGACCGGAGCCCGGCTGGCGGGTGCGCCGGAGGCGCAAGGGGGCAGCGCCCCCTCTGAGGAAAGTCGAAAAAGCCCGGTCTCGGTGCCCGCCAGGCGAGCGCGTTTAAGCGCGAAGCCGTCCGACCGAGGCCGTGGGGGTGTGCGCCGGAGGCGCGAGGGGGCAACGCCCCCTCTGTTGGAAGTATCAGTTTTGGCTCTTGTCGGCATACGGTCCGTCCTAGACTGCCATCTCAATTCAGCTGGAGACTGGCGCCATGCCGATTCCCTACGTGATCGAAAAGGATTCCCGCGGCGAGCGTAGCTACGATATCTATTCGCGCCTGCTTAAGGATCGGATTATTTTCCTGGGCGAGCCCATCGACGACCACGTCGCCAATGTCCTGATAGCGCAGCTGCTCTTCTTACAGAGCCAAAAGCGCGACGCCGATATCACCGTCTACATCAATTGCCCCGGTGGTTATGTCAGCTCCGGGCTGGCAATCTACGACACCATGCAGTACCTGCATTGCGATGTTGCCACCGTCTGCATCGGGCAAGCCTCCAGTATGGGCGCGGTGTTGTTGGCGGCCGGCACCAAGGGCAAGCGTCTCGCTCTGCCGCACAGCCGTATGATGCTGCATCAACCGGCTGGTGGCGCCCAAGGCCAGGCCTCTGATATAGAGATTCAGGCGCAGGAGATCCTGCGCATGAAAGAAGCCCTCAATGAGATCTTGGCACGCCATACCGGCCAGGAGATGCCGCGCCTCGAACGCGATGTCGAGCGCGACTTCTTCATGTCGCCCGAGGAGGCGAAGGAGTATGGCATCATCGACAAGGTGGTGGTAAAACCTGGAACAGAGAGCAAGAACTGAGAGCGTATGAGCAGTAAACGGCGACAAGGCGGCGATGATCTGGATCACTGCAGCTTTTGCGGCAGAACCAGCGATCAGGTAGAGCGTCTGATCGCTGGTCCTCCCGGGGTCTTCATCTGCAATGAATGTGTGCAGGTCTGCGGATCCCTGTTGGAGAGCGATCACGGCCGCAAGACTGTGGCCAGTGGCAGCAAACTCAATCTTGAGAGCCTGCCAACGCCGCGGGTGATCAAAGAGCATCTCGACAGCTACATCATCGGCCAGGATCGCGCCAAGCGCACCATCTCGGTGGCTGTCTACAATCATTACAAGCGGCTATGCAGTCATCAGCACAACATCGATGTCGAGCTGGATAAGTCCAACGTGCTTCTGATCGGCCCGACCGGCTGCGGCAAGACGGCTATCGCCAGTTGTTTGGCCAAATTGCTGCGGGTCCCGTTTGCCATCGGCGATGCCACCACCATCACCGAAGCCGGCTATGTCGGCGAAGATGTGGAAAACCTGCTGCTTCGCCTGATCCAAGCCGCTGACAACGACATCGAGCGGGCCGAGACGGGCATTCTCTACATCGACGAGATCGACAAGATCTCGCGTTCATCGGGCAATGTCAGCATTACCCGCGATGTTTCTGGCGAAGGGGTGCAGCAAAGCCTCCTGAAGCTGGTGGAGGGCACCGTCTCTAACGTACCCCCAGGCGGTGGACGCAAGCACCCCGAGCAGAAGTACTTACAGATCAATACCAAGAGCATCCTGTTTATCTGTGGTGGCGCGTTCGCCGGCATCACCGAGATCATCAAGCGTCGTCTGGGTGATGGGGTGGTCGGCTTTCAGCTGAACGACCAGAATGACGATCGCGTCCATCTCAGCGAAGAGGACAACGACGATTGGCTGCTGGCCCAAGTCCAACCTGAGGATCTGGTCGAATTTGGCCTGATTCCAGAATTCGTCGGCCGCCTGCCCATCGTCACGCCCCTGGAATCCTTGGACGAGGAAGCCCTGATCACCATTCTCACCGAGCCGCGCAATGCTTTGGTCAAACAGTACCAAGCACTCTTCAGCATGGACGACGCCGAGCTGGAGTTTACCGACGAGGCCTTGCGCGCCATCGCTCACAAGGCCATGGACCGCAAGACCGGAGCCCGCGCGCTGCGCTCGATCCTGGAAGAGTCCATGCTTGATTTGATGTTCGAGCTACCACAGGAGAGCCGGAACGCCAGTCGCCGGCGCTATACCATCACCGCTGCTGTGGTCGACGAGGGTGGCAAACCGGAGGTCTCAATCCTCGGGAGTCAACGTGCCAAGGCTGGTGCCTGAGCATTATGGAAAGCAGCTCTGTCATCGTACGTCGACGCAAAGTCGCCAATGTCCTGGCTGGCGAGCCGTGGGTCTATCCCAACGCCATCATCGAAGAGCCCGAGACCGCCGGTCTCGTGCGTGTCGTCACCGAAGATGATGCCTTCATTGGCTGGGCTGATCACAATCCTATCGCGCCGGTGCGGGCGCGGTTGTTGTGGCGTGACGATACGTGGCCGGGCGAGGAAACCCTGCTGCTGCAACGGGTGCAACAAGCCCTGTGGCGACGAATCAGCCTTGGTATGCAACCGCAAGGCAACGGTCTCCGTTTGGTCAATGGCGAAGGCGACGGCCTGTCTGGTCTGGTGGTCGATGTCTTCGGTGGCACCATGGTGATCGACATCTACTCCGCTGGTATGCGTGGACGGGTCGCCCTGATCAAAGCGGTCCTGCAGCAATACCTGGGTGACCTGAAGATCAAGGTCCGCATGAGCGCAGATGCAGCCAAACGGGAAAATGTCGACCCCATCGATCCGGAAGCGGGAGAAATCTGCTTTGCCGAAAACGGTGTCCTGTTTCGCTTCGATGTCGGTTCGAGCCAGAAGAGCGGATTTTATCTGGATCAGCGCGACAACCGCCGCCTGATTGCCGGTTTCGCACGCGATCGCCGGGTCCTGGATCTATTCAGTTATCACGGTGGTTTTTCACTAACCGCACTCGCTGCCGGAGCCCAATCAGCCCTGGCCATTGATTCGTCAGAAGCAGCACTGGAATGCGTTCAGCAGAATGCGCTGGCCAATGGACTTGTCATCCAGACGCAAAAAGCAGATGTCTTTGACCATCTCGACACCCTGATCAGCAGTGAAGAACACTACGACTGTATTATCTGCGATCCACCCAAGCTCGCACCGCGTAAAACCGACAAAGCACGTGCCATGAAAGCGTATCGTTTTCTGGTGGATCGCTGCCTGAAGCTGTTGATGCCGGGCGGCGTCTTGATGGTCTGCAGCTGCTCCCAGGCAATCGGCATCGACGATCTGCAGCGCTTGCTGTCGCAACAGTCTGATAAACAGAAGGCACAGATCGACGTCCTTGCCGTTGGTGGGCAGCCGTCTGATCACCCTTGGCCGATCGCCTTCCAGACGGGTCGTTACCTGTCGGCGATCACCGTACACCGCCGGGCCATGGTGGTCTAAGCTGAGCAAGACCAGAACCCACGGTTTTCATTATACTGGCTTCCCCTTGCCTGCTATGCGGGCCATAAAAACCAGATCA
This sequence comes from uncultured candidatus Brocadiaceae bacterium, assembly GCA_964405325.1. Classification (GTDB taxonomy): domain Bacteria; phylum Planctomycetota; class UBA11346; order UBA11346; family UBA11346; genus CAYONM01. The sequence goes on along the minus strand of CAYONM010000201.1, from coordinate 2,992 downwards.
TGAAACCTTTTCATACAGACTCTCAGGCTCCGCCTTTCCTATGCTCTCAGCGCGCCAAAGAACGTGTCAACCAGACTGACAAAATCAGATCGACTAGTGATACGCATGAAGTGCTCACGGAAGCGCCGCACGCCGGGCAAGCCCTGGCAGTAGAAAAATGTGTACTTTCGCATCACCAGGCAGCCACGTTTCTCTCCAAAAATATCCAGAATCAGATCAAAATGATGTTCCAAGGCCGCACGACGCTCTGCCAAGGTCGGCGTATAGATCGGCTGCCCGGTCAGCTCAGCATTGAGATTGCGGAACAACCAGGGGTCGCCACAGGCTGCCCTTCCGATCATATAGCCATCAGCGCCGCCCTCGTCCTTGGCCCGACGGATGGCAGCAGCGTTGTCCATATCACCGTTGATCAACACCGGCACCGAGGGCACCGCTTCCCGTACTTCGCGAAATCCCGCCAGGTCGACGGCCTGACCATGCTTGGTTTCTCCCGTACGGGCATGCACACATAATCCGACGGCGCCACCTGAGATGGCAGCCTGGGCGACCTCAATCGCGTTGCGTGAATCCTCGTCAAAACCAAGGCGCATCTTCACGGTGACCGGTTTCGCAGTGGTGGCACACATGGCAGCAACAATCTGAGCAACCTGGTCCGGGTCGCGCATCAGGGCCACCCCGCAACCGGCATTCTTTGCCTTTCGGACCGGACAGCCGCAATTCAGATCAATGATATCCGCACCTGCGGCATCCAGATCACGAGCCGTTTGGCCACACAGGTCCGGATCGCGACCATAGATCTGCATAACGATGGGATGCTCTTCCGGCAGGTTTCGCGTCTGTTCGCGAAACCGACGATCGTGGATCCGATGGTCCCGCGACAGCGCCGCAACCATTTCGCTGGCCACCAGGCCGCAATTACCGAGTTGCCTAGCGATCAGCCGGAAAGCGACATTGGTGAATCCAGCCATGGGCGCCAGGGCGAGATTGTTCTCCAGTCGCACTGAGCCGATCTGCAAGGAATGAATATAGCGATTGCTGGTGGTCATGATGCCTACCCCATCAAACAAAATTTACATTGGCGGCGGGGGCTAGCCAGGCGCGTCCAACGACACCGAGCGACGGTTTTTCGAAAAAAAAGGTGCGTACATTGCCAAAATATTCGCACATCGAGCAAGGCGCGATGGCGGAGCGAGGGATTGGAGTTCGGCCGGGACTGGGGAAAAGCCATCGTTGAAAAGTGTCGTATCAGGCCTCCGGATTGTAATAGCTGATGCCGACCGGCGCCTGCAGGCAGATCCGCATAAAGTGATCCAGCCCCTGTTGATCGTCGGCCAGGAAACAGCGTTCCAGGTCCACCACCACAATAGCCTGATCCATAGGCTGGTCGCCCAGATACAAGGCGTCATAGGCCGCAACCAGATCCGACAGATACGCCAATTCAATCAGACCATCCTCCAGGCGACCGCGTTGCCGCAGTCGTTCTGTCAGGACCTGGACTGAAGCCTTCAGGTAAACGGTCGTGGTCGGCCGAAATCGCGACAACGGAGCCAGACGATGATACAGGCGCAGATAGAGTTCCCACTGCTGCCCGTCCAGATTGATGGCAGCGAACAGGCGGTCCTTGGTCAGACAATGGTCCGCCACGATGGGAAGACCCTGGTGTCCGGCCTGTGAGAATTGTTGGATGCGCCCCTCCAGAAAGGCCATCTGACAGGTGAAAGCCCAACGTTCGCGGTTGCGGTAGAATTCCATCAGAAAGGGATTGCTGATACGCTCCTCGAAGAGCCGCACCGCTCCCAGCCGCGAGGCCATGACTGCCGCCAAGGTGGTCTTGCCGACGCCAATCGGACCATCGATGCAGAGCTGCTGGGTCATCACGCCCCCCCCTCCCAACGGCAGCTCGCGATGCGACAGCGCAGAAGCGGGTGCCACCAATCGCCAGCGACTTCGCGTAGCGGTGCCAGCACGAAGGATCGTTGATGCAGGAAGGGATGCGGCAAGGTGAGAACCGGTGTGGTCACACAACGGCTATCAGCGGCCAATAGAAGATCCAAGTCCAATGTGCGCGGGCCCCAGGACACCACGCGCACCCGCCCACATTGTCGCTCGATGGCTTGGAAGCGATGCAGCAGGCCGTGCGGTCCAAGGCCGGTCCGGATGATCCAGACCGCATTCAGGAAGGCCCCCTGCCCGGGCGGGCCACCGACTGGTGCGGTTTCGTGGATCCGACTCTGTCGGAGCAGCATCAGCTGCTGATCGCGTTCGATCAGGCCGCGCGCCTGCTCGAATGAAGCAAGACGATCTCCGCGATTGCTCCCCACGGCGATAGCGAAATCGATGATGTCTGCTCCCCTCCGCATCTGAGAACGCGGCAGAATTCAAATTGTCAGGGACGATGCAAGCACGAGAGCCCGTAGCGCTGCCGTAGATCCTGGGCGGTCTGCCAGGCATGCTTGTCTACTGCCAAAGCACGGACCAATTGACTACTCGACAGGTCCAAGTTGGTTGCTGCGAGCGCTAGCGCGCCCTCGGCCTGGTCCAAGGCATCCAGCAGCACGGCGATGACCAAGTGCAGATCGCTGGCAGTAGCCCCCAGCTGCAGCCGACGACCGCGTCGATGACCCTGCAGCCAGGCCGGATCCGCCACACCGCGCACACGGCAGGCCATCTGAAGTCGTATCTGACGCAGTGCCGCCTGCTGGTTCCGCCGACGCTCGCGATGACCATCGGTCACCACGCTCACGCTCTCACCGCCTGCGAGTGTCAGCTGCAATCGTATTCCGGTGGCATTCCGATTGGCGTGTTGGCCACCAGGACCGCGAGCGGCCAAGAACTGTTTCTGGCATTTGTCAAGTAAATCCTGGTCGTCGATGGCATAAATCGCTGTCATGATTGATGGGTCCCTCAGAGGTCGAATTCGGCACGAATCCGATAAGAGCCAGGCGAGCGCGTCCAAGCGCGAGGACCTGCGGTCCGCACCTCCGACCGAGGA
>CAYONM010000200.1:0-6930 GCA_964405325.1 uncultured candidatus Brocadiaceae bacterium | reverse complement strand
ACGTCACCCAGACGCGCCAGGTCCTGGCCCTGAGCACCCCCGGCGACATGCAGCAAGTGGTGCTGCACGGCGTTGGCGCCTGGATGCAGCGCCACCGTCCAGACTGGCGTGTCCGGCTCTGCATCTGCGAACCCGCCGCCATGGCCCGTGAACTGCGCGCCTGGCGTGGCGATGGCGCCCTGGTGGCAGAACAAGCGAGCTGGCGTGGCGACTGGCTTCACCGACTGTCCTTTCCCGCCATCAATACCCTGGGCCTGGTCGAGGATCCCCGCCTGCCGAGCGTGCTCGGCGACGACCACGCCATTGGCGCCACCCTCGCCGAGCATCTGCTGGAACGGGGCTTCCGTCATATCTGCTGGGTCGGCAGCTCACGGCGCGGCGGCTTTCTGCGACGACGCGCCGCTGGCGTGGCCAACACCGCCCGGGCCGCCGGCGCACGCTTCACCTCCTGGCAGGAACTGCCATCCCTTCTCCCCCAGTTGCTGCAGCCGATCGGCTTCGCCTGTGCCAACGACCAAACCGGCCGGCAGCTGATACAGGCCCTGGAGGGAGCCGGCGCGCGGGTGCCCGAGGCGGCGGCGGTGGTCGGCATCAACAACGACCCCCTGCTGTGCAGCCTCGATCGGATCGGCCTTTCCAGCTGCGACATCAATCTCCCCCGCCGGGGCTGGGAGGCCGCCGCCCTGCTTGACCGCCTGATGCAGGGGGACCATCCACCAGCACAAGCGCTGCGCATTCCCCCCCGCGGCGTGATCACCCGCGCCTCCAGCGAGGCCCTGGCTGGTGCCGACGAGGTCTTGGCTCGGGCCTGGTCCTGGCTGCGCCAGCATGCCGACGAAGCGGTGCACATTCCGGCGGTGGTGCGGGCCAGCGGCGCCTCGCGGCGTAGCCTGGAAAGGCGGGTACGGGAACGCTTCGGCTTTGGGCTGCAGGAGGCCATCTGGCGGGCCCATGTCGACCGTGCCAAAGGGCTGCTGCAGGAGAGCGATCAGGATCTGCTGGGCATCGCCCTGGACAGCGGTTTCAGCTCGGCCAGCGCCTTCGCCACCATCTTCAAGCGTTTCACCGGCCTCAGCCCCCGGGAATGGCGCCGCCGCTGGCGAGCACGGCCGGAGACGGATACGATCGGACTCTGAGCTTGGGTCGGGCTCGGACCGACTCTTCAAACAGTGATCACCGCCATCAAAACCAGGAAGGCCAGCAGCAGGCCGTAATCAAAGAGCGCCAGATGCCACTGATGATCCATGGTCTACTCCGCCGCCTGGATCGGCATCAAAATGGGGCTCCGCTCCGCCGTTCTGCGCTGCGTCTCTCTGGCCCGGAGCCCCATGCGGATCGTCGCGAAACGTCGTGACAAGCAGTCAGTGTGGACTGGCCAACCTCGGACGCAAAAGCTGCGAGCCACGGTCCTGCCGTCATCCCATCGGCTGGTGTCACGGTGGTGTCTCGTACAGATGCCGGTCACAGCAGATGGAAGATATTGCGCTCATTGATCCATGACCCAATCTGAACAGAACTAGTGGCCTTCAGGGGCTGGCTACCAAGGAGCTATCATGTCCAACAAGATTTTCTGTCAGCTCGGTCTGCTGGCCATCACCTTGCAGCCACTGGTGTCACCGGGCCTGGTCGCCGCCGAAGGTGATTTCGATACGGCCTTCGGCACCAATGGCGTGATCACCAGCAACCTGCATGTGGCCAATCCTCTGGACCGCGGCAGCAGCTCGGTGTTCCAGGAGGATGGCCGCCTGCTGACCGTGGCTTCGGTCCAGGTCGGCTCGCAGACCGACTGGGCGATCTACCGCTTCACCGGATCGGGAGCCTATGACACCAGTTTTAGCGGCGATGGTCGGGTACGTGTCGACTTCAATGGTTATGACGACCAGCCCTATGGCGTCGCCGTCGACAGCCAAGGTCGCATTCTGGTGGCCGGTCGGGTCCGGTTGACCAACTCCAATTTCGACTGGGCCGTGATCCGGCTGACCAGCGATGGTCGGCTCGATGCGGATTTCGGCACCGACGGCCGGCGGGTCTTGGAGATGGGGGCGACCAACGATGCTCTGGGTGCGTTGTGCGTGGACAGCCAGGATCGACCGTTGATCGGCGGTTGGACCTATGTCGGCGGCGATCAGCGTATTGCCATCGTGCGCCTCACCACCGAAGGCGCCCTGGACAACAGCTTCGCTGGCAATGGCACCTTCATCAAGAATCTGGTGGCCAGTGGCGAGCCGGAGTCCATCAACGGTATCGAGTGCGATAGCGCTGGCCGCATCGTGTTCGGGGGCGAATACAACCAGGAGGGGGATAAAAACCTGAAGGGTATGGGGTATGTGGGACGCCTGTTGGCGAACGGCTCGCTCGATACCGACTTCAACGGCTCTGGTATCCGGTCCTTCCAGACCACCACGGCCATGAGTCGCATGGAGTACGGCGATACCCGTGTGCTGGATGATGACAGCGTGATCTGGACCGGCCTGTCCTGGTTCAGCAACGAGCACAGCAAAGCGGAATCCCTGAGCGTGTTCAAGGTGACCAGCGACGGTCAGATGGACAGCTCCTTTTCTGATGATGGCCGCGCCAGCGTCTATTTCAGCAATAAGGACGATCATGTGGTATTTCCGGCCGGGCTGGTCGCTCTGCCCGATGGCAGTATCATGGCAGCTGCTGGTGTGATCGATCTGAGCACCAATAACAATGTCAATCTCCTGGGTTTAGCCCGTTTGCGCCCCAACGGCAGCTTGGATACCGACTTCGGCGGTACCGGACAGCTTGCGCTGGAGCTGTCCTATCGGACGGGTACTCGCTCCCTGGCCCTGCACGAGGAGGCCGGACAGCTCCGTCTCGTCTGCACCGGGTCGAATCTCGCTTCGGACGTCATGCTGGTCGCGTTCGATGCCGAGGGCCAATTGCTTGACGATTTCGGCGAAGCCGGTGTCCGTGCCGCCTTCTCGCCCGTGCCGACCATCGATCGTATCGATGGCATGCGGCGCGATGCGCAGGGGCGCCTGCTGTGCTGGGGGCAGGGGCAGAATGGTTTCGAGAAGTACCCGGTGCTGGCGCGTTATCTCACGGATGGTCGTCTGGACACCACCTTCGGCAACCAAGGCGTATGGACCGCTGAAGACCTGCCTGGACCGGTTCGCAATCTGGCGATCCAGGAGGACGGCCGGTTGCTCCTGGCCTTGGGTTCCACCGGTTTCGGCAACGATCAGCAGGCACTCGCGGCCCGACTGACAGCATCGGGACAACTCGATGCCGACTTTGGCGACGGTGGCCTCGTCCATTTTGCCGACACCGGCAGCTTCGAGGCTATCGCGGTGACCGACGACGGACGCGTGCTGGCGGCTGGGCAGCTGCGCTCGCTCAACGATACGGATCTCCTGATCGTCGCTTATACCGCTACCGGTGCGCTCGATACCGGCTTCGATGGCGATGGCGTCTGGACCCGGGATCTCAACACGACCTCGGCATCCGACTCGGATCAGATCAAGGACCTGCTCGTCCATGATGGCAAGCTGTGGCTTGCTGGTTCTACGGGGCGGGGTTACAGCGATCTGCTCCTGATGCGCACCAACCTGCAGGGCCAGGAGGACAGCGATTTCGGCCAGGATGGCGTGATTGTGGCCAACCTCAGTAAAGATGACCGGGGTGATGAGTTGATCCGCCTGGCCGCGCTGCCGGATGGTCGGGTGATCGGCGTCGGCACTTCGGCCAATACTAATTGGCAGGGCTGGATGACTGCGGCGTTGTTCAATGAGAGCGGTTTGGACACCAGTTTCGCCGAGGACGGGCTGCAGGTCATCGACGTCGACCCGAGCCGCCAGGATGTGGCGATGGGCGTGGCACTGCTGAGCGATGGCTTCCTGATCACCGGCTATGGTGATGACAGCAAATCAGGCACGGTCCGTTCGGCCTTGGCTGCGCGCCTGGGCTTCGACGGCAGTCTGGTCGCCTCCTTCGACGGCGATGGCAAGCTGCTGTTCGAGCATCCGGACCTGCGTTCTCTCGGCGGCGTGGTGGTGGATGGCCAGCGTGCCTATCTCGCCGGCAACAACGACGAGGATGCCGTGCTGGCCCGCATTTTGCTTGGCGAAGTGAGCGACGAGGCACCGCCGGAGATCACCAACGGCGAGCAGGTGACGGTCGACATGGATGAAGATGGGCAGCCGACACCCTTCGCCCTGACCCTGAACGCGACGGATGCCGACACGCCTGCCAGCGAGCTGATCTGGGCCATCGGCAGGGCGGCCGAGCATGGTCAGGCGGATGTCTCAAATGATGCAAATGGCGGCAGTCAGGTGATTTCGTATCTCCCCGAGGTCGACTACTACGGAACCGACTCTTTCACCGTGATCGTCAGCGATGGCTATCTGACCGACAGCATCGAGGTCGAGGTCCGCATCCAGGATCAGCCGGATGAACCGTCCGGCTCGCCGGAGATCCATATCACCGCCGCCGGTAGTGCGCTTGCCGACGGTGCCACGCTGGCCGGGCCGACGTTGATCACCGGCGACTCGGCGCAGACGCTCACGCTGCTGGTCCACAACCAGGGTGACGCGACCCTGAGCATCGATCCGATGCAGCTCGATCAGATCAGTGGTGTCACAGCCTTGGTCAGCAGGCAGCCACCCAATGCCGTGGCGGCGGGCAATCAGGCGGACATCGACATCAGCCTCAGCGCCTCGGCGGTCGGCAGCTATTCCTTGCGCTGTCGTCTGGACAACAACGACGACGACGAGGGCAGTTATATCATCCGCATCGAGGGTCAGGTTGCCGTCACGCAGCCGGATCCGAGGCGGATCCGGCTCTTACTCAGCGAGGATCAGGGCCCGATGCCGATCCAGATCGACGTCGACAGACCTGGCGCCCAACTGCTGGAGGACGAGATTTCGCACCAGTGGACCATCACCGGTCTGGATTCGAGCAGCGGTGTCAGCATTCTGATTCTGGAACCGGAAAATAGCTGAGTCCGGACGATCGTCTGACAGGGCATCGGGTCCGATGCCCTGGGTCTGACTCGAGCGCTGAATCGTGACAACACGGACCGCCGGTGGGTATCATTCCACCGGCGGTCCGTGTTGTGGACGGTTCAGGGAGGCGTCAAACCTTTCCAGCGGCCCGGCCTACGGCTGTTTACGGGTGTCAGTTCAGGAGGAATCCCCCCTCGCTTGCCGGACACCAATACCCGTAAGTCCTGTGTCCAGATGTATGTGTGCATGGCTGCTTGCTTTTCACGCATGGAGCTGCAGGCCTTGCTGGAGGGCCTGGACGTGCGGGTTGTTCGACGACGACGTCGAGAAAAACGTCTTGTCGACAATAATGACGTTTCCCTCAAAGGGGGCTTCGCCCCCTCGCGACGTCCGTCGCACACCCCCTCGGCCTCGGTCGGACCTTGCTCGCTTCGCGAGCATTTTTGGCGGCGCTACGCGCTTGGACGCGCTCGCCTGGCTCTTATCGGATTCGTGCCGAATTCGACCTTTGAGGGAAACGTCAATAATGGTGGCATAAAATACGTCCATGCCAGCGGATGTGGACAAAGCGGGCCACGGCATCGAGGCTGATGATTACGAGATGGGAGCATTGGAGGACTGGGCGCCGAGTGCACTGACGTTGGATGGTCAGAAGCAATATCTCTCCGCCAAGCACGCCGATATCGGCCGCCCCTTCGAATATGAGGTCGAAGTGCGTCAGGGCCGCAAGAAGGTCAAGGAAAAGCGTACCGCCACCGGCGCCGATCTCCGCAGCCCGGACATCCATGACAGCAATCTGGCCATCGAGGTCTACGTCCGCACCACGGATGACGGCGTCCTGGTCCAGAAGCGGGATGACGACGCCGGCTACGTGCTGCGCATCGAGAATGGCCGTCCGGTGTTCGAATTGATCCAGTCCGGTCAGGTGGCCGCCAGCCGCACCGGCAGCAGTCGGATCGCCGATGGCCAATGGCATCATCTCTTCGTGGAAGCCGATCGCGGCGATCGCCAGGGCCTGCGCTGCTATGTCGACGGCACGGCCAGCGACGGCAGCTTCTCCGGAGCCGTGGCCGATTATTCACTCGCCAACAAGGGCGATCTGCTGATCGGCGGCGGTCCCGGCCTGGATCACCTGGCCTGTACCCTCGATTTCGTCCGCATCGCCCGGGGCACGCTTGCCGATTCGGACACCACCATCGAGGAACTCCACGCCTGGCAGTTCGACGGTCCTGCGCAACGGGACTTCACCGGCATCAAGCCCACCGGTAGCAAACGCGACGCCGGCGCCATCGAAGCCGCTCGCTGACATCCGCTGGTCGTATCGTAGCAACGCCGCAGGAGGTCTTCCTCCTGCAGCGTTTTACTTTTCGGGTCGTTATCCTCAGACCGCGCCGGGCATGCTCACTCCGTATCCGCTTCGACTCCGGTCCAGTAGCTGTCGCGGGTCAGGACCTCCCAGATCATGTCGTTGGTGAGCTGGGCCAGGGTCTCGTCGATTTCGACGAAGTGCTGATTGTCCTGGGAACGGACGTTATAGCCGTCGGGCCAGGTGTTGTAGGCACTCCAATCCAGGCCGTGCGGCGGCTCCTGGAAGACGGCGCTGTAGATGGTGGCGGCGGCGGTGTATCCGGCCCAACCCGCCGAGGGATGTTGCTTATCGACCAGGAAGAACTGCTCGATGTCGGTGAAGGGCATGGTCTCGCGCTGGATCTCCTGCAGCTCCTTGTCCTTCATGATGGCCTTCTGAAGCGTCACCTGCAGGGGCTTGTCGTCTTCGCCGACGATCTCGCCGGCCAATGCCTTCTGTTGGATCTCTTCCAGCACCTCGCCGACGGGGATCAACCGCACCGGTTGCAACTGCAGCGCCTCGACATGATTTTCGTTGATCAGTTCGAACAGCTTTTTGCCGTAATCGTAGGTGCGCATGGTGCGGCCTTCGGCGGCCGGATCGTATTCGCGATTC
>CAYONM010000199.1:0-6987 GCA_964405325.1 uncultured candidatus Brocadiaceae bacterium | reverse complement strand
ACGGCGAGAATTATTTCAGCTTCGTCAACGGCCAATATACCAACGACGGCGGCACTCATCAGACTGGTTTTCGCGAAGGCATTCTGAAAGGTGTCAACGAATTTGCCGGCAAGAATTTCGCCGGTGAAGACGTGCGCGACGGCTTGGTGGGTGCGGTGGCGGTGAAGGTCCAGGACCCGGTGTTTGAAAGTCAGACCAAGAATAAACTCGGCAGCACTGAAGTGCGGCCGTGGATCGCGCAGCAGGTGAAAGAGGCGGTGGTCCTCGCCTTGCACAAGAATAAGAACATGGCGGATCGCCTGATCGAAAAGGTGCGCGCCAATGAGCGCGTTCGCAAGGAATTGGCTGCGGTCAAAAAGGAGGCTCGTGAACGAGCCAAGAAGACCGCTATCCGCATTCCCAAACTGATCGACTGCAAGATCCATTTGAACGACGATAAGCCGAAGAAGGACGATCGCCGCGAGGAGAGCACCATCTTCCTGACCGAGGGGGATTCCGCCGGCGGCGCGATGATTCAATCCCGTGATGTCTACACCCAGGCGATCTTCACCCTGAAGGGCAAGCCACTGAACGTGTTCAATCTGAAGCGCGATGTGATCTACAAGAACGAAGAACTATACAACATCATGCGTGCGCTCGGTTTGGAGGACGGTATCGAGGGCCTGCGCTACCAGAACGTGGTAATCGCCACCGACGCCGACGTTGACGGCATGCATATCCGCAATCTGTTGCTGACCTTCTTTTTGCAGTTTTTCGAAGAGCTGGTCGTCAAGGGGCACGTCTCCATCCTGGAAACCCCCTTGTTCCGAGTTCGGAATAAGAAGGAGACGGTCTACTGTTATTCCGAAGTTGAACGCGATCGGGCTCTGGCTCGGATTTCGAATCCCGAGGTGACCCGTTTCAAGGGTCTGGGCGAGATCAGCCCCAAGGAGTTCGGCCAGTTCATCGACGACGGCATCCGTCTGGTGCCGATCAATGTCCATTCCCTGCATGAGGTCAAGCTCGCCCTGGATTTTTTCATGGGCAAGAATACCCCCGACCGGAAACGTTTTATCGTCGCAAATCTGATTGCGGATATTGCCTGATATGACCAACCTCGAACCATTGATGGAACAAAACTTCCTCGAATACGCCAGCTATGTGATCGTGGACCGGGCGATTCCCGATATTCGCGATGGCTGCAAGCCGGTACAGCGGCGGATTTTGGCGACGCTGTCGAATATGGACGACGGAAAATTCCATAAGGTCGCCAATGTCATCGGCGAATCGATGAAGCTGCATCCCCATGGCGACGCTTCCATTGGTGACGCGCTGGTGGTGCTGGCGAATAAAGAATACTTCATCGAAAAACAGGGTAATTTTGGTAATATCATTACCGGCCACCGTGCGGCGGCGGCGCGGTATATCGAGTGTCGGCTTACCAAGTTGGCGCGCGAGACCCTGTTCAATAAGCATCTGACCGAGTTTCAGGAGTCCTACGACGGACGCAAAAAAGAGCCGGTCTCTTTGCCGGTGAAGTTGCCGGTGATTTTGATGCTTGGCGCCGAAGGTATCGCCGTCGGCATGGCGACCAAGATCCTGCCGCACAATTTCGGTGAGCTGCTGGAGGCCCAGGTCGCTTATCTGCGCAAACAGCCCTTCCATGTGCTGCCTGACTTTCCACACGGTGGCCTGATGGATGCTGCCGAATATGACGATGGCAAAGGCAAGGTGCGGGTGCGCGCCAAGATAGAGGCCGAGGGTGACAAAAAGGTGGTCATCCGCGAAATTCCCTACGGGACCACCACCGAAGGATTGATCGCGTCCATTGAGGTCGCCACTCAGAAGGGCAAGGTCAAGATCGGTGGCATCAACGATTTCACCACCGACCGAGTGGAAATCGAATTGGCCTTGCCGCGCGGTGTTTATGCCGATGAGGTGATCCCACAGCTGTATGCGTACACTGACTGCGAGGTGTCCATCAGCTCCAATCTGGTGGTGATCAAGGAGGATCGGCCGCACGAAGCGAAGGTGTCCGAATTGATCGGTTATTTGAGCGAGCGCCTCGTGGAGACGCTTCGCCTGGAGCTGGAGTGGGAACGCGGCCAGCTGGAGGACAAGCGGCACTGGTTGACCCTGGAGCAGATCTTCATCGAGAACCGTATCTACAAGCGTATCGAGGAGGCTACCACCGACGAGCAGGTCCGGTCGGAAGTCTACGATGGCTTGATGGATTTCGCGCACCTGTTCGTCCGAGCATTGTTGGACGAGGATATCGATCGCCTGTTGAAATTGCACATACGGCGTATCTCCCGCTACGACATCGAAAAGAACCGTAAGGATATTGACGATATCGTTGCCGCCATTGACGATATCGATAAAAAACTGGCGCGTATACGCGGGACCGCCATTGGTTATCTGAGCGGTCTACTGAAGGAGTACCGCGAGGCGTGGCCGCGTCGGACCACGATCACCACCTTCAAGCAGGTGGACAAAGCGGCGGTGGCGCGCAGCAATCTGGCAGTCAGCTACGATAGCAATTCGGGTTTCTGGGGCACCGCGGTCAAGGGCGATGCGCAGCACATGAAGCTGAGCGAATACGACCGGGTCCTGATCGTCTCGGACGATGGCAGTTATCGTATTGTCGGTCCGGAAGAGAAACTGCTGATCCCCGGTAAGCTGCTGTACCTTGCCCTGTTTGATGAGGAAAAAGGTAAGGAGTTCACGGTTGTCTATCGTGACAAGGCCAGGGCCGCCTTCTGTAAAAAGGTGCATATCCTGAAATTTGTGCGCGGTCGCGAGTACGAACTGATCAAGGGTCGGCAAGGGAAGGTGGATCTGCTGCTGGGCGGTGACGCTGGTGGCATACTGCGGTGTGTTTTCAGCAAGCAAAAGCGGGCCCGTGTGACCGAATGCGAGTTCGATCTGGATACGGTGGAGTTTGGCGGTGTCGGCATTCGCGGCGTCCGCATGGCGGCCAAGCCGGTAGCGCGGATCAAGCGCTTGTAGGCTGCCCTGGGCTGGTTTGGGTGGCTGTGCGCTCGCGATCTCTGTCGGGTGGCTGTTGCGGCCAGAGACCAGGCTCGATGATGGTGGCAGTCTTTGGTCGGTGGTCCCCATAATCAGTAACGAGCCTGCTGATCCATGGGCCGGCCGAACGGCTGCTCAGGGGACTGCCGATGGTCAGCTGAGGGCGACACGCCGCCGGTGGCCACTGTATATGGTGGTCGTTCGTTAACTCCCACCATGTATCTTGTGTTCAGCTCATGGGCGCTAGGATGCCGCCCTATGAGTGACAGCGATGTGGCCGTGTTGTCTCCGCCTGAGGTCGACGTCCCTGACCAAGCCGACGCCGCCGTGGCCGAGCCCGACGCCGCCGTGGCCGAGCCCGATCTGGGCTACCGGGTGGAGATCGACGCCTTCTCTGGGCCGTTGGATCTGCTGCTGTATCTGGTCAGGCGGGCTGAGGTTGATATCCACGATATCCCCATCGCCACCATTACCGACCAGTTCATCAGTACCATTCGCGCCTGGGATGAGATGGATCTGGATATGGCTGGCGACTTCATCTTGATGGCGGCGACGCTGTTGGAGATCAAGTCGCGCTCCATTGCACCGGTGGAGGAAGCTGAACAGAGCGAAGACGATGATGAGATCATTGATCCCCGGACCGATCTGGTTCGTCAGTTGCTGGCCTTCCGGGCCTGCAAGGGGTGGGTCGAGAACCTGGAAGATTGCCAGGCCCAGCACCTGCAACGGCATCGTCGTCGCTTCAACGAGGACATTCCCGAAGCGCCTGAGGACGAGGATGGCTTTGATCTCGAGAACGCCGATCCGTATCAGCTGTTCAAGATCTGGGACAAGATCCTGGGCGATATCGCCGGCAAAGGCCCGCGTACCGTCCTATACGATGATATCCCCATTGCCGACCGCGTTCGGCAGATCGAAAGCACCATGCGCGAAGCGAGTGAGGGGCAGCTGAGTTGGTTGATGCAGGGCGTGGACGGCCGCATTCAACGGGTGGGTATCTTTGTCGCGCTGCTCAACTGCGTTCGCAGGCGCAGCCTGGAGGCCATCCAGCACGAGCAGTACGCCGATGTCTATCTGCACTGGGTTGAAGAGACGCGGCGGCAGATGCCAGCGCTGGAGCTGCCGCCGGAGTCGGATACCAGTAACGATGATCCCGATGGCAAGAAGAAGCGCCGTCGTCGTGGTCCCATTCAGCTGATGACCTATCACGCCGCCATCGAGGATGAGGGTGAGCAGGCCTGTATCGCCGAGGTGGAAGAGTTGATCGTCGAAACCGAGGACGATCGCTTCCGTCGCCAGCTGGAAGAGCAGACCCGCTGCGATTCCGTATTGGGTGTGATGAAGGATTTTGACTCTGAGATGCACGAGCATCTGGTGCTGCGCGGCATCTGTTGCGGCCCCTTGTTGCCCGGCGCTGAAATCCAAGCGGGCGAGGTGGTGGAGCTGCCGGACGAGGAGGTGGTTGCGGTTTTGGATTTTGCGGCTGACAAATCCGACCCGGTCACTGAATCCGTCACTGCCACCGGCTCCGAAGCGACTGCTGACTGTGGCTCAGAGGAAGCGGTTGAGCCCGATGTCGCGGATGAATCCGAGCTGGTCGCAGTGGCTGGCGAGGTTGCTAAAGCCGTCTCTCAGCGTCAGGTCGATGCCAACGAGACGGACTGATTCTGACGGGGAAAACAATTTGCCTTCCCGGTCAGGGTCTTTAGATTCCGGCCCCTCGTCACTGAGGCGGCTTGTTTTCGGCAGGGTAGCTCAGTTGGTTAGAGCGGTGGCTTCATAAGTCATAGGTCGCGAGTTCAAGTCTCGCCCCTGCTACCAGATCGACCTCGGGTCCAGCCGACCCGGGGTTGGGTTTTTTTTGGGCGGGGGTCAGGTATGAGCAACAGCTGTCAACTCTACCATGGCGACAATCTGCTGTTTCTGCGTGATCTGCCCGATGCCAGCGTGCCGCTGGTGTATATCGACCCGCCCTTCAATACCGGTAAGAAACAGGCCCGGACGCGCATCAGGACCGTGCGCGATGCCGATGGTGATCGGGTCGGTTTTGGCGGCCAGGCCTATCGCAGTGAAGTGCGTGGCCGTATGGCCTATGACGATTCCTTTGCCGATTTCGAGGCCTTTCTCGAGCCGCGTTTGCGCCAAGTGTATCGCCTGTTGAGTGAGCATGGCTCCTTGTTTTTCCATATCGATTATCGCGAGGTGCATTACTGCAAGATTTTGCTGGATCAGATATTCGGACGGGATTGTTTTCAGAATGAAATCATCTGGGCCTACGATTATGGTGGCCGCAGCAAAAATCGTTGGTCAGCCAAGCACGACAATATTCTGTGGTACAGCAAACATCCGAAGCAGTACACCTACCGCTTTGACGACATCGATCGTATTCCGTACATGGCCCCCGGTCTGGTGGGGCCAGAAAAAGCCGCGCGTGGGAAGACCCCGACGGATACCTGGTGGCACACCATCGTGCCGACCAACGGCAAGGAACGGACCGGCTATCCGACCCAGAAACCGCTGGGGATTCTGAATCGCATCGTCCGGGTGCATTCCAATCCGGGTGAAACGGTGCTGGATTGCTTTGCTGGAAGCGGCACCACCGGCGAGGCGGCGTTGCAGCAGGGGCGCTCAGCGATTCTGATGGACAGCAATCCTGAGGCCATCGCCGTCATTCGGCAGCGTTTGGGTGGGAGCCTGTTCGGGTCCCTGATGGAACACCCGCCAGCGTCTTGATTTCGCATTCCAGCATGCCAATATAGGAATGTGCAACTGCCAGATGTCATGGTCGACCGCATCGTCGAGCGCTTCCGCGCCCTGGCCGATGCGGCTCGCATTCGCATCCTGCTGCAGTTGAAAGAGGGGGAGAGCTCGGTCAGTGAGCTGGTCGAGCACACCGGCCTGGCGCAGCCATCGGTATCCAAGCATTTGGCGCAACTGAAGGCAGCCGGCTTGGTGGCTGCGCGCCGCGATGGCAATCGCAGCTACTACGGCATCCGCGATCCGGCGATCTTTGCCATCTGCCAAACCATGTGTCGTGGCATCAGCGAACAGGCTGAGGCCGACTGGCGAGCCGTGCAGGGCTGAGCCCGCCGGCGTCGTCAGGGGCGGAAAGACCAAGCTGGGCGAAGCGGGCGAATTTTCAAACAGGCTACAAACCGGGTGCCGCCCGGAACCCACCGATACGATCGAGCCCTTGGGCTTCGGGTGGTGCCCGGTTTGTGTGACTCAGATGGAGAGACGGCATGGTCCGCTCGTCGCGAGCTTGGGCCCCTCGGCGAAGCAAGCGCTTGCTCCAGACGCCGAACACGTTGATCTCATGGGTATGCGCCCTTACTCGCAACGTCTCCGATCCTGTTATGAAGCCATCGCTGAATATGTCGACGCTCTCGGGTTGCGACCGGCGGCCGAATTGCTGGATGTCTCCACTGATACGGTCCGCCGGCGGGTGCGCGCTGAGCAGCCGTGGCACTTCGAGGAGGTGCTCACCCTCGCCATGGCCGAAGCCCGGCAGACGCATCGCAAAGCGATCAGCCACTGCCTGATGGATCTGCTGCAGCCGGCCCCGGCCAAGAGGGAAACGCATCCGCTGTTGCTGCCGTCCAATCTACGCGAGGTGCTGTCAGTAGTGGGCCGTTTGACGACTGAGATCGCTGATACCCTGGCCGACAGTCGGGTCGATCATGACGAAGCCAGGCGTTTGTTAGATTTGTTCAGCGAACTGGATGAGATGAGCGCTTTTCTGCGCCAGGAACTGCAGGCCCTGCTGCGCGATTCCAGCTGAATCAGCGCGGTTGACACGCTCGCTGGCGTCATACCCTTCCGTCCCTCCTGACCCGTCGGGGCGTAGCTCAGCCTGGCTAGAGCGCTGCGTTCGGGACGCAGAGGTCGCTAGTTCGAATCTAGTCGCCCCGACCATTGTTAATAGAAGCCCCTTCCGCCAACAGGTGGAAGGGGCTTCTTCTTTCCAGACAAGCACTT
>CAYONM010000198.1:0-7014 GCA_964405325.1 uncultured candidatus Brocadiaceae bacterium | reverse complement strand
TGCGCTTTCCGGCCCTGCCTGCGTTGCTGGAACCTCGAAATAGCCCTGCTGGTATCTCCAAACGGGCCACCTGCCACACACTTCGGCACTCCTTTGCAACGCATCTGCTGGAGGATGGCTATGATATTCGTACCGTGCAGGATCTCGTCGACGAAGGCGTCGAAGCCCGCCACCACCGATGGCGGCTCGGCGCAGCCGTCCAGGCGCTCGAGGAAGGCGCGGAGATGCAGGGCACTCACGCGTGCACCTCGGCGTCGTCCTCGGGCCGCATCTGTACCGCCTGGGCGGTCGGCCTGGACTGCTGGTCGCTGTCGGCGACCAGGAAGCGGGCGCTTTCGCCGCCCACGGATGAGCCGCCCTACGAGGCGCGCTGGCTGCAGCTGCGCCTGGCGGATTATCAGCGTGAGCAGTTGCGTTATGAAGCGATGCCCAGCGGGCTGCTGCATCTGCCGCTGGCCGAGGCGCGCAATGCGGCCCTGCAGCCGATCATGAGTCGCTTATTGCAGCTGCGAGGGCGGGAGGGAGCGGCGGCCGGCGAGCTGCGGGAACTCTTGGTGCGCGCCCTGCTGCAGGAGATCGTCGTTTATCACGGCGCGTCCAGGGCCCCGCATCGACAGCACAATCGCACAATCCTGCATCCACCCCACCAGGTTGCGTTGACAGCGCACTACCAACAGGATGCGGGCTTGCGATCCCAGCGGCAATTCTGCTGAGATCGACATGGTCTGCTGGGCTGTGTGTTACCAGAAGATCCAGTACACCAGCCCGGCCAGTATCAGGATGAGGAGCGGCCAGACGAAGCGTTGCGGGTAACGGGTGCCGAAGTAGTCGGTGCGGATGTCCTCGACATGGTCGAGGATGTCCTGCTCGCGCAGGGTCAGGCGGAGGCCGCGGTCGAGTTTGACCAGGATCAGTGCCTCAAGATTATGCAGTTCCCAGGGCCCCACGTTGATCGCCAGGCGTTGATCGATGTTGCCGATCACCTGGTTGATGGCCTGCTGCAGTTCCTCGGGCTCCATCTCCTCGAGATCCTTTGGGCGGGGGGTACGCATATGGCTCACGATGCTGCCCTCTCATGCCGCACGCGGCGCGGAGCGTTGGGCAGGCAGAGGTCGTGCAAGCAGATCATACTGCGTATTCTGCCATCTCACCGCGGCTTTTCCAACCGGACTGAGTTATCCGGGCAGAAACATCTGTGACACGCGCCATCGGCACCGACGCCACCTGCCGGCTGCCGCGATGCTGATCAGGGTGCGCCGGACCGCTTCGGTCTGGGCGCTCTGCAATTCCCCCGCCTGTCGTGGGGTGAGGTACTGCTCCAGCATGTGCACGAAGGCATCGACAAGGCCGTTGGCGATCTGCCGGCGCGGCAGCGAAGCGGTGACGCCGGGATCCAGGACGGAGAAGCGCGGCAGACAATGCGGGCTGCTGAAGGCGCGCTTGGCGCCGCGCTCGGCGTTTGAGATGAGGGCGTTGCCGTTCATCTCCGACCCCGTCGCTGGCAGCGTGAGTATGCAGCCCAGGGGCAGTGACCCGGTTTCATCAGAAATCCGAGGCATCCAATTCGATGAGCGGCGGCCGGTTGTTTTGACTTTGCCGGAGTCGGAGCAGGCGCTGGCTGCCGGCTTCGATGCGGACGCGTTCGGCGATGGTGAAGCCGGGGATCCAGATGACGCCTTCGGCGTCGGCGACGACCGGCCAGTGGGGGCGTTGGCGGCTGGGGACGCGTCGGTTGGCGAGATATTTCAGGATGGTTTTCGACCCGGGGGCGCCCAGGGGCAGCCAGCGTTCGCCGCGTTTCGGCTCGCGCCACATCAGTTCGCCGCTGACTGCGTCGGCGTCGATGCAGGCGGCGTAGGGGTCGTTTTCGTCCAATTCGCCCGGACCGACCTCGGCCACGTGCAAGGTCCAAGTGCCGGCTCGGGCTGGCTGGTCGATCTGGAGCCGTTTGCCGTGCGAGAACAGGGCTTCGGGTTTGGCTGCTTGCCAGTGCAGTTGCTCACTGCCGCGAGTGAAGAGGAGGTGGCCCACATGGAGTTGGCGACCGTCCAGGCCCAGGTACAGGTCCTCCACCGCTCGGATCAGGTGGCGCGACAGGGGGCAGGTGCACCACAGCAGCAGGTACCGCCAAAGGAAGCTGCGCTGCTCCGGGCTGCTTGTCGTGAGTCCCGAGAACGACAGCTGCTGACCGCGGTGGTGCTGATGCCAATACTGGTCGATCCAGGCTTCCAGGTCCTGGGCCTTGGTCTGTTGCTCCTCGGCGAAGGCGAGCAAGGCTTCGCCGATACCGGGCACGTGGTCCTCCCATTCCGGCAAGACCACGTGCCGGAGGAAATTCCGGGTGAAACGCAGATCGCGGTTGCTGAGATCCTCATGCCAACGGACCCCATGCTGCTCGGCCGCCTGGGTGATGGCCTGATGCGGCACCAGCAGCCAGGGTCGACGCAGTGCGATGCTTGGGGTCAGGCGGCGTTCGGTGCGCATGCCGCCCATGCCGATGGTGCTGGCGCCCCGTAGGAGATTTGCCAACACGGTTTCCGTTTGGTCGCTGCGGTGATGTGCCGTGACCACATTGCAGACATGAATTTTTTTGGCCAGGTGACTCAGGCGGTAGTAGCGTTGTCGGCGGCCGGCTTCCTCCAGGCCACAGCGCCAACGATGCGCCAGGACCTGGATGTCTTCGTGTTCAACCACCAGGCGTTTGCTCATGCTGCGCTCGTCGGCTGTTTGTTGGATCAGGCGGACGTCTTGTTTCGCCTCAGGCCGCAGGCCGTGATCGAGATGGTACAGGTACAGTGGCCAATCACCGGCTTGATGAAGCAAGGCCCAGAGAGTCATGGAGTCCATGCCGCCTGAAACCGCCAGCAACAGCGGTGTGCCGGCGGCAGGCAGCTGTTGGCGGGCAATGGTGATCAGGTCCGTGGCGCTGCGGACAGCTTTATTCACGATTTCTTCTTCCGGATCACCCGCGTCTGGGCGCGGATGGCGGGGGAGGTCAGTTGGTCGACCAGATGCGGCAGCACATGTTCGGCGGTGCCAGCCAAAAAGACCTGGGCCAGGTCGGACAAGGGGGTGGGGGCGGTATTGATCTCCACCACCGGGCAGCCGGCGATGGCCAGCTCTGGCGCGATGGCTGCCACTGGCTGCACCAGCGACGAGGAGCCCACCACCAGGCAGGCGTCGGCGTCGAAGCGTTCGATCCGAGCCAGCTTCTCCGGCGGCACCGGTTCGCCAAACCAGACCGAGCCCGGTCGCACCAGTTCGCCGCAGGTCGGGCAGGGCAGCATGCTCCAGGAGGAGTCGATGGCATCGGTGGCCTGCCAATCGCAGGTGCAGCAGCGAGTCAGGAAGAGTTCGCCATGCAGATGGACCACGTTTTCGCAGCCGGCGCGTTCCAGCAGATCGTCCTCGTTGGTGGTGGCGATCAGCACCCGACCAGGATAGGGGAAATGCTGTTGCAGCAGCGCCAAGGTGCGTTGACCGCCGTGCGGTTGGCAGTCGGCCACGCGCAGTCGGCGTTCGCGGTACCAATCCCACACCACCTCCGGATCCGTTTCGAAACCGGTGCGCGAGGCTAGGCGTTTGGCGTCGGCCTGATGCCACAGGCCATCGGGGCCGCGGAACGTGGGTACGCCGGCATCAGCGCTCAGGCCAGCACCGGCGAGGACCAGCAGCCGATCACCGCCACGCAAAGCCTGCGCGGCCTGTTGAACCGGCTCAAGATCAACCATCGGCGGCATGCGGGTAGTCTCACGGCGGGCGCCTGCTTTCAACGGCTATCCTAGCGGTCTTGTCCATGTTGGCCTGGCTCCGGTGTTTGTCGTGCGGACGGCAATCGACTTTTTCGGGAATCGCCGAAACTGCTCGGCATGATGGTTCCATCACAGCGGGGGCTTTCCCCCGCCAGTCCGGCTCGGACCTCGCGACGTCCATCGCACCCGCCAATCCGGGCTCGGGTCCCTCGCTCCTTTGTCGCGACATGCTCAGCTAGTGCGGTGTCCCATAAATAGCCTTCATAATTCTTCGCGACGCAGCGCATCTGCGGCGTTGCAGCACCCTCGAAATGGCGTTGCCATTCCTTTGGGTCACCCGCCTTGCATCTACACTACGGCGCTTCGACTTCTTCAAGGAATTTACGGGACACAGCACTAGCATGACGACGGAGACCATTGCTGAGGCCTGCTGTGCCTTTCTCGACTATCTGGCCGATGCCCGCGGCATGAGCGAACATACCCTGCGGGCTTATCGGCAGGATCTGGATCGCCTGTTGGTCTGGCTGGCGGCCGAGGCGCCCGATCTGCAGACCGTCGCCGATCTGGAGCCTCGCAGTCTGCGGGTGTTTGTCGGTGATCAGGCCGGCGGGGGACTGGCGCCGGCGAGCGTATCGCGGCTGGTGGCCTGCGTGCGCTCCTTCGGCCGCTTTCTGGCTCGATCGGAACGCCTGGAGTACAATCCGGCCGGGATGCTGCGGGGTCCCAAACAGCGGCGGAAACTGCCGCATTTTCTCGAGAACGAGCAGCTGGAGGCCTTGCTGAACGCGCCCCAGGGGGATGACGAGATTGCCCTGCGCGACCGCGCTATTTTGGAAATGCTCTACAGCACCGGCATGCGCGTCGGCGAGCTGGTCGGCCTCGATGATCCACAGGTGGATGCGCTGGCTGGGCTGATACGGGTGCGCGGCAAGGGCCGGAAAGAACGCCTGGCGCCCTTGGGGCGGCCGGCGGCCAGGGCCTGGGAGGCCTATCGGCTTGCCCGCGATGCGGCGCACGGACGCAGCCGGCCGGAACGCGGTGCCTTCCTGTCGCGCAATGGCCATCGTCTGGCCGACCGTGATATCCGCCGGCTGTTGAAGCACTATTGCATTCAGGCGGATCTGCCGCCCAACACCACGCCGCATACGCTGCGGCACAGTTTTGCGACGCATCTGCTGCAGGCCGGTGCAGATATTCGTGGCGTTCAGGAATTATTGGGACACGCCAGTTTGAATACGACGCAAATCTATACGCACTTGGATCTGGAGCACCTGCGGCAGATCTACCTGGCAGCGCATCCGCGGGCGTGAGCTGGTCGGTCAAGCACGGGTCTCACATTCTCGAGCTGGAGACCTGACTCACCGCCCCTAGGCTCTGCCGGCAATGGAGGATGGAACATGGCACGTATCCTGATCATTGTCGCGCCTGGCGCCGAAGAGACCGAGACCATGACCGTGGCCGATATTCTGGTTCGGGCCGGGCAGGAGGTCACCATTGCCGGGGTCCAGGGCACCCGCTTCGCCGGTAGTCGCGGTCTGCCCATGGCTGCCGACATCGAGCTGGACAGCGTTCAGCACGGCGATTTCGACCTGGTCTACCTCCCAGGCGGTCTGCCGCAGGCCGAGGCCTGTCGGGATGACGAGCGCATTCAGGCCATCATCGGCCAGCGTTTGGCGGCAGAACAGCCGCTGGCGATCATTTGCGCCTCGCCCATTGCCCTGTTGCCGCAGGGCCTGGCCAAGGGGCGGCGTTTGACCTGCTTCCCGGGTATGCGCGACAAACTCGAGGCCGGCGGCGCGCAGTGGCAGAATCAGGCAGTGGTCCAGGATGGTCAGCTCTGCACCAGTCAGGGCCCCGGTACGGCGATGGCGTTCGGCTTGCATCTGGCCATGCTGTTGGCAGGTGAAGAGGTCGCCCGTACCGTGGCCGAGCAGATGCTGGTCAGCTACCCCGCTTAAGGCATGCTGCTGTCAATCAGTACAGGAGATGATCCATGTTACGTACCCTGATGTGCCTACTGCTTACCTGCGGTTGCGCCTGCGTGAGTGCAGCCGATGCGGTCGAGCAATTCAAGGACGCCATGGCAGGTGATGACTACCAGGCCAAGAAGACGGCCATCAGTCGTCTCGCCTCGGTGCAAGACGACGATCAGGCCTACTCGCTGCTGATCAGCGCCTTGTCCGATCGTCAGGCACAGCGCCTGGCGGTGGAAGCCCTGCGTCGGCGCAGCGGTTTGTCGGCACCGCGTGGGCAGGGGGCGCGTACCGGCTATCCCGGCTACCCGGGTAGTGATGATGCCAGCGGCTGGAGCGCCTGGAACAACAAGCGCAAAGAAGAATTGGCAGACAAAGCCGCCATCGAAGAGGCCAAGCAAGTTGCCGAGGAAGCCAAAAAGGCGGCCGAGGCAGCCACCGAGCAAGCGGAAAAGGGCGAGGAAGACGAGGCCGTCGACAATGGTGAGACTGCCGAGGGTGACGATACCGAGGGGCCAACCATCACGGCCGAGGCCGATGTTGATGTCGAGGGTTACAAAGCCCACTGGGGCAAGCTGGACCGGATCATATTCAACGATGGCACCATCATGATCGGGTACGTCACCGTGAAGCGGCGCAATCTGACCGGCCAGCTGACCAGCATTCATGTGGTGCACAAAGATGGCGATGGCGAAGAGGATATCGATGCCTCGTTGATCACCCGGGTCCAAGAGGATATCGAGTGAGTGCAGCCGCCGGTGTGTGTGGTCTGTATGCTGGTAGTTTCGATCCACCCACGTTGGGGCATCTCGACATCATTCGTCGCGCCGCGCGGGTATGCGATACGCTGATCGTTGGTATTGGACGCAATCCGGAGAAACAGGCGGTATTCAGCGTCGAGCAGCGGGTGCGCCTGCTGCGTCTGGAGTGTGCCGATATCGTCAATATCCAGGTGGAGGTGATCAGCGGTGCCACCGTGGATTTTGCCCGCCAGCAGCAGGTGACCGTGTTGATCCGTGGCTTGCGGACCTATATCGATCTGGTGCATGAGCGCGCCATGGCCGAGGTCAATCGTGCCAATGGTTTCGAATCCCTGTTTCTGATGACCGCGGGCAAGGTGGCGCACGTGTCCTCGTCCATCGTCCGCCAAGCCATGGATGCGGGTCTGAGCCTGCAGGGCCTGGTAAGCCCCCGCATCGACCGGGCGCTGCGTGAATTGCGGCGTTCTTCATAGAAGCTGAGCCCGCAATAACTTCGAGAAGGAAAAGAGGTTTTTGCGGGCTCAGCTT
>CAYONM010000197.1:0-7019 GCA_964405325.1 uncultured candidatus Brocadiaceae bacterium | reverse complement strand
CGCTCGCCTGGCTCTTATCGGATTCGTGCCGAATTCGATCTCTGAGGGACCCATCATGATGGACGCGTCCCTCAGAGAGGGCGCTGCCCCCTCGCGACGTCCGTCGCACCTGCCAGCCGCACCAGCCAGCCGGGCCCCGGCCCCGGCCCCATGCTGACAACGACTGGCACAGCAAGACAGGCGTATTCAGCGAGTTTTTTGTGAGAGGTGCCTTTATGACGGTAACTTCATTGGCCGCAATTCCGGTGTGATCCCTCCCGTCGCATGTGCGCCTGCCAGGTGCTGGGCGAGACGCCCTGCAGCCGTTTGAAGGCCTTGGAAAAGGCAAACTGATCGGCAAAGCCGATGGCAGCAGCGATATCAGCCAGACTGGCTTCGCTGCGCCAGAGTAATTCGGCGGCGGCGCGGATCCGGCGGCGGGTCCAGTACTGCAGCGGCGTGCAGTCGGCATAACGGCGGAACAGGCGGCACAGGTAGGTGTGGCTGACGCCGCAGTGACGGGCGACGGTTTCCACTGAATCGATGCGGTCCCAGCCCTCGTCCAGCAATTGCTGCGCGGTGCGGAAGTGCGCCAGCGCCCGGCGATCCTCGTTGTCGGTGACCGCATTGCGGCAGGCTGCCAGCAGCAGCAGATGCAGGCGATGGATGCAGGCTTGATGCGCCAGGTGGTCGCCCGGTCGGCCTTCGGTGATCAGTTGCGCAAAGCGCTCGGTCACCAGGCGTGGATCCGCCACCTGCAGAATGCCGGTGTCAGCCAGGGTATTCGGCCACAGCTCCGAGGGTGGTTGCTGGAGCGCAGCGAAGTAGACCTCGGCGCTGCCGCCTTGAACGGCCATACGGCGAAAAGCCTCCGGGGGCGACAGAAACAGGGCACCGGCTCTCAGGTCGCGCCCGAGTCGCTGCAGATGCAGACATCCTTTGCCCACCAGGCCAAGGGTCCACCAGGGCGGTCGGCGGCCGGGTGACACCGTGCCACGACGCCAGCGTTCGCGTGCCAGACGAATGAAACGCAGGCCTTCCGCTGGCCATGCGTCGGCGCTGAAGGTGCAGGACAGAGCGGCTTCGATTACCAGGGGCATGCTGCAGCCTAGACGCTACCTGGTTTGAATCCAGACATGGCAAGACCAGTCCAGGCATGGCGTCGCTGGTCAGCATGGGCATCATGCCGACATGAAGACCACCGACTCCTCCGCTTTGCCCGCTTGGGTCCGTAGCCGCCAGCAGGTGGCCCAGATGACCCTGCGCGATGGCGATATTCCCGATTTCGATGTCGAACGCTGTATCAGCGATCTCAAGCGCATGCATGTCAGCGTCCTGACCCTGTTCGCCGGTGGCTATGTCGCCATCTATCCCAGTGAGCTGGATTGGCAGCGGCAGGTGCCGGGGCTGCAGGGGCGTGATCTCTTCGGTGAGATTCTCGCCGCTGGCAGCAAGGCAGGTATCACCGTGGTGCCCTGCATTGATATCGGCGAGATCCCGGTAGCGCTGTGGGATACGCATCGGCATCTGGTGTCGGTGGACGCCGACGGCAAGCCTTTCCGTAAATCCAGCATCACCTTTTCCAGCTGTCCGCAGGGTCCGTACAAGCGGGATTGCACGCGGGAATTGATCGCCGAGTTGGTGCAGCGCTACCCGTCAGTGGATGCGATCAAATTCGCTGGTGCCAGCTACAATATGCCTGGCAATGTCTGCCATTGTCCCGGCTGTCAGGCGGCCTGGCAGGCGGATTTCAGCAGGCCACTGCCAGCGCAGTTCAAAGACCCGGATTATCAAGCCTGGCGGGAGCGGAAGTTGGCCGCCTGCGTGCGCGATCTCACCGCCTTGGCGGCCGAGCACGGTCTGATCACCGTCGGCAACAGTGTCTGGCATCTGGGCCGCAGTGCGCGCGATATTGCCGACACCGCCGCTGGCGAGATTGTCACCCAGGTGGAAGTGCAGAGCCGTTTCTACAACGTTGGCCCGGATGACGATACCTGCTGGGAACGCTTCGCTGCGCCCGTTGAAACCTGTCGGTACCTGGACGGCCTGACCGCCAACCCGGCCTGGGTGGTGGCCAGTTATTTCCTGGCCTGGCCCTGGCGCTGGTCGGCGATCCCCGCCGCCGAGCAACAAGCCTACCTGGCTCAGGTAGTGGCCAACGGCTGTTCGCCCATGGTCAACTTCACGACCGGTGCGCCGCATCAGCATTACGACCAGCGCGGTATGCCGGCCATCGAAGCGGTCTTCGGCTTGACCGAACGGCAGCGACACCTGCTTGAAAATGACAAAAACATTGCCCGAGTTGGATTGGTCTACGATCATTCCTCAGCGATCTGGGCGCATCACACCGGCAAGACCTATCCCCGTTATCTGCACGAATTCCACGGCGTGCAGGAGATGCTCGACCAACAGCATCTGCCGTATGATGTGATCGGCAGCCGGGAGTTGGCCGATGTGGCTGCCGATCGTTTCGATGTGCTGCTGGTGCCGGCACCAGTGGCGATGAGCGAAGCCAGTGCCGTGGAGCTGCAGCGGCTGAATCAAGCCGGGGTCGGTGTGATGGTGACCGGCGCGGCGGGCACCCGCAATGCGCAGGATCAGGTTCAGACGAATCGAGTGCTCTGGGACTTGCTCGGCATCGAGTCCCTGGAGCCCTGGCACGTGGTCACCGAGCAGGAGGTGGAGCCAGGACCGGTGCAGCCCTATGCACGCATCGTTGATGCCGCCGATCCCCTGAGCGCGGGGGTCGAGTGTCCGGTGTTGGCGATTGCTGGTTGGTATCACGCCCTGCAGGCCAGTGCGGATTCGGTGGCGGTGCTGCGTCGCATGCCGCCCTTCCGCCTCTTCCCGGAAGGGCGCGCCGAGCCCGATGACGACACGCTGTTTGAACCGCTGCTGACCCGTCGCGACCATGGCGTTGGTCGCGTGGTCTACGGCGCCTTGGATCTGGGCCGTGTGCACATGCGCACCACGCACCCCGACGTCCGGCAATTGCTGGTGAACAGCTTGGCTTGGGCGTCCCAGAATCGCGCCAAACCCTTGGTCCAAGGCCGGCCGGATTTGCGTCTGAGCCTGCGTGGCCTGCCAGGTAAACGTTTGGTGCATCTGATCAACACCGGCGGTCGCGATCGTTTCCGGACCGAGATCGAAGCGTTGGTCGATGTGGTTGTGGAGTTGTCAGGCACGGCCAGTCGTGCCTATCTGGCGGAAGCTGGGCAGGAATTGGCCGTGATCGGTACGGCCGATGGCGTGCAGATCACGGTACCGCGATTGGGCATTAATGACATTTTGGTTGTCAAGGATTGACCTGATCAAGCGCCAGAATTTTTGCGAAGCCGGCGCTTGATCATGCTCGTAGAGAGCCGTTCTCAGCCGGTTGCCTGCTTGATGCTGAGCAATTCGTGTTGCAGGCAGCGCAGCTCGACGGCGTGTTCCAACAGGTCGTAGCAGCTGTAGATCGTGCCGCTTTGCTTGTCGTTGATCTCTTTGACGCCCAATTCGATGGCGCGGTGGGCGCCTTCCATGGTCAACTTGATGGTGCCAATGCGTTCGCGTAGTTCGCCGTCGAAGCGGGCTTGTAAATCATCGCAGAGCTGCATGTCTTCGGTGATTTCCGGCAGGTCGATGCAGGTGATCGCTTCCAGATCGGTTTCGTAACGGTCGATCAAGGCCTGCAGGCGCTGGACTTCCTGTTCCAGGAAGGCGGCGCGGCTGCGGGCATCGTCGGAGGCGATGATGCCTTCCAGCTCGGTGATGCGGGCTTGGGTCTGCTGTTTGGCCGCTTGTACGGCCTCGGCTTTGTTCTGGTCAGCGTCCGCCAGCTGTCGTTCCAACTCGGCGATGCGCTCCTGTAGCTCGCGTTCGCGGTTGGCGAAACCTTCCTTCAGCTGGGCTTCGCGTTGTTGCATTAATTCTTCATCGACGCCGCCATGCTCTTGGAGCGTGGTGCGCATGAGGGTTTTCAGTTCCGCCAGGGAAACGATGCGGGCAGCACCCCTGATATTGTCGCCACTCACGGTCCGAGCACGGCCGAGCAGACCCTCGGTTTGTTGGCTGGCGAGCTGTTCTGGATCGGCTTTGGCCATGATTTGCTCCTGAATAAAGCGGGTTAAAGCGTGATGCCGCCGGCATTGCAGACCTGCGCCAGGGCGCTGAGTTCGGCCTCGGAGGTGCAGGCGATGATGCGGGCGTCGATGTCGTCTTGGAGTTCGGGATCGATGCGTGTGGCCAGGCTTTGCGACCAGTTCATCAGGGCTTCGCGGACGACGTCCACGCCGCCCAGGCGCAACAGGGTGCAGAGAAAGGCCTGGCCCTGGCCGGTGCCCAACTGTGGCAGACCCTGATGGTTCAGGGCGCCGCCGCCGTCCAGGCTCTGGTGCAGCAACTGCATCAGGCCCTGGGGGTGGAACAGTTGCGGCAAGGGCAGGCGGCGCAACAGCAACAACAGCCGATGCGGCTGCGGATGCCGGGCGACGATTTCGGTCAGCACGCGTGGTGGCGAATCCAGGCCGGAGGTGGTGATGGTGCTGGATTTCAAGCTACGACCACCGTTACGTATGTGGACCGCGGCGGCGTGTTCCTGGAAGGGATAGGCGAGCGGATGCTCGAGGCTGCTGAGGTGGAAGGCGCTGGGGTGCACCAGCGGTGCGCAGAGCGCAGCGGGGAGATCGCTCAGGCAGGCTTCCACTTTGCTGACCGGCACTCGGACCGGCTGGTCTGGATGTGCCAGGGCTTCGTAGCAGGCGACGATGATGGGATTGGCCGGACCGGTGAACAGCTGGCCGAAACGATCGGGACTGGGCATCTCCCGGCCGAGATCGATGTGCTCGAAGTCGGTGCTCAGGCGCTGTTCCAGGGCCGGATCGTCGTGGTCGAGCCGGTCCAGGCAGACCTGTCGTAAAAACAGCGGTGAAAAGATCGGCGGAATATTCTTTTCTTCGATCACCACCTGATGCACCAGATTGCGCGGTCGCCGGACATGGTCGACGCCGTTGGAGATCACGAAACTGGCCAGCCAGATGCCGCCGCCGTGGGCTAGATCGAAGCGACCGGCCTCGGCGTAGCAGGTCTGGGCACGTTCGTCTAAAAGCGGTCGTAGCGGCTCCAGCCAGGGGCTGCAGTGCAGGGTGCGGTAGCCACCCACCGAGGTATAGCAGTGATGTCCCAGTCTACGCACGGCTGTGATCCGACTCGGCTTCGGTTTGCAGCATGTCGAAGATTGGTTCGACGATGTTGACCGGGGTGAAACTGTTGCCCGGACCGGGTGCATACTGGTCACCGCGCTGGACCGAATAGCCGATCGCGGTGGCATTGTAGCAACGCAGATAGCCGCCAACGAGGCGCAAGTAGGCATCCAGGGTCTGCAGATGCACGAAGCAGGTGGGCAGCTTGAAGCGCGGGTAGTCGCTGGGTGGATACACCGTGGGATGGCGATCGGATTTGGTCACCACCAGGCTCAGGTAGCGCAGGCGGCGCATGGCATCGCCGGAGTCGATGCCACGCCAGCGGTCCAGCAGGGCTTCGTGCAGGGTATCGTGGATGCCGAATTTGTCGCGGATCCGGTCGATGACCTGGGTGCGCTGTTGGAAGCGCTTCTCCTGGAGATTGACCCAGACTTCAACCGCTTGGTTGAATACCTGGTTGTCGGCAAAGGATTTGATCAGACCACCGTAGTATTGCAGGAAATTGGCCACGGTACGGCCGTGTTCGGCGAACAGGTGATCGGCGTGTTCCTCGAATTCCGGGCGAATCCCGCGCAGCAGGGTCGCCAGCTCATCGAAGCCGGTCTGGTGTTTGGCAACCAGATTGGCAACGCCAGCGTGGGTCGGTTCGGTGACGTTGACCGCCTCATCCAGGCTACGAAGCATGTCGGCCAGCTCTTGCCGAACCCGCTTGCGACGTTCTTCCATATCCTGTTCGGAGACTTCCAGGGCAAGGGCGTCTTGTACCGATATCTCGTCAGCAGATTTTTGGTGGACCGCCATTTCTTCGTGCAGTTGCTCGTCTACCAAGCGGTCCAAGTTGTGCGCGGCTCGGCCTTCGATGAATTCTTTGAGCATGCGGAACAGATGGTGGTAACTCTGGTCGTTGTCTTGGGATTCGGGATCCAGCAGGATGAGGATGCCGGTGGCGGTATGGAATAATCGGTACAGTACCCGGTGCAGCGGCGATTCCAGTTCTTCGGGGTCGCGGACGTTGCCCATTTCTTGCAGCACTTCCAGATAGTCTTCGCCCGAGGTCTCCATGGTGACGATGCGGCCGAGGGTGGCGCCATGTCGAAGGATCTCGGTGACCAGGAAGAAGCTGTGCGCGACATCGCCATCACCGGATTCACGCACTGTTGCCGGTACCCAGGTGCCGTTCATCAGGTAGGTTTCGTAATTCTCCGAGGCATAGTCGAAGGTCAGATCGCGGACCCGGCGCAGCAGTGAGCGGCGGTCGGTGTTTTTGACATCGCCGCCCCAATGCTTGTCGATCAGCGGATCGACCCGGATCGAGCGCACGGTGACATCCGGATATGGAAAATGGTAGCGTGTCGAGCCCTTGGCTAGCATATCGCCGAGCATGGTCAAGAAGGTGCTCTTGCCAGAACCGGCCAAGCCGAAGACCAGAATTACCGGCGAGAGGGCACCGCCTTCCTCTTCGGTCAGGGTTTGCCGGATGAATTCGTAGGCGAGTTCGATTTCCGACATCTCGCCGGACGGACGGTGAGCGCTGGGGCTCGCTTTCGATTTGGGGAAGGTGGTGGCTAGCGGCGGTGGCACGAAAGGCGCTTCGGGAGCAGGTTCGTTTGGGGGCACTGCCGCCGGTTCTGGCGCTGCCGCTGCTGCTTCAGCTGGCTCCGCAGTCATGGCTGCGGCTTCTGGCTTCGGCGTGGCGTTGGCCACCGGTTCGGGGCCTGGTTCCGGTGTGGTGTCGCTGGCTGATGCTGGCGGCAGGGTCGCATCCTGGTCCGGGCTTTTCCAGGGATCAGCGCAGGGCGCTTCCGGCTCGGGCTCGGGCTCGGGCTCGGGCTCGGGCTCGGGCTCGGGCTCGGGCTC
>CAYONM010000196.1:0-7052 GCA_964405325.1 uncultured candidatus Brocadiaceae bacterium | reverse complement strand
CAGGGCCGGAAAGCGCAAGTCTGGCGAAGTGCCTGAGTTTTTAGAGGTGCCCGTAAGTGCGTCCAAGCGGAGGAGCCAGGCTGGCGGATGCGACGGACGTCACGAGATCCGCGCCGGACAGGCGGGCGAGACCCCCTTTGATGAGAGCACCAACGAAGCAGTTCCGGCGCGAACCTCTAACGACCGATGGCCAATCGTTCCGCGAGGCTGTTGTCCAGCTCCGAAACGCAGCGGATCATATGCTGGACCGCCATGAGGTCGTATTCGACCCGGCGCCATTCCACGCTTTCGCCATCGAATATCACATAGCAAGAACGAGAATCGCCATCGCGCGGCTGTCCCACGGAACCGATGTTGATCACCGTCTTGCGCTCATCGACCTGCCAGCGGTAGTCCAGGTCCTGCAGCGAGTGCCATGCGAAATCGTCACCGGTGATCACGCCGGGACGATGCGTGTGGCCGATAAAGCAGGTATGTTCGATCAGATCGAAATTTTCCTGTAAGAGCTTCCGCGGATCTTCGCCCAAAAAGGAGATGCCCCGCGTGTATTCCTCCAGCAGATACTCCTCCAGATGATCGCGTGGACTGGCATGGACATAAATGACGTCCTCATCCACCATCTTGGTGGGCAGCTCCCGCAACCACCGCCAGCGACGCCGTTTGGGTCCAAAAGAGAAGAACCCGGCACGAACCACACTATTGGTCCACAAAGCCGCTCGCCTGGCCTTGTCGTTGAAGCCAATGGGCTCATGCACGACCGCGTGATCGTGATTGCCGGCAATCATCCGATCCGGCTCACATACATCGATTACCAGCTGAATGCATTCCACTGGTTGCGGACCGTACCCGACCACATCGCCCAAGCAGTAGATCTTGTCCACTCGTTGCGCGTCGATGTCGCGCAGCACCGCGTTCAAGGCCGGGAGACTGGAATGGATATCGCTAATGAGGGCAATCCGGGCCATGTGCCGCAGGTTCTCCCGAAGCGCTTACGTGAGGATAATCAAGCAGACAAACTGGGGCATTGCTGTCAATAATGGAAGCGAGGCCCTTTGGCCAAAGCCAGGTGGTCGACTGGGGTTGTACGAGTGAGAGCCGATCTGGTCGCCTCTCTGTCGCTAATAGAGTAAACCTTGCAAATCGACAGTTGTCGACCACCAAGTTGCTTTCACCCAATCGCCGTCCCAATCTGGATTCGGGCTGATGGACCTGTCGGAGATTCGTCCAACCTGGTGTGGGGGCTCCAAGGTAGGCCGAACTCAAAGCACGTCTGCGACTACACCGGCGAGCGTGCCAAGCGCGGCACCCGGCTGACGACGCTCCGGTGATAATTGAGGGAAGCGCACCGAACCCTGCTCGCTTATCAGCAAGTCACGGCGGACTCACGAGGTCCGAGTCAGACTGGTGGCCACCCTCTTGATGGAAGTCCAGGAGAAGTGGTAAAACCGGACGCCGTCCGGAACCCACGGGTTTGATCATAGCGGTCGGCGCCCGGTTTTGACTCTTAGGGTGCGGAAAGAAATAAACGTTACAGATCGCGCAGAGATTTTGTCGATCCTTCAAGGCGCGAAGAGCGAGCATATCGGGATATGTGAGCGATAAGCAACGCAGAAGGGCGGCAAAAGATCGAGTGAGACGCTACCTTTATTTATTGACGGGCTCTTACATCGAGGGGCAAGCCCCTCGGACCCCGAAGCTGAGGCGAGTGAACATCCGACGGCCGGCTCGCTCAGGAATATACCGTTGAAGTCTGGCCCAAGCCACTAGGCTTTCGACGCTCGATGGGGGGCATAGCATCCACGCATGGCCTCACCGCCCACACAATGCTGCGGCTACGTATACCCCTGAGATCGAGTCGACCGGTGCTCCCGGCTCGCCACATCCCCACGATCGCGTCGCGCCCAGGCAAGGTGTGTCACCGAGAACCGACCGCGCGACCCTTCACCGAGGAGACGTTCCGTGCAAATCGTGAACGCGGATATGACCAACCACAGCCAGCTCAAGGCCTGGGTCCACGAATGGGCCGACTTGATGCAACCCGATACCATCCACTGGTGCGATGGTTCCGAAGCAGAACGCGATCAGCTGAACCAACAGCTGGTCGATGGTGGCACTTTCGTGCGCCTGAACGAGAGCAAGCGCCCCAACAGCTTCCTCTGTTGCTCCGACCCCCGCGACGTCGCTCGCGTCGAAGACCGGACCTACATCGCTTGCGAGAAAGAAGAGGACGCTGGTCCCACCAACAACTGGACCGATCCCAAGGAGCTCAAGGCCACCATGCGCGATCTGTACAAGGGCTGCATGAAGGGCCGTACCATGTACGTGATCCCCTTCAGTATGGGTCCTTTGGGCAGCAACATCGCCAAGCTTGGTATCGAGCTGACCGACAGCGGCTACGTTGTGGTCAACATGCGCATCATGACCCGCATGGGCAAGAAGGTCCTGGAATTGCTTGGCACCGATGGCGAGTACATCCCGTGCGTGCATACCGTTGGCGCCCCCCTGGCCGACGGTCAACAGGACGTGCCCTGGCCCTGCAACGAAACCAAGTACATCAGCCACTTCCCTGAGACCAACGAGATCTGGAGCTTCGGCTCCGGTTACGGCGGTAACGCCCTGCTCGGCAAGAAGTGCCTGGCTCTGCGCATTGCCAGCACCATGGCCAAGCGTGAAGGTTGGATGGCCGAGCACATGCTGATCCTGCGCCTGACCAATCCGGCCGGGAAGCACTACTACGTCGCCGGTGCCTTCCCTTCGGCCTGCGGCAAGACCAACCTCGCCATGCTGGTGCCCACCCTGCCCGGCTGGAAGGTGGAATGCATCGGCGACGACATCGCCTGGATGCGCATCGGTGACGATGGCCGCCTCTACGCCATCAACCCCGAGGCCGGCTTCTTCGGCGTCGCCCCCGGCACCAACGACTACTCCAACTACAACGCTATGCGTTCGTTGGAATCCAACGCCGTCTTCACCAATTGCGCCCTGACCAAGGACGGCGACGTCTGGTGGGAAGAGATGACCGAAGAGACCCCGGAAATCGAGTACAACTGGACTCGTCAAAGCCCCTGGCCGGGCGATCTGGATCTGAATGACAACAAGAACAAGGCCGCGCACCCGAACGCCCGCTACACGGCGGTAGCCGCACAGTGCCCGGTGATCGCACCCGAGTGGGAAGACCCCAAGGGTGTGCCCATCGACGCCTTCCTGTTCGGTGGTCGTCGCGCCACCACCGTGCCGTTGGTGCACGAGGCCAAGAACTGGGATCACGGCGTCTTCATGGGCTCCATCTGCGCCTCCGAGAAGACCGCTGCTGCCACCGGCGGCCTGGGTCAGATGCGTCGCGATCCCTTCGCCATGCTGCCCTTCTGCGGCTACAACATGGCCGACTACTGGAGCCACTGGGTGGACATGGGCAAGAAGTTCGGTGACAAGGCGCCGAAGATCTTCTACGTCAACTGGTTCCGCAAGAATGACGCCGGCAAGTTCATCTGGCCCGGTTTCGGTGAGAACAGCCGCGTCCTGGCCTGGATCTGCGAGCGCTGCGATGGCGTTGGCGCTGCCGACGAGACTCCGATCGGCGCCGTGCCCACCAAGGACGCCCTGGATCTGAACGGCCTGAATATCGGTGATGCCGAGATGGAAGAGCTGCTGAAGGTCGATCCCGAGCAGTGGCTGAGCGAAATGCCTGACGTCAAGGAATACTACGCCCAGTTCGGCGACAAGGTGCCGGCTGCCCTGAATGAGCAGGTCGCCCAGCTCGAAAGCCGCCTGAGCGCCGCCAAGGTCTGATCAAAACGAGAGACCTTGCTTCTTACAACGGGCACCGTTTGGCGGTGCCCGTTTTCTGTTGGCCTACTGAACATCGATATCATGGCTGGCTTTATGCCAAGGCCTGATGCACGACGTAGCATAACGGCTCCAGCGATGTCCAATCACCATAGCGAAGCGTGATGGCATACTTGCCCGGCGCAGCACGGCCGCTGATCTCATGGAACAGATCGGTCAGCCCTAGAGCTGGGTCCCGTAAATAGCTGATAGAATTCAAAGCGCCGTAGTGCAGATGCAAGGCTATGGGCGGACCGCATGGTCTTTTGAAGGAATGGCAGCGCCATTTCGAGGGTTCTGCAACGCAGCAGATGCGCTGCGCCGCGAAGAATTATGAAGGCTATTTATGGGACACAGCACTAGCTCCTTGAAAGAGACACTGGCATACGACTGATGCGGTGCCACTGCCACGCGCCACCTGTGGCGCCAGGTCTTACCCAGGCGGAGGGTCAGATCATCCATATCGCCAAACAGCTGCCGCCACAGTTCACCACAGAAGGCATTTCGTTCGGGTCCAAACCGTGGAAAAGCATGCTGGAAGTCGGGTACCATCATGGTCGTGTAGCGAGCGTTCGATCTGGAACGAGCCAGGGAACCCATCATCGTTACATCTTGATGTATCGATGCCTATAGCTAGCGTGCCGTGCATGACACTCCGTGATATCTTTGCCCGCCAATCCCGCACCCTCAGTTTCGAGTTCTTTCCACCCAAGAACGAACGCGGCTGGTATACGCTGGAAGACACCCTGGATCAGTTGGCGCCCTTTGGTGCCGATTTCGTGTCTGTCACCTACGGTGCCGGCGGCTCCACCCGCGCCAAGACCAAGGAGATCGTGCTCCGTCTCCAGGACGAGCATCATCTGGTCGCCATGGCCCACCTGACCTGCGTCAACGCCACCCGGGCAGAAATCGCCGAGCTTTTGGATGACTACCACGCCGGCGGTATTGAGAACATCATGGCTTTGCGCGGTGATCCGCCCAAAGGCGAGGAACGATTCATTCCCACCGAACAAGGCTATACCCATGCCACCGAATTATTATCGGGTCTGCAGGCTGACGGCCGATTCTGCTGCTTGGGTGCCGCCTATCCCGACGGCCATGTCGAGGCCACCAGTCGACAGACCGACTGGGATCATTTGATCGAAAAATATCTCCGTGGCGTGGCGGCAACGGTTACCCAATGCTTCTTCGCGCTGCAACCCTACCTGGACATGCTGCATTATGTCCGTCAGCACATACCCGACGCCCGCATCATTCCCGGCGTGATTCCGGTGACGAATTACAAGGGCCTGGTACAATTCTGCCAACGTTGTGGCGCACATCTGCCGGATGAATTCCGTGCCGTGATGGATCCGGTTGCGAACGATCCGGTCGCAAGTCGCCGTATTGGCATGCAATGGACCATAGATTTCTGCGCCAAGCTCCTGGATGCCGGCGCCCCTGGACTGCATATCTACGCCCTCAATCGCAGCACCGCCGCCGCGGAGCTGGTGACCTCGCTGCGCGCACTCGGAAAACTGTAAACGGCAAGGCAAGCCACCTGAATGGTGCTATATCACTTGGCGGGAGTCGCCTTCAGCAGTGGACGCATCCAGTCGACAGTCTTCGGGATCCGGTCAGGTTTAAGACCGGACTGGCGCCGTCTCCCAGCCATCTTCACGACGCAGCTTGCGCATGCGTTCGACAACACGGTTGTAATAATCAACCACTTCCCGACGCTCCAGCAAACCAACGAAATGCCGATCATCATCAGCCTTCACCACAGGGAGTGCTTCCAGGTTGCCCTCGGTAAAGCGCCGCATGGCGGTGGCCAGACTGTCTTCCAAGCATATGGTCGCGATATCGCTGGTGGCGATGTCCTGCGCCACCGCAACCAGGCCCAATGCCTCATCGTAGAGAAAACTGCGTAGGTCATCGATGGAGAATATGCCCACCAGCAAACCCGCTTCGTTGACCACTGGATAAATGTGCTGCTCGGTCTGGGTCACCAACCTTTTGCATTCATCCAGGCTGGAATCCGGATGCAGGGTTTGGATGCTCCGTTCCGGATCGAACACCGGCTCCACCGTGATGCCAGCGAGGATATCGGTGAAAAAATGGCCTTGATGCGCCGGTGAATCCACCGCTGACGATACCTGGCTGCGTACCAGTCCCCGCGATCCGGAAAACAAGAAAGCCGTGGCGCTGACCCACATGGCCGGCAGCAACAGTCCGTAACTGCCCGTCAGCTCACAGACCATCAACAGCGAAGCCAATGGCGCCTTGAAATTGGCAGCAAGAATGGCGGCCATACCCATGACCACGCAGGCAGCTATCGGTGGGGCGATGATCAAACCATCCAACATGAAGCCAATGGCACCACCAACACAGCCCCCCACCACCATCGATGGGCCGAAAATGCCGCCGGAACAACCCGAACCAATCACGAAGGCCGTCGCCGGCACCTTGCACAGCGCGATCAGCAGCATCAACCCGGCGATGGCCATGGGGCTCATGCCCAGCAGCGTGCCAGTGCCAGTGGTGAAATCGAAGCTATGCTGCAAGATGCCGTAACCGGCAGAGAGAATGCTCATGGTCAGATCGCTATCCGGAGCGATCAGGCCACCCATCTGCGCCCCCTCCATGGCGGCAATAGCGATCAGGCCACAGATACCAGCACCGATACCAGTGCGAATGAAAAAAGGCACGGGAATCCGCTTGACCAGCTTGCCGGCCAGCGGAAAGACCCAGCGCATGTAATACGACGCCAGCAGGCCACCAACAGCGACCAGACCATAGCCAATCAATTGCGGAAAATCATGGGCGCCAAAATTGAGCAGCGCTGGAATATAGAACAAGGCGATCACACCATCAGCATACGCCGGGTAGATGCCCATTTCCAACAGGCCAAACACGCAGTAACCGACAATGGCACTGATGATCGATGGAATCAGCGCATCGGCATCCAAATCGGAATCGCTATACAACACCTCGCCGGCATACAGAGCGCCAGCCAACGGTGCTTGGAAAGCTGCGGCAATTCCCCCCGCGGCACCAGCAATCAACAGAATCCGACGATTGCGACTGGGCTGTCGAGATGCCTGCCCCAACAAACTACCCGCCGTACCGCCAGCCAGGATGATCGGACCTTCACGACCAACCGAGCCGCCACACATCATGGTGATGATGGCGGCGAAGAACTTGGTCAACCAGTAGTGGACTCGCACCAAACCACGATTGCGGTGATA
>CAYONM010000195.1:0-7103 GCA_964405325.1 uncultured candidatus Brocadiaceae bacterium | reverse complement strand
GGCCGATGCCATTGATGCTGGGTGCGAACTGGACGCGATCGAATCGATCGATTCGGTCTTGCGGGAGTTGGGCTGAGCGTTTGCCGTACACGCTATGCCATGATTGTTGCTTTGACGAGGCTCTCGTCAGTCAGCCAACCATCCCATCACCTCCGCTGGGACCCGGCTGAGGTCGGCACAGGTGGCATCGGCTCCGGCGGCCAGCAGTTCGTCGGCCGGAAAACTGGTGCACAGCGCCAGGGCACGACAGCCGGCCGCCTTGGCGGCGCGGATGCCGTTGATGGCATCTTCAATCACCAGGCACTGTTCCGGTGGTAGCTGCATGGCTTTGGCGGCGGTGAGGAAACAGGCCGGATCGGGTTTCTTGTGTTCCACATCCTCGGAACTGATCACCGCCGCAAAACCGACCAGATCCAGGCCGATGGCTTCCAGATTGGCCTCCACCTTGCCGCGGTCGGCGGCCGAGGCCACGGCCAGACGTTTATCCTGGTCCTGTAGGGTCTGGATGAATTCGTGTACGCCCGGCAGCGCTTGCAGCTGACCGTCGATCAGGCGGTAATAGATCTCATAGGTGGCGATCTTGTCCTGCGGCAGCTGAATGGTGATGCCGTGTTTTTCGGCCGGACCACCGATAAAGCGGTCTTCGCCTGCGCCGATGAAGGGCTTGAAGTCGTAGGCGGGGACACTGATAGCATAACGGTTTTGCAGGAAGCATTGCGCTGCTTGCAGAATAAATGGCTCCGAATCGCAGAGCACGCCATCCATGTCGAAGATGATACCGTGCAGGGGAACGTTCATGATGGGTCCTTACTGGCTGGAATTTCAAAACCGTGGTGGGCCAGGTCTTGGATATCGATCAGTCCGAGGATGCCGCCTTGGGCATTGACCACTGGCAATTCGTTGACGTGGTAGCGGTTGCACAGGTGCAGCGCGGTCTGCAGCAAGGCATCGCCGTTCACGCTGCGGCAGGGCATGGTGGCGTGCTGGCTGAGTGTGTGTTGCAAAACGGCGTCGCCATGGCTGGTGTCCATCAGCGAGCGGCGCAGATCGCCATCGGTAAAGATGCCAAGTAGGGTGTCGTCCTCGTCGGCGAGTAGGCAGCTGCCGGAACGCGTCTGGGAAATGGCGCGCATGGCCGCTAGGAGGGTGGCGGTGGGGGGCAAGACCGCGACACGGGAGCCGGTGCGCATGGCCTCGCGGCAGATCATCAATTGCCGTCCCAGGGCACCGCCAGGATGGAAACGGGCGTAATCTTCGGGGGTGAATTGTCGCAGGCGTTGCACCGACAACAGGATCGCATCACCCAGGGCCAGCAGCGCGGTGGTGCTGGTGGAGGGGGCCAGGCCCAGGGGGCAGGCTTC
Source organism: uncultured candidatus Brocadiaceae bacterium (assembly GCA_964405325.1). GTDB lineage: Bacteria > Planctomycetota > UBA11346 > UBA11346 > UBA11346 > CAYONM01. The sequence continues at coordinate 5,742 of CAYONM010000195.1, read as the reverse complement.
AGTGACGGGGCCGATATCCAGTACCAGATCGGCGCGGCTGGCCAGTGGCGAGTCGCGTCGACCGACCAGGGCGATCAGCTGGCTGCCGATCCGGCGCACGGGGGGGAGCAGGTCGAGCACTTCGTCCGAGTTGCCCGAGTTCGACAGTGCCAGGACCACGTCTTCTGCTTGCAGCATGCCCAGATCACCGTGTCGGGCATCGGCCGGATGCAGGAAAAAAGCCGGTGTACCAGTGCTGGCGGCGGTGGCAGCGAGCTTGCGCGCGATCAAGCCGGCCTTGCCGATGCCGGTGCAGGCCAGGCGTCCGGGCCGGCCATCGCAGACCAGCAGGCGTTTGCAGATGGCGTCGCAGGCGTTTTTCTGCTCGTTCAACAGGTCGACCACGGTTGCGATGGCAGCGCTCTCCTGGCGCAGTACCTGCTGCATGTGGTCGCAGATTTCATCGGCTCGCATGGCTGCTATCCTGTGGCCCACCCTGATGGCGAAAGGACGAGTCATGGGCGATGCGTATCATGAAATCGACGATGTCTTGTATGCCGTGCATCTGCGGCCGCATGAATTCGACCTGCATCGTGACGAGGTGCGCTGGCGCATGCGGTATGCACCGATATTCGACGATCCGGTGCCCGAGACCAGCGAGCATTTCAAGGTCCTGGTACTGGAGGCGCGGGTGGAATTACCGCCCGATCTGGTGGCCGGTCACGGGGGAGCCAGCGATCTGGAATTGGCCAAGTGCGGTTGGCAATTGCATACCGCCACCGAAGCACCGATCCCTGCCGATCAGGTACCGGAAAATCCGGACGAGGTGGCACGGCTGCTGGTGAAAATCGAGCGGGTGCTCAACGGTCTGGCCAAGGACGCCGGCGTTGACGAGGTGCTGCCCGCCTCGGTAGCCGAGCGTCTGTTGGCAGATTACCAGGAACGGTTCATGTCTTGATGCTGCTGCCACGCATGGCACTGACGAAGGCTAAAAAGTCGCGGCACTGCTGCACCAGACGATGCGCCAATTCCTGATCGATCAGGGCTCCACTGTCCGGATCGAACTGCTTGAAGCTGTTGCCAATGAACAGACGGCAGTGGCACTGCAGGGCGTTGCGGTAGCAAGCGATCTGCTGCAGGTGTTCGACCGCGCGAAGGCCCTGGAACTGGCCGGCGGCCAGGCCGGTGAAGGCGCAGGGGCGCTGGTCGAAGCCCTCCGGATAGGGCAGCATGTCGATGAAGAGCTTCAGCACCCCGGGGAAGCTGCCGTTGTACTCCGGCACCACAAAGTGCACGCCGTCAGCGGCACAGAAACGTTCCACCAAACGGGTGATCTCGGTCTCGGGTTGCCGGTAGGCCGCACCATGCAGGGCGCTGGCGGGCAGTTCCGCCATGCTCAGCAGATCCACCGAGGCGCCCTGCTCGATGTAGCAGTGACGATACAGATGGGCTAGGGTGGCGGACAGGGCACCGCTTCGATTGGTGCCGCAGATGACGACGATATGCATGGTTTTGCGATCCCTTTCCAGCCAAAGGTCCTGTCATATGGCCTTGGCTCGGCACGGTTCTCCGGCCCTCGGCCAGCGTGTTGGAAGTTGTTTTATGTCTTGTGCCGGAAAAGCTTGTTCCGCTCGACGTATGACCATCATAGCCGCACCGTTCGGATGACTGGCGCATACCCGGTGTGGTGCCGGGTTGCGGGTGAAACCGCAGGGGAGTCCGGACGCAGCAGTGCCGCGCGCCTGGGCCGATCAACCTGAAAAGGAGCGACGCCATGAGCACTGCCAGTGCCGTCAATCACACCGTTCCCACCCCGCTCGCCAATGTCGACCCCGAGGTCGCCGCTATTGTGCAGGCCGAGTTCGACCGCGAGCAATACACCATCGAGCTGATCGCGTCGGAGAACATCGTCTCCACCGCGGTCATGGAAGCCCAAGGCTCGGTGCTGACCAACAAATACGCCGAGGGCTATCCCGGTCGTCGCTACTACGGCGGCTGCGAGGAGGTGGACAAGGCCGAGGATCTGGCCAAACGCCGGGCGCAACAGCTGTTTGACACTGACTACTACGTCAACGTCCAGGCCCACTCCGGTTCCCAGGCCAACATGGCCGCCTACCATGCCGCTGGGCTCAAGCACGGCGACAAGGTGTTGGGCATGAGCCTGGATCACGGCGGCCACCTGACCCACGGCTTCAAGCTCAATTTCTCCGGCCGCGATTACACCATCGATTTCTACGGTGTGGAGCCCGGTACGGAGGTGATCGACTACGATAAGCTGCAGGTTCAGGTCACAGCTTTCCAGCCCAAGATGATCATCGCCGGTGCCAGCAACTATTCGCGCACCATCGACTTCGAGCGTTTTGCGGCCATTGCCAAGTCCGTCGATGCGGTGCTGATGGTGGACATGGCGCACATCGCCGGCTTGGTGGCGGCCGGGTTGCATCCGACGCCCTTTGGTCATGCCGACATCATCACCACCACCACGCACAAGACCCTGCGAGGTCCCCGTGGCGGCATGATTTTCGCCCGTGATCTGGACCTCCAGAAACGGGTCAACAGTCGCATCTTTCCGGGCATTCAGGGTGGGCCGTTGATGCACGTGATCGCGGCCAAGGCTGTTGCTTTCGGCGAGGCGCTCAAACCGGAATTCACCGACTACATGAAGCGGGTGCAGGCTTCGGCCAAGGCCATGGCCGAGCATTTTATTGCGAAAGACTGGAAAGTCGTGTCCAGTGGCACCGACAACCATCTGATGAGCCTGAACGTGATGAGCCAGGGCGTCACCGGTAAGGAAGCCGAGGATCTGCTGCACGCGGTTGGTATCACGGTGAACAAGAACCTGATCCCCTACGACGAGCAACCGGCGCAGACGGCATCTGGTATCCGCATCGGCACTCCGGCCATTTGTAGCCGTGGGTTTGGGGTTGAGGAAGCGGTACAGGTCGCCGATTTGATCGATCGAGCCCTGAAGGGGCGGGGCGATCAGGCGGTGCTGGACGCGGTCCGTGCCGAAGCGCGCGCCCTGTGTGAGCGCTTCCCGCTGTATCGCTGAATCCAGGCGAAGCCGCTTGCGGCGTCCGTGTCGACCGTCGATCGTTCCCAAGACCAAGTCGTCACGACAACACGTGGTGTTGTCGTGACGACGGCCAGATGGTTAATGGACTGGGGCGGTCGAATATCGATTGATGGTATGCCCAAGGTGGCCCACGATCCAAGGAATCACCATGTCCGACGAACCCGATCTCCATCAGGCCATGTGCCAGGCGTCCGAATCGCAGCGGCGTTGGGCGGTGAGCCTGTCCCTTGGCGTGGGAATCATCCTCCTGTTTATCAAGATGGTCGCCTATCTGATGACCGGTTCGGCGGCGATTTTTTCGGATTTCCTGGAGAGCATCGTCCACGTGGTCGCCACCGGCCTGGTTTGGTGGGCGATGCGCGTGGCATTGACCCCGCCAGACAAGGAACATCCCTACGGCCACGGCAAAGCTGAGTTCTTTTCGGTCGGTTTCGAAGGCGCCTTGGTGTTTATGGCCGGCGGCGGCATTTTGTGGCATACCGTCGAGAATCTGTTTTCCGAGAGCGGCATTATCGAAGAAGCGCTTGGCATCGGCATGGTGCTGGTGGCCTTGGTGGCTGTGGTCAATCTGGCACTGGGACTGTATTTGCGGTTTATCGGCAAAAAACACGATTCGCCCCTCTTGGTTGCCGACAGCCAACACGTCCTGTCTGATGTCTGGACCACCGGCGGTATTCTGGTGGGTGTGGGTTTGGTCTATTTGACCGGCTGGGCCTGGATTGACAGCCTGGTTGCTGTTTTGGTGGCCGCGCATCTGATGTGGACCGCTATCAAAATGATGCGCTCTGCCTTTGCCAGCCTGATGGACGAAACCGATCTTGATACCATTGCACGTATCGTCGAAGTGCTCAACCGGATTCGCGAGCCGCAGTGGTACGATGTCCATAATCTACGGCTACGCCGGATGGGCGATCGCGTCTATGTCGATTTCCATCTGACCATTCCTGGTGAATGGACCGTGCTGCACGGGCACGGTGTAATGGACCGCATCGAAGCGGCGATCATGAATGAGCTCTCGAGTCGTGGTGCGGTGCTGATCCATTTGGACTGCGTCAAAGGCGGTGAGCCGGAAGGACCGTTCACCTTCGATACGACCACGCGGATGAAGCCGGGGAATTTCGAGCGGTAGCACTACCCCGCTACCTGCTTCCGCCAGCTACGGGGGCTGCGGCCCAGTTCCAATCGGAATGCCTTGCTCAGACTGAACGCGTCACTGGAGCCGGTGACCTTGGCGATGTTGTCCAGCCGTTGCTCCGGTTCCAACAGCCTCCGTACAAGTGGTGACTTGGCCGTGGCAAGCCGGGAATCGATCCAATGTATTATTCCGCTCGGATTGCCTTCAGCGCTTTCACCATGTAGGCCGTCACCATCACCGGCAGGCCTTCGGCCCAACGATCGGCTTCGTTCACCCATATCAGCGCCATGCTGCCGTCGCCCAATTGCACCTCCTGGGCGCTGTCGGCGATGAACGTGGCCAAGTCGGCTTTCCAGTTGGCTTCTTGGCCGTTGGGCAAGGTCAGGGTGGCATCGGTCAGCAGGCTCAGGGTCCGGGCAGCCAGCAGGCGGTAATAATACAGGCCTTGGCGTTCCTGCTGCGGACCCATGCCCGGATTGACATCGAAGCGATAATTCCGTCGCACCCAGTCATAGGCGGCCTGCACCCGTGGATCGCTGGGTTTCAGATCGAGTGTGATGTAACTGGAGATCAACGAATAGGTCATGGTGCCATAGCTGGCCAGTCGGCCGGTTTCCGCCTGCTGTTGCTCCACCGTCACATCGTGGCTGCTGCTCGGTTGCGAGCGGACCTTGGTGCTATCGGGGCTATAGACGCCGCCACCATCGCTGCCGGCCCATTCCATGTTGTTGTGGCTGCTCAGGTTCTGACAGCGCTGCACAAAGGCCAAGGCCTTCTGCATGGCCGGGTGGTCGGCGGCTATGCCGGTGCCGCGCAGGGCCTGGATGGCATAGCTGGTATTGTTGAGATCTTCGAAGCCGGGGCCTTTGGAACCGTAGCCAAGGCCGCCTTCGTGAATACTGTCCGGATCCGTGTTTTGCAGGCCCAGCAGGTATTTTTGCGCCGGTTCAATGAAAGCCTGGTCATCATCGCCCAGGGTGGCGGCACAGATCAGGCTGAGACTGGTGATATAGTTGCTGTAACCGACATCTGGTTGGTAGATACCGCCATCGTCTTGCTGGTGGGTTTTCAGCATCGCGTAGGCCTTGACGACTCGCGGGTCATCGGCATGGGAATGCGGCTTGGAGGCCAGGGCATCGACGCAGATCGCAGTGATGCCCAGTTTGAACTTGTCCAATACCCAGAAGGAATCATCCGGTTGGGCCTGCGACAGAATATAGGCCTGACCCTTCTGGATCAGCTCGTCGACGGCCTGGTTATCGAGATTGGCAGCAGAAATGCTGCCCAGAAGGAGGAGGCAGGCGAGGGTGCGCAGCATGAGCGGGCTCCTGATGGGGATACGGGTGCTGTGATTGAGATACGCTCGGTCAGCATGTGCGTGTTGACGCTGCATCGCAAGCAGGCTTCAGTTCTTGCGACCAGCGTGCCGATTTTCGGGCCCAGCCGAGGGGCTATCTGTTGCTCGCGTATGCAGTTGGTGGTGCCGGCTGTCAGTATCGTTAGGGTGCGGAAAGAAATAAACGTTACAGATCGCGCAGAGATTTTGTCGATC
>CAYONM010000194.1:0-7105 GCA_964405325.1 uncultured candidatus Brocadiaceae bacterium | reverse complement strand
CCCGCTCGGGTATCAGGCTGCGCTCGGGATCGGTGTGCGCCCCCGGTGCAGCGGATCGGCGTCACGCTGGCCGGGCTGTCGCTATGCCGCGCCGGCTTTCATCGTCAGGAGCGGCGTCCGGCCACCGGGGTGCTGTCCGTGGTGCTGCCCGACGCGGAGGCCGGCGAGGTGCTGGTCGACGGCGCCTGGCGGCCCGCCCCGCCCGACAGCGTCTACCTGGCTCCGCCACGCCTGCGGCGTGGCTGGCGCTGCCGCGAGACCTGGCATATCGCCTGGCTGGAGTTCGCGCCCGATGCCCTGCCAACACGTCTGCCCGCGGTGCCGGAGCTGCGGCGCGGCAACGGCGAAGCCCTGGCCGAGAGTTTGCGCCTGCTGTGGCGTGAGCAGGTGCGCGGGGATCCGGCGCCCCTGGTGGTGGCCCACGCCGTCGACCTCATAGGCCTCTATCTGCGGCGGCTGCTGGGCGCGGAGGCGAGCGACGCCCGTAGTCGCCTCGAGCCGTTATGGCAGGCGGTGGACGCCGATCCGGCCGCGCCCTGGAACCTCAGGTCCATGGCCGAGGTGGTCGGAGTCGGCAGCGAGCAGTTGCGGCGACTGTGCCGCGAAGCCCACGGCGACAGCCCGGTGGCACACCTGCGGAGCCTGCGCATGCAGCGCGCCGAAGCCCTGCTGCGCAGTACGCCACTCACGGTCGCGGCGGTGGCCGAGGCGGTGGGCTATGCCGATCCGGAGGCCTTTGCCACCGCTTTCCGGCGATGGAAGGGAACCAGTCCGAACGCGCTGCGGGCAGCGGGAACGGCGACCGACGAGTAGGCCGACAATTCGCCGAATCTCGAACGCAAGGACTTGTAGCTATTTCCTGCCGTCCGCCTGGATGTCACGTGCGCCGGTTCCTTTACGCGTTTCCGTCCCGGTCCCACACACTGCTCATTTCTGGCAGCCATGACGGCGCACGGCTCTCACCAATCCTCACCAGTGGCTCAGTTTTCAGCGGGATCACAGTTCTGACAAAAGCCCACCGTTGCCGATGGCATGCTTCAGGGTTCCTTTTTCGTGTCCATTTCTCGATAAACAATGTCGGAACTCGCTTCGCCAAGCACGAGACAGATGTTCTGCGGGCCAGGTAATGCGAGACTGGCGTCGCGGGTGTGACAGGTGTGGACATAGGGAGGCGGGCAGTCGAAGGTGTTGCCGCGAACGATCACATCGCGCGCACAGCCGAGGTAGACGGCAGGACCAGGATCCTCGCTCTGGAAATGATTGTCCTCCAGCAGGATGTTGCGGTGGAGGCCAACGGCATTCCGCGGTAGTTCCGAGCGGGTAGCGAAACCCCAGCCATCGCCGCTGCGGAAGCTGCGACCACAACGGCGAAAGGTGTTGCGGCGTACGATGAGTTGATCCACGTGCCCGCTTTCGCTCCAGATCGGTGCGAAGGCTGGATTCACATCGATGCCCGGACCGTAGAGATGTTCGAACAGGCAGTCCTCGATTACGCCCGTCTTCAGGGCGAAGCGGATGCCGTGCGCGAAATTGTTGCTGAAGACGCAGCGGCGCATGTGCAGACGCGCCATCCGCGAGGCGACACAGGCGAAGTCGCCGGCACGGAAGGCCGCGGGCAGCGGGTGCTGCAACTCGATCCGGAAGCCGTGGCTGAGATGGGTGCCATCGACCTGGGCATCCGCCACGAGGGCGCTGGCGTAGCGTTCATAGGTGGAACCGGAGAGTAGTTCGAGTACGTCGCCCCGCTGGAAGGTCGGCCGGTGCCCGTCGTATGATCCTCCTCTCATGTTGTGGCGCTGCACCATCAGGATCTGACGCGGATGCGTGCCAGGATGCGCCTCGTAGGCATCGTTGTGCAGGTTCAGGCCATCGTCGCTGATCGACTCGAAGTGGCAGTCCTCCACCTCGATCAGGCCGGTATTTTCGATGCCGTGGATACCATCCCGATTGGGGCCGAGCGGCCGGCCCGGACGGGGGATGGTGTGCACGCGTCGGTAGCACACGTTGTGGCACTGGCGCATGGAGATGACCCAGCCCGGCGCCGCGAAAAAGGTGAGGTCCTGGCAGAGTACCTCGACGCAGTCCAGCAGACACAGTGCCGAACCGGGGCGGCTGCTGACATGGGATGCCACGTGATCGCCCACCTGCAGGTGTTCGGCGCAGCGCAAGTCGTCCACTACGGCGCTATGACGGCCAGTGGCGCGCAGTCGCGTATCGTTGCCGGGCATGTACCGGCGACCATGCCACAGTTTGCCCGCCTCGTCGGGGTGCATGTCGAGCAGGGTATGGACCAACTCTCCGCCTTCTACCGGGTAGACCTCAGGAAAAGACAGCTCCACCCGACGCCCCTCAATGGCATCGACGCGGGCGACCCAATTCGAGGGTACCAACCAGTCGATGGTCAGCCCCACCAGGTTCAGGCCTGCGCAGCGGCGACATTCCAAGGGCTGGATGAGGCCCTCGAAGAGCAGGGTGGCACCGGTGGCTTCGACGGTGATGTCGCTGGCGTCCTCGATCAGCATGAGGCTGTAGGCCGGACGATCGACGGCCAGTTGCAGGGTCTTGTAGTCGAACTGCGGATCGAGCAGCTTGCGCCAGCGGCTGACTGCCTCCGGATCGGCCACCGACCAGGTGCCCTCGGGAATCTGCAGGCAGACCCCGTGCTGACCGGAGGCCTGACGCGCCGCCGTCCGGAGTTGTTCGGCATTGCTGGCGCCAGCTTCGCGACCGGGCAGGAGTTTCACGGTTATGGTGTGTACATTCATGCCAACAGAGTAGACTATGAAAATGCCTAATCTATTGACAGAGATGACATGGATAGGTACGTACGCGCCATGAGCGGTGCCGATCGGATCCAGCGTGCGCTCTGGCATCAGCTGGAATTCCGTCCGCTGTGCGCAGTCGCCATGCAGATCGATTCCACCTGGGGACGGGATTGGCAACTACCGGCCCAGGCCAATCCCTATTGGCGATTCATGACCTGCGATCGCCCCGGGGCCTGGATCTGGTATGCGGGCAAACAGCTCGCTCTAGCACCAGAGCAGGTCATGGTGGTACCAGCCTACGTCGATCTCCAGGTCGGTAGTGCGACGTACCTGCGCCATTTCTACACCATTCTCCATATGACCGGTCTCTCGGTCCAAGCCCAGCGAGGCTGCTTCCGCTCACCAGTGGTTCTGCCCGTTACTGCCGCTACCACCAAGCTTTTACGGATGGCCTGGTCAGCCGCCGAATCGAATGCGGTGGGAATCGCCGCCTGCAGCGCCGCGATGACTTTGAATTGGCACCTGCTCGGACGCGTGCTCGACCACGAAGCGGATGCAGCCAGATTTTTGCTGGAGTGCAGCGATGAGCCTGAGGAGCTGCAGCCAGCCATGATGGCCATCAATCAAGCTGGCTCACAGTCGTGGACGATACCGCAACTCGCGGCGCTGTGCGGCCTGAGCCTGCGCCATTTCCAGCGACTCTGGGCGCAACGACTCGGCTGCAGCCCATCGGCTTATGCGCGACGGCAACGCTTGCATACGGCATCCGTCGAACTGCTGCATCCGCGAGCGTGCATAGATCGTATCGCCGTTGAATATGGCTTTACCGATCGCGCCCACTTCGGACGGGCCTTCAAGCAAGAATTTGGCCTGCCGCCGGGACGATTTCGTCGATTGCACCTCGCCGGCCAGAAAGAATGACGACAGTGGGTTTCTGAGCATCTCCCATGGGCATAATGGGGACAGGCATCTATTCCTTGTCCTGTCTTTCCCTCTCGGCTGTTTTTTGGTCTTCATGCGTCAGCCTCGTTCCCGTCAGTTCGATGCTGCGGCGCCGCCGTGGCGGCATTGCACGACGCGTTGTGTGCGGCAGCGGTTTTTATGCGGGGACCGGTTCGAGCATCGTCGGTCGTGGATCGAGGGTCGTTGAACATAGCCGGCGTTCGCCGGCGATAGGGCGCAACTGGACAAGCGTACTGGTCCAGGCTCCTTTATATCAGGATTCGCTCCAGGAGGGGCAGAACACCTTGCCCAGGCACCCGGCGCTCCAGCAGCGTGTGGGGAATGGAGTCGGAGTAACTGCGGATGTCGAGCCTAAGGAAGTTGCGTTGGCGCCAAGAGCAGCCTGGGTAATCGCCATCTTCCCAAGCCCCAAGGGGGCTTCGTAGCTCAGCCCAGGGTTGCGCCAACGGCGCTACCCTGGGTAATCGCCATCGCGTCATGCAACCCCAAGGGGGTTGCGCAGGCTCTGTTCAATCCCACAGGTATCGTTCGTCATAGGCAACCTGATGCTGATCTAGGAATTGTCGATATTCGTCTATGAAACGCCTTCGCAACCCCGTTGGGGTTGGGTTGATAATGCGATTGTTCCCAGGGTAGGGCCTGCGGCCCAACCCTGGGCTTCCACAGCCACCGCGACATACAGTGCCTGCGCATCCCAGGCGGTTTTGAAGGAGGCATTGCCGGACCACTCACCGACCGCGGCCTTGGCGATGGGCTGACCCGGCTGCTCCCAGGCGCTGTCCTGCAGGAAGCCGTCGATCAGCGGCGGCTGCAAGGCGTGCGGTGCCACCAGGGTGTTCGCCAGCGCTTCTGCCACCTGCAAAGTCAGTTGCACGGTATCGGATTCGGCTCCGGTGGCATCGGCATCGGAGACGGTGATGCTGAGCGGATAGGCACCGACAGCACCGGGATCGCCGCGCAGAATACCGCTGCTGGTCAGTTCCATGCCCACCGGCAATTGCTCCGGCGCGACGCTCCAGGTCAGCGGCGGATTGCCGCTCTCGGCCTGCAGGGTGGTCTGGCTCCAGGCCCCCTGATGCCAGACCGGCAGCTGCTCGGTGCTGATCGCTGGCGAGCTGTCCGGCTGCACCTGCAACGTGTATTCCCGACGGGCATCACGTCCCTTGGCATCGCTGACCCGCAGGGTGAGGGCCTGCTCGCCCATGCCCTCGGGCGTACCGCGCAGCAGACCCTTGGGCTCGAGCGTGATGCCGGCCGGCAGGTTGCCCGCTGCCACCTCCCAGGTGAAGGGTTCAACGCCATTGCCAGCGATGAGCGTCTGCTCGTACAGCAGGCCATCGATGGCCGGCGGCAGCGAACGGGTGCCGATCACCAGATCAGGATTCACCCCGGAATGCGGATAGTTCCATACCACCTCCCAGACGATGTCCTGGATGCGTTTGGCCAGGGTGGACTGCGTGGTGAAGACCGGCTTGCCATCCCGATTGCCGCTATCCCGGTAGAGGGGCTCGTGACCGTAGATACGGGGATGCTCCTTGTACAGGCAGGCCAAGTGGGTCATCACCATCACGTAACCGCCGACATCCGGGTTCAGGTGACCACCATCCTTGTAGATCGTCAGCTTGTCGGTGACTTCGGGAATCTGGTTGTCATCGATCAGCTCGCCCAGGGCCATGACCGCCAGGCCCACCGGGATCACCTTCACATCCGGCGCCTCGGGCATGTGCTCGTTCTTCCAGGCGGTGAGGCCGGCGGCGATGCCCTCCTCCACTGCCGGCTGACGCGCCGGCGGCGGATTGTCCCAGTCGGCATAGCGCGGCCAGATCTGATAGATGAAGACCTGGCACTGCGGGTTCGCCTGCCAGGCCAGTTCGGCGGTACGGATGGCCGCCGGCAGATTACTGTCGATGTTGTCCTGCACCGACCCGGTATTGCTGTAATGCTGCAGGATGAGGGCATCCCACTTGTGCTGTGGCTGCAAAGCCTCCACGGCACGCTTCTTCAGCGATTCGTTGAACCAGAAATGACGGATCGGCACGCCGGCCGCACCGACCATGAAGAAGTCGTGCTGCTTGTCAGCGGCATTGGCCAGATAATCGATGGCCCAGGGATACTGCGCTGTGTAGCTGTTGCCGAAATGCAGGACGTCGAAGACCTCTGGCGTAGGGCTTTCCGGCGGGTCGCCGTTCACCGCCACCAGGGCAGGTAGATGCACGACGATGGTCAGCACCAGGACCAGAGACCGCCAACGGCAAGAGCCCAACGACATACGAGCTCCTTGATTGCAGACTTTTCCCGAGCCATTCTTGCTCTCGAACCAGAACCAGCATCGGTTGGACCAGGCCCAACATGCCAAGCGCGCAGCTGATATGCAAGGTGTTGTCGCAAGCGCTCAAGGATCTTGCGCGCTTGTCTCAGCGCACGCGAAGTCGTTCTTCTGGCTCAGGATTCACCCCCATGGAGGCGTTCACGCCGAAAACGGCCTGGGCTGCAGCCCCGCTCCCGCCGAAAGGCGTGCACCAGAGAGGTCTGGTGCTGGAAACCTGTTTGCCGCGCAATCGACACCAGACTCTGGTTGGTCTCCAGCAGAAGGCGCTCTGCGGCCTGGAGCCGAAGTCGTCGCAATTCTTGCCCGGGGCTGCGCCCGAGCTCCCGCTTAAAGATCCGTTGCAGGGTCGCCCGCGAGCAGCCGCTCTGCTTGGCGATCTCGGCGATATGCACCTCTTCGGCAAACCGTTCCCGCATGACCACGAGAGCCGCCTGCAGTATCGGATCCTTGTGCGCCAGCGTCTGGGTCGAACGACGCACCTCCACCGCATGGGCACCACGACCACCCGCCGCGGACACGATTCTCCCCGCATCTGCACGTGCAAGAGGCGTGCCGCTTCATAACCCAAGCGCGATTCATCCCTATCGATGCTACTCAAAGGCACGCGAGCGAAATCAGCGAAGAAGGGTGCATTGTCTACTCCCAGCACCGCCAAGCGATCTGGAATTTCCTCGCTGAAGAATTCGATGACGCGGGCAGCAAGGTTATCGTTGAAACACAAGAGCCCCAATGGACGTGGCAGCTGCACAAGCCATGTCTGAATCGGCGTAAAGTGGTGGTAGACCTCCATCGAGACCTGCCTGATCGCGCAGGTCAGATCCTGCGTCGCCAGATGCGTCCGGTATCCTTGTTCGCGGCGACGGCTCAGCTCCAGATCCAGGCCCAGATAGGCGAAGTGCCGCATGCCGCAGGCAGAGAGATGGCGTGCCGCCAGGGAACCGATGCCTTCCTCATCCAAGACAACATGTGGACAGGGCGGTGGCAGGGAACCATACCAATCCGACACAGTGGTCATGAGGCTGGCCGCGCGTGCCGCTCAGCCCAGGCG
>CAYONM010000193.1:0-7150 GCA_964405325.1 uncultured candidatus Brocadiaceae bacterium | reverse complement strand
GCCACTCGGTGACCAGTCCGAGCAGGTCGAAATTTCGCTCGGTGTATTCCAGGCGGCCCACCAGGCCGCGGCCCGACACCCAGCCGACCGAAGCATTCAGCTGGCCAGTGGCCGCTTCGTGCACCTCCAGGTCCATGTCGACCTCATCGGGACGCTCCTCCGGGAAGACTGGGTCCAAACGCAGGGGCGCCCCTGGTTCGTTACGGAACAGGCCGGTCCGCGCCACCTGTCGACGGCTCTCATCCACCGCGCTCTGGGTGTACTGATCGCCAGGATACACCTCCAGCAGACGTCGGATGGCGGCGTCTTTGGTCACAATATTGCCGTCAATATCGACCCGTCCGATGTCGTAGACATCGCCTTCGAACACGTGCACGCTCAGGTGCATCTGACGACTGGCCAGATCCGGTCGGTAGTCGATGCGGAAACTGGCGCGCGCATGCCCTTGGTCACGGATCAGGTCACGGGCCACGTTCAGGCCGCTCTGGATGTTTACGCGACGGTACCAATCGCCATCGTCCACGCCAACGGCTCGTCGGAGTTCCTCCTCGCTGACCACGCTGTTGCCGATGAAACTGATGCTGCCCAGGCGATAGCGCTCGCCGGAGTCAATGAAGAAGGTGAGCACGGCACGATCGTCGCGCAGGCCGTCAGGCGCGTGCCAGGGGCCATGCCGACGACGTTCATCGGTTCCAGAAAGATCGTCATAGCGCTCCACCCGCAGGTCGCGGACGGCAGCATCCAGATAGCCCAGATCCTGTAGTTGGTTCACCACCACCTGCCGGTCGATGTCCAGCATGCGCTCATTGAAGGGCTTGCCGGGGCGGTTGAACAGCAGGGCGTGATCGATGAAGTACTTATAGGCGCCATCGGGCAGGCCCAGGTAGATGGTACGCGCTACCTTGACTGGCTGGCCTTTGTCGATGCGGAACACAACGTCCACCAAGCCATCGGCTCGTTCGATGCGCTCGACCGTGACCGCTACCTCGACCCAGTTCTTCTTGCGAAAGTGTTCTTCCAGGAGCCGCCGATCGCCTTCCAGGGTGAGGGGGTTGTGGTGTTCGCCGGCGGCGGTCTCCACCTTGTCTGACAGACTCTGACTGTCCCAGAAGCCGGCGCCCTCGAAACGCACGGAGCCGATCAGCGGCAGCTCCTCCATATCGAAGATCAATCGCACTCGACCGGCATCGAGGAATTCGATCGACGAGCGACCGTTCATGAAGGGGCCGGCGGTATTGATGGCGCGGACGTCATCAGCCACATCCTGGGCCCGCAGCGGCGCACCGACTCGCGAGCGCAGGCGGTACCGGATGCGATCGGTGGTGACCCGCTCATTACCGCGAATGACGATCTCTTCAATAATGGGGGCACCTTGCGGCGTGGGCGCCGGCGTTTCCACCGCCACTACTGTGTGGCTCAGAGCGCCGAGCATGCCGAGACCGGCTACCAGGGGAAATCGCGACAAGGCCTCACCTCCGGGGCGCGGATGATAGGCCATGTCCCCCCGCGGCAAGCCGAGGGCCGAGCTGGGATCTCAACCAGCCAGAAGGGCTTCATTTTCAGGTCTTCATCGTCATCTCCGCGACCCAGGAAGCCCGAAGCAAAGACCAGCATGATCACGATGGAAGCGACCAGGCGTCGATGATGAGGACTTGGCCGGTTGGACCGCCTGGGATCTGGTCTGCTTGGCGCGTTGGGATCGGGACGGTGATGAAGCGCCAGTCCCGGCCAACAGCGTCCGAGCGGTGGTGGTCGATGTCGTGGCCACGGCTCAGGCTGATGCCGTCGCTCAGGATCTGGCCCGCTTCCAGTGGCAGCGACACCTTCCGTGCCCTTGGCGTTGGTGGGTCTATCGGTTAGGATCACCCTTCTATGGCACAGATTTATAAACAGCTCGGTCCCCAGGAGATCCTGGAGATCCAGAACTGGCAGGAATCCCGTCGCGACAAGGCCATGATCAGCCGTCGTTTGTCACCACAGGAGGTGACCGTTTTCCAGCACATGCGTGCGGCCAAGGCTTCGGATTCCCAGATCTGGATGAAACTGCATCCGGATTGGCCACGGGTGGTGGTCGACCGGATCCCGCCACCGCCGCCATCAGGCCTGCCTGGTGGTGGTCCCATGCTGCGTTTGGAGGAGCTGACGGACGAGCAGATGCGGCGCTTGCTGCGCCAGCGGGTCAGTGCTGGTGCCGCCTGCTTCAAGAGCCTGGAGCGTAACGAGCTGCTCTTGCTACTGCGCGGTTTCTACCCCTTTGGTCAGGTGCAGGCGCGCTGAGACCACGTTCAGGCGCTCGGGTTCAGTCGATCACGGCCAGCCAGATACCGCCGATGATGATCAGCACCGCCACCGCGCGGTAGGTCAAAACGTCGGACGGGCGCACCGGCACCGGTCGGTGCAGCAGGCGTTCCCACAAGCCGGCCTCCAGGCCACGCAGCTGTCGGGCGTAGACCATCAGCAGGTAGCCCATGACCAGGCTCGTATACGCGACGATGGTCAGGGGGATCAGATCGCTAACCGTGCCAGCCAGGCCGAACCAGGCGCCGACCGCGATGGTGGCCGCGGCAAAGACCAGCACCGTCCCCCAGCTCAGGCCCGCCAGGGCCTGCGGACCGCGTTGCGGCAACCGGGCCAGAATACGGTGGACCTGGGCTTCGGCGATGTCCCGGTCTTCGCGTCGTTGGAAGACGGTTCCGAGATCATCATGCAAACGCTCGAAACGTTCGCTGTCCGGATCGGATGGCATGGTTTGGATCAGGCGTTCCTCGTCCGGATCGCATTCACCGTCGAGGTAACGTTGATAGAGTCGGATGCGCGGGTCCATGGCAGCCAGACGTCGAAACAGGCAAGCATCCGGACAAGCAGTTTGTTCTACCAGGTTTGGTTGGGGCTCGGTGATGCCCAGGCGAAGCCGGCCGAGGGCTCCGATAAGCGCTTGGAACCTTTCTGGCGGGCGACAGCATGGCCCACCGAATTGGTGGAAAGAGGAGCATGTATGCATCCGACCATGGCCGCCCTGCTGGAGCTGCACGACATCAACCAACAACGTCAGTTGTTGAGGAAACAGCGAGAGGAACGGCAGAAACGGATCGATATGGTCGAATCCGCGTTGCAGGCCTCCAGCCAGAAGGCCGCCGCTGCCGAAGGCAAGACCCACGAGGCCGACGCGCTGATTCGCAATTATAGTAAGGATATCGATAGTGCGGAAGAGCGCATGCAGCAGCTGCGCGAGAAGCAAATGGTCGCCAGCACCAATCGTGAGTACCTGGCGATTATCAACGGCATCGAAGAAGCCAAAAATATCAAGAAACTGCGCAGTGAGCAGTTGAAGGAAGTCGAAGAGAAGGTCGCCCGGTTGCGCGAAGTCGCTACCCAGGCTGGCGCCGCTCGCGACCAGTTGCAGAGCAAGCTAGAAGCGGTGCGCGCCGCGTGCGAACAGCCGGACGATGCCGACTGCAGCGAAGCGGAATTGGAGCGCCTCTACCACGACCGACGAGCCCCGGTTGATCCGGCGTTTCTGGAAACCTACGAGCGCCTGGTCGCTGGTAGCCACCCCATGCCGTTGATGCCGGTGGATGGCCACACTCGCGCTACTCCGGTCGGCAATCTGTGTTCCTTGAACCAGATCGACCAGATCCGCAAAGGCTACCTGGTGCAGGATGCCGCCAGTTCGGCGATACTCTATATTCGCGACGCGGATTGACATGAGGGGGGGGCACGACGTCCGTCGCATCCGCCAGCCGGGCTTCGGTCTTTCGCTCCGTCATCGCAACTTGCTCGCTCCGCGCATGATCGCTGTTGCGGGCATTGTCAACGGATGACCTTCACTTCCGCTGGATGATGAACTCGTCGTCACTGCTGGGTTCGTGCACGATCATGACGCCAGGCCCCGGCCAGCCCCCGCGGTTGCTGTCGATCCATCAATCGACACCGTGGCGCGATGTGGGCTGATCATCTTTTCGATTTGGGACTGCGGCTCGGGCGGATCGTTCCATCGGGTGTTGCCTGGTGGCTGGGTGGGCTGATCGGGTATGCCTATGCCGGTCTGCCCGGCAAGGAGCAGCGGCGCTGCCGGCAGCATCTGGAGGCTGCCCTTGGTGGTGATCGTGCCGCCTTGACACGTCGAGTCTTCCGGCATCTGGGTCGCAGCATGCTGTGGAATCTGACGACCCTGCACCACGATCCGCTGCGGTTGCCGGTGCGGATCCAGAATTGGGCCGCGGCCCGGGCCTGTTTCCGCGATGCGCATGCTGGCATCGGCACCGTTGCCCTGAGTGGCCACCTGGGCAACTGGGAGTTGTTGGCGCGCGTGTTCGGGCGCATTACTGAGACCGCGGTTCTGGGCCGGCGGATGCGGTCACCGGTGGCTGATCGCTTAGTGATGCGGCTGCGGAGCCAGTGGGGCAATCGGGTCTTCTATCAGGACGACGACATGCGCACCATGGCTGGTGCCCTGCGTCGTGGTTTGGTGTTGGGGACCCTACCGGACCAGGATGTTGGCCGTCTGTCGGGTGGTTTCGTGCCGTTTTTTGGCCAGCTCGCCTATACGCCGTTGGGGCCGGCCGCCATCGCTCAGGTGGCGCGTGTGCCGGTACAGTTCATCTACTGTGTCTATGATGGGCGTTGTTGGGTGCTGCATTTCGGACCGCGGTACCAATTGCCGCGTAGTCGCGACCGGCAGAGCCAACAAGTGGCGCTCATGGCCCGCTGCATGGCCTATCAGGAGGCCCTGGTGCGGCGCTATCCGGAACAGTGGGTCTGGTTTCATCGCCGCTGGCGGCGACAGCCAAGGGACCGGCCCGAGGCGATGATATGGAACGCGGCGGCCCAGCATCAGTCAGGAGAAGAGAAGGAGAAGTACCGGTTACAACCGGTGCTGACTGACGCTGGAGACCCGCCACTTTCCAAGCAAGTATTATAAGCGATGGGTCCCTCAAAGGTCGAATTCGGGTGGAACCAGGCGAAGCGAGGGAGCGCGTCCAAGCGCGAAGCCGTCCGACCGAGCGGCGGTTTTTCGGCGATAATGCGCGAAGCGCGCCGAAAAATGCCCGCGAAGCGGGCAAGTCGCGACGAAGGAGCGTGGGACCGGAGCCCGGCTGGCGGGTGTGACGGACGTCGCGAGGGGGCAGCGCCCCCTCTGATGGAAGCATTATAAGCGGCGGGTGCCGTGATTACGATAGCTGGAGCTGCTGTGAAAATGTGGTCATCTGCTCAGGATGCCAGTCCGGCCGCTTGGACTGGCATGAGAAGCTGGCGAGCGCGTCGGATGTCGCGAGCTCCGAGCCAGCCTGGCGGGTGAGAGTCTCCTCTGAGATCAGCGTTGCCGACGTCGTTTGCGGGCCAGTCGCAGCAGGATGATCACCAGGCCGGCCATGCCGATCAGAACCATCATCTGGCGTTCGCGTGGCAGGCCCCAGATGGGGTTGTCCGGTCGCAGCGGTGCAACCCGCTGTTGATCACGTCGGAACAGATGCAGGGGTTCTGGTCCAAACAGCTCGCCCAGGCGACAACGGGTGACCTGCTGGATTCGTTCTCCACGTGGTGCCGAGGCGGTGACGATCTCATCAGCCGGGTCCAGCTGTCCGGGTAGGCCGGCATCCCGGACCAGCAGGGCGATGCGGCCGATGACATCGTCGGGATCAGCCTGGGCGATCAGATCACCTGGAGCGATGGTGATGGCCTCGTCCTCGTGTCGTTTCAGCATTGGCGGAATCGGGCTGCCGACTTCGGCAATGCTGATGGCTTTGCCAACCAGGTTGACATAAACGGCCTGCTGCGGGTCGAAGCGGAAACCACGTTGATCGGGATTGTACCGTCGAACCAGCCGTGCCAGCCCCTGTTGCGCGTCGCCGCCCTCCACCCAGGGCCAGTGCCAGTCGTCGGCCAGGCGCCACACCATGACTGGCAGACTTTCGGGGGTGTAGGCTTCGACGTTCTTTGCCGAACGGCGGAGCTGTTCCAGTGGCATGCCTGGATAGGCCGGCAGACCGACCAGGGCTTCGGCCCAGGCGGCAGCATCGGCGCCGTGCCGGATCAGCAGGATCTCCTGGTCACCGCCGACGTAGGCGCCGGGACGGAGCTCGCGCACCGCCAGCCCGGGTCGCAGCGGCACTGGTTCATGGCCATCGAGCCGGATCCAGTTGCCATCCATCTGCGGTGCGAGTTGCTCGGCCGGCGCGTAGACACCATCGGGTAATTCCATGGCCAGCAGCGGGACGGACAGCAATAGGAGCAGTACGATCATGGTTGTTTCCGTAGCCAGTAGACGGCGCGATCGCCAGCCTGGTCTGGTCCTTGCAGGGACGGCCAGCATTCTTCAACGGTACAGCCGGCCTGAGTTGCCAGCTCAATCATCTGCTCTGGGTGGTACAGCCGGACCGATTCGGTGTATTCGGTTTCCAGGACCTGGTTGCGAAAGATGGATACGGTTTTTTCCACTCGCGAGCCGATCAGGTAACGCCGTTCCAGCAGTCGGCGGCCATCGATCTCGCGTTCGCTGTGGGGGACCAGGCCGGCCACCAGGCGGTCCACCTCGGGCAGATCCAACATCAGCCAGCCACCTGGCTGTAGGAGTGTTGCCAGGTCGACCAGCACCCGGGCATTGGTTTCGTCGTCGAAGTAGCCGAAAGCCGTGAAAAACAGGGTGATCGCACCCCAGCCGCCGCGTAGCGGTAGGCGGCGCAGATCGGCGCGCAGCAGGTGCCCGGTCAGTTCCGCGCGTTCCCGCTGGCCGCAGGCCAGCAGTTCCGGCGACCAGTCAAAGCCATGTGCGCGCACTCCGGCCTGGCGCAGTGCCTGCAGATGCCGGCCGGCGCCGCAACAGGCATCCAGCACCGGTTCGGCCTGGCGGAGCCGTGGTAGCACGCCAGCGACTTCGGTTGCGGCCTGGGCATCGCTGCGATGCGCGTACAGGGTCAGATAATCGCAGCCAAAGGCCGCCTGCCACCATGCCTCGCTCATGTCGGCAGCCTGCGCCAGGATGGGGGGCCGACAATCGGCACCTGGTCTTGCGGGAGCAGGCGCAGTTCCAGACTGACCGCCCCACTGGCGGAGATTCCATGTTCGAACGACTGTCTTTAAAGGGGGCGCTGCCCCCTCGCGACGTCCGTCGCACACCCCCACGCTCCTCCGTCGCGACTTGCCCGCTTCG
>CAYONM010000192.1:0-7228 GCA_964405325.1 uncultured candidatus Brocadiaceae bacterium | reverse complement strand
GTCGACGCAGGGACCGCCTTGCGGGTCGGCGATGCGCTCGGCCCCCGGCGCCGGGCCGTCAGCAGTCATGCCGATGATCGCCTCGTCGCTCGGCAGTGCCCCGACGAGCGCGGGCCCGTCATCGGTCAGCGCGTCGCTCTCCGCCTCGGCCTGCGACACGGCCTTCAGCCGGCTTCCTGCGGCGCCGGTTCGAGCATCCCCAGGAAGGCCTCGAAGCTCACCGCGACCTCGAAGAGGTCCTCGTCGTCGCCATCGCCCTCGTATTCGGCGTAATCGCCGTTGCAGTCCCAGTAGACCACCGAGCCATCCTCAAGATCGAGCACGAACTCGTTGCCAAAGGGATCCTTGGCGAAAGAGAAACAAGCCTCGGGCAGACGCCCGTCGTTCATCTGGTCGATGGTCACCAGGTCGAGTTCCTCCTCGCCGAGGCCGAAGAAGGCATCGACCATGACCCGGTCCTCGATATCCGCAAGATAGACGGTGCCGGGTTCTGGGCGCCCCCCGTTGTGCTCGGCCAGGAAGGCTCGATAGGCGGCCGGCAGGCCCTGGTCGAAGCGGGCTGCGAAGGCCTCGATGGCCTGCGCCGTGGCCGGAGTGGCAGGGTCGTCGTGGACGATGCTGGTCATGCTTGGCTCCTCGGGTCTCAGCGGTGCTTGCTACGGCGGTGCGAGCGACCCTTGCGGCGATGCTTCTTGCCGCCTTGTTTGTGGCCGTGGCTTTCGCTGCCACCTTGGCTGGGCTTGTGCCCGCCGTGGCTCTTACTGTACATGCCGGCCGCAGCCTTGGAAATCGCGAATCCGCCAGCATGGGGGAAAGCATGGTGCGGTTCGTGCCGCAGGGCCTGCCCGAGGATGTAGGTGGTGCCGTCCTTCTCGAAGGCCGGGCCATGGTGGAAGTCGGTGCCTTTGGGCTGACGCAGGCCCTTCTCGGCCAGAGCGGCATGCCAGGACTTCTTGTCCGAGCCACGACTGCAGGTGGCCGGGAACACCGCTTCGATCGGCTCACCCTGCTGATTCTGCGAGACGTAGGGCGAGAAGTCGGGGAAGTCATTGTGGTAGGTGACCTCGTAGCCCATGTTGTGGTAGGTCTTGGTGCCGTCGGGATTGGAGACGACCTTGTCGACCTGACTGGACTTGGGCACCTGCGGCTCGAAGGGCAGTACCTCGCGCGACCACTTCGAGCTCTCCTGCATGAAACGGTAGTGCTCCTCGCTCACGCCCAGATGGGCAGCGTGACCACCGTCGGCACTGCCGCCGGCGTGGTGGTCGCTGCTGGCATGGTGCCGGCCCTCGTGGCGATACTCGCTGGCTTGATCGATCTGCACCTGCTGCCGCAACTGCGGCTCATGGCGCATGACCGGGTCTTGGATGCGCGCATCCTCGACCGGTGGCTGATAGGCTGGCGGTTGGTAGCCCGACGGCTCATGATCAACCTGTGGGTCGAGTATCGCGGGGGCGTCGTCGATCATACCGGGGTCGGCATCGGCCTGCGACATGGCTGCTCCTTTCCTGACCCATCGCTCAGAGCGCGAAGGCCTCGTGGTCGTCGGGCACCGGCACCAGGGCGGCGTGGGCCATGACCGCGTTGTCGTGATACGGGTCGATGAAATTCTTGCCGGCGTCGTCGAAGGCCATGTCGACCTCAGCCGAGCCGTCGACCGCCAGACCCTGCCAGAGGCCGCCGGCCTTGGGCATGCCACAGGCATAGATCACCGCATCGAGATCCTTACGCACGCCCATGCCATCGAGCACATGGTCGACGCGAGCGGCGGTGTCGTAGCCGCGGGCGGTGACCACATTGACCCGCAGGCGGTCGCGACCGACCACGTTCTTGAGGTCGACCGCCTTCTTCATGAAACCGGCCAGCGGGCCCTCGCCCGGGTTCTCATCAGCATGCATACGTTGCCAGCGGCGCCAGACGTCGATGCCGTGCTCGACGCCGTGACGCTTGATGCTCTCGTGCGCGAGGTCGTCATCCTGACGGTGCACGAAGACCTTGTCGCCGTCGAAGGCCATGCTCATCGGCTTGCTGGTTTCGGCATCGGCATCGGAGGGGATGAAGCCGCGCCGCTTGTCTGAGGGGACCATGCTGACCGCCGCTAGGCCGGCCGCGGCCATGGCCCGCTTGCTATCGCTGGCGATGTAGAGATCAGGCGCTTGCTCGAGCAGGGCCTGCCGCCACTCAAGCTGATCCATCACGCTGAGGCTGCCTGGGTCGAGGCGCTTGAGCAGGGCCTGGGCTTGCGGGTCATCCAGCAGCGCCTGCTGCTCGGGGCTGACGTTGACGGCGGTCTCCACGAGGTGCAGGTGCCCGCCGGCCTTGGGAAAGGCACCCTGCCGATGGTCGGCCTCGATCATGTTCAGCTTGCGCATCGCCTTGAAGGCTTCACCGGGCGCCACCTGGCCGTTGGCGTCGCTGGTGATGACGGCATCGAAATCGACCGCGATACGCATCATGGCCGTATCCGGTGTGCTCGCAGCGGCGGTCGGCATCGCCGTCGACTCGGCGGTCGGAGCCTCCGCCCCAGGACAATCCATGGCGGGGATCTCGGCATCGACTCCGGCAGCGGGCAAAGGGTCCATGGCGGCGATCATAGTCGTGGGGGGCCACCCGCCCATGACCCAGCTGACCTCCGGAAACGATTTGGCGCACGCCACGATCGTTCGCCATCGCTGCCGAGTCACCGTCTTGGCAGCTGTGGCCAGACGCTACCATGACGACATGGTACATCTGCGGATCCGTCACAAGCTCTTCGGTAGCGAACCGGGCCGCTGCGCCTACTGCGATGCGGAAGGCATCCGCTTCGAGTTGGGATGGATCCCCAGCCTGCACCCCAAGGGCGAATGCAGCCAATGCGGCAAGCTGTCGGTCTTCGAACGGAGCTTCCAGCGCCGCTATGCCCGCGCCTGTGGCCTGCTCACCTTCCTGGCCGTGGTGCTGATCGCTGCCGGCGTGCTGCTCGGAGCAACGACCGGCGTTCCCGCCCTGCGCCTGGTGACCATCGTCGCTGCGCTGTTCTGGTGGTGGTGGTCGATACGCGGACTGCAGAAACGCTTCATGGCCCAGGCCCTGCTCAGCGAGCAGGAGGATCCGCTCGTCGACGCGCTCTACGAGGCCGTGCGCAACCACGTGATAAGCGACGGCGAACGGTGAATCGACGTGTCGCTCGACCACCGCCCGGCCCGCTGGTACCGCACCACCGCCGAAGACCTGCAGCAGCGCTGGCAGTGGCCGCTGAGCATCGTGGTTGCTGGCTTCGCGCTGCTCCTGCTGATCTACAGTACCGCCACCTACGAGACGCCTGAGGAACGTCGCCATCGTCTGCCTATGCCCAGACTGGCGGATGTCAGCGATCCTGAACTGATGGCCCTCCTGCGCGGCACCTGGACCATCGACATCGACGCCACCCTGGCCGACGACGGCTTCCTGCCCAACCGCTCCGACGCCCGCCGCCGACAGGAACTCGAGGCCCTGCCCGAACGGCGTGAACAGGGGACCATCGGCTTCTTCGGCGACCAGGCAGTGATCCACCAGGGCGACCACCGCTGGTACGGCTACTGCTGGTTGCATCGACCACGGCTGCAGTTGGCCGAGGAATCCGCGCCGGCCGCCTGGAAGCCCCTGGACCTGCCGACCGAGGCGGTCATGGCCCTCGGTCGGGCGGTCGACCACTACCGCACCGCACGTATCCGCATGCCCGCAGCCGGTCGCCTGCAGATCGCCTGGGCCGGCGAGGTCTGGCTCAGCTACCGACCGATCGAGAAGAACCCATGAGCGGCTGCCATCTCGACACGACCGCAAGCCTGCGACAATCGCCGGCATGTCCTGCCGCTGCTCGGTGGTCGTCCCCTGCTACGGCGCACCTGACCTTCTGCCCGAACTGCATCACCGCCTGGGCGAGTCACTGCGCGAACTCTGCGGCGAGGATTACGAATTGATCCTCGTCGACGACGCCTGCCCGCGCGATTCCTGGTCGGCCATCCGTGTTCTGGCCGCGGGCGATCAGCATGTGCGCGGGCTGCGATTGAGCCGCAATTTCGGACAGCACTACGCGATCGCCGCCGGCCTCGCCCACGCCACCAGCGAGCGTGTGGTGGTCATGGACTGCGACCTTCAGGATGACCCCCAGGAGATCGGTACCCTCTGGCAGGTGGCCGAGGATGGGCATCCGATCGTACTCGGGGCCCGACACGACCGTCGCGATGGCTGGTTCAAGCGTCTCCAGGGCCGCTGTTTCTACCAACTGCTGAGCTGGCTCACCGACACGCATCTCGATCCCAGCATCGGCAACTACGGCATCTACCAGGGCCCCGCCCTCAAGGCCCTGCGCGGCCTGCATGAGCGCCTGCGCTTCCTGCCGGTGCAGGCGCGCTGGGTCGGTTTCGCACCGATGACCGTGCCCATCGCCCACGCGGCCCGCGCGCGCGGGCGTTCCGCCTACAGTCTGCGCAAGCTCGCCGACCTCGCCTTTCAGGTGGCCATCGCCCACAGCAACAAGCCGCTATCGATGATCGTGCAGGCCGGTCTGCTGATCGCCGTACTGCCGGCGCTGCTCATCGCCTGGCTGCTGCTCCAGTATTTCAGCACGGGCATACCGGTGCAGGGCTGGACCAGCCTCATGCTCTCCGTCTGGTTCCTCGGCGGCGCCCTCATGGCCACCCTCGGCGTGGTCGGTCTCTACGTCGGCCGCATCTTCGAGGAGAGCAAGGGCCGTCCGCACTATCTCATCTGGGAGGATACCCGCTCATGTTGAGTATCGCCCAAGCCTGGCTGGCCGCCGCCGGCACCCTCGGCTGCACGACCGCCGGCCAGCTGTGCATCCGCCGTGGCATGCAGCCGCTGCGCGAACGCGACGACCTGTCGCCGGTGGCGCTGCTCGCCCAGGGCCTGCGCGACCCGTGGATCATCGGCGGCCTCCTGCTGGCAGCCCTCGCCGCCTGCTGCTGGATACTGGCCCTCAGCCGCCTGCCGCTGGCCCACGCCTATCCCTGGATGGCCGCCAGCTTCCCGCTCGTCACGGTGGCTGCCTGGGCCTGTTTCAACGAGCCGCTCGGTATGCAACGGCTTGCTGCCCTGACCGTGATCACCGTCGGTCTCGTGCTGTTGGGGAGCGCTCCGTGAACAGCGAGCCCATCCCCTTCAACCGCCCGGCCCTGGTCGGCGACGAGTTCGACCGCATCCGCACGGCCATCGAAGGGCATGGCCAGCTCTCCGGCGAGGGGTACTTCAGCCGCTCCGTCTGCAATTGGTTCAGCCGTGAGCTCGGCTCGCCGGCCTGTGTGCTCACACCGAGCTGCACCGCGGCCCTGGAGATG
The DNA here is from genome assembly GCA_964405325.1 of uncultured candidatus Brocadiaceae bacterium. Taxonomy (GTDB): domain Bacteria; phylum Planctomycetota; class UBA11346; order UBA11346; family UBA11346; genus CAYONM01. The sequence continues at coordinate 1,913 of CAYONM010000192.1, read as the reverse complement.
GCCGCCATCCTGGCCGACATCGGGCCCGGCGATGAGGTCATCCTGCCCAGTTTCACCTTCGTCAGCAGCGCCAGCGCCTTTGCCCTGCGCGGGGCGCGGCTGGTCTTCGTCGACATCGAGCCTGGCACCATGAACCTTGATCCGGCCTGCGTGGCGGCGGCGATAACACCGCAGACGCGGGCCATCGTGCCGGTGCATTACGCGGGCGTCGCCTGCGACATGGTGGCCCTGCAGCACATCGCCAAGGTCCATGATCTACTCATCATCGAAGACGCCGCCCACGCCCTGCGCAGCAGCCTGCACGGGCGACCCTGCGGCGCCTGGGGCGACCTCGCCTGCTTCAGCTTTCACGAGACCAAGAACGTCAGCTGCGGTGAGGGCGGACTGCTGGCCATCAACCGAGCCGAACTGGTCGCGCGGGCCGAGATCGTACGCGACAAGGGCACCAACCGCCGGCAGTTCCTGCGCGGCGAGATCGACCGCTACAGCTGGGTCGAACTCGGCTCCTCCTTCCTGGCCAGCGACCTGCAGGCCGCCTTCCTGTCGGCCCAGCTCGACCGGCTCGACGAGTTGCAGGCCGAGCGCGAAGGCGCCTGGGACCACTATCGCAGCGGACTTGCGTCGCTCGCCGCGGCCGACCACATCGAGCTGCCGGTGATCCCGGCCGATCGTCACCACAGCGCCCACTGCTTCTGGCTGCGCTGCCGCGATCGCGACGTGCGCGCTGCCCTGATCGCGCATCTGCGTGCACGCGATATTGCTGCCGTCTTCCACTACGTGCCGCTGCACAGCTCGCCGGCCGGCCGGCGCCATGGCCGCTTCCACGGCGAGGACCGCCACACCACCAGCGGCAGCGAGCGGCTCATGCGCCTGCCGCTCTGGCACGGCATCGGCACGGCACGCATCGAGCGCGTGATCGATGCGATCAACGGCTTCTTCGGCTCCCCTGGACCGATCGCCACTCACCGACCAGCGCTGCAGTCGGTCCAGACATGATACCAGGGGACCACAGAGCAGCGACGATAGCCCAGTCGGCGGTAGAGCCGGCAGGCCGCTTCGTTGTCCTCCTGGGTAACGATACGCATGCACCGTCCGCCTTGCGCCGCAGCCCATGCCTCCGCACCCCGCACCAGCTCGCCGCCGATCCCTTTGCCGCGATGCTCGGGATCCACCGCCACCAGGCCGATGGTGGCGATCTGATCGCTGCAGGTCACGGTCACAAAGCCGGCCAGCCCGCCTGCCCACCGGTAACAGAGCACGACGTCCGCCGCCACCCCATCGAGCGACCGCTCCATCCAGCGACGATAGAGTCTGGGCATCGAACCGACAGGAAGCCGAGGATCACAAGCGAAACGCGAGCAGACCCCGGCCAGTGGCGCCATCTCGAGCAAACGGTCCCGCTCCTCCCCGCGCGGCTCGGGCAGGGCCGTTGCTTCTGCGACATCATCCAGCCCGCGCTCGAAGACCGTCTTGCGATCGACCAGCCGGGCCCCAGATCCGATCGCCACCGATGTGGTCGCCTGGTCATCCATCGTCGGCCAGTACAACAGCTCCACCGTCTGCTGTCGGGCCTCCTGATGGATCGCCGCCAGTACCTCGCGGTCGCATGCCGGCAGCTCGATGCGACCGATGCCGAAACCGAAGAAGTCACTGTCCCATACCAGGCGCCGCCAGCGTCCCGTCGAACCCATGCCGACATGTTGCAACCTTCCGGCCACGACCAAGCGGCCATCTCCCCCGCCATGGCCAGTCACGCTCGGCCGGCTCGCCACGTACGGACCAACACACGTCCCATCGTCATCCAGAAAGGACCTACCATGCACACCCGCATCATCATCACCGGCTGCTCCCTGCTACTGCTCGCCGCCTGCGGCGGCGGCAGCAGCGGCGGCGGCGGCGGCGGCGGCGGCGGC
>CAYONM010000191.1:0-7231 GCA_964405325.1 uncultured candidatus Brocadiaceae bacterium | reverse complement strand
ATTGCCAACGTGGGGTTTTCCATCAAAACTGATCGACTCCGACAGGACAGATGATCTTTTGCGACGGGAGCGATGGCCTTGCACGGTCGAATACGACTTGCGCCACCGAGAATCCCGAGCGCGATCACGGCACCGGAACTCGATGGATCTGCTGATCGAGTCGGACGGAGGCGGTCGCTTCTGAGTCCAGCTCAGACCAGTTGATTGATATGATGCTGTTGTCGGTATTGGCTGGGAGTCATCCCGGTGCTGCGCTTGAAGGAGCGGCAGAAATAATCGGCATCACGGTAACCGGCCTGCTGGGCGATGGTGGCGATGGTCGCATCACTGTCGGCCAGGGCCTGCTGCGCCACCAGCAGGCGGCGTTGCTGTTTCAAAGCTTGGAACGACCGGCCGGTCAGCTGGCGGACCAGGTGGCCGGTCCAGTCACGGCTGAGGTGCAGGTGATCGCCCAGATCGCCCAGACTGGGGTCGCTGTGCAGGTGTCGGTCGAGAAAACCGATAATGGCTTGGCAGCGAGCGTCCGTTTGCTCGGCTTGGTGAGTCAGTTGGCGGCAGAGTTGTTCCAGCCAACTGCGCAAGGGGAGCAGCAGGGCGCGGGCGTTGTGTTGTTGGGCACGGGACCAGTGCAGGAGGTCTGGTGCTTGGCTTTTTCGAATCCGAAAGGGCCCGGCATGGATCAGACCGACCAGCTCGCGCAGGTGTAAACCCTGAAGAGCAAAAAAAATCCCCAGGCCACGGGCCTGGGGATTTTTTAGGGGGGGGATGCGATAGGAGTTATTCGACTTCCGGCTTGAAGGTGGTTTCCAGGAAGTGGATCAGCTGGTCTTCGGTCATGGCGACGACGCGATATTCGCGCGCGGCATCTTGTTGTGCTTCGGAGCGATCGCCGGCGACCAGATAATCGACCGAAGGGCCGAGCGTGTCGCGGACCATGCCGCCCATGCGTTCGATGAATTTCGCCAGGTCGCTGCGATTGAAGCTCTGAAATTCGCCGGCGAGGACAAAGGTGTGCGAACGGGTGCGATCGTAGACCGGGTTGCCGACCTTGTCGCCACGGACGACGGGATGCCTCTCGTCGGTGTAGTCGGCGATGATGCGGCAGGTGGTTACCGACGAACCGACGTCGATCACCTCGCACAAGCCCTTGGTGACATGCTGGCCCTTTTCCCAGGTGAAGATTTCGAAGCGCATGCCAGGGCTGAGCTGGTCGCTGCTGCCCAGGTTGATGATCACGTATTCGCCGTTGCGAACCAGTTCGAGAACCTCGCCATCGGGCTCCAGGTATTCGAGCCACTCCAGTTCGAGTTCCAGCAGATCGCGGATCTGGCGTTCCAGTTTGTTTTTCTTGATGGACAACTCGGCATAGGTGGTGCGATGGTCTTTGGACAGGGCTTCCATCTGCTCGCGGAGATGGTCCTGTTCCGCGATCAGGCGATCGCGTTTGCTATTGAAGGAGTCTTCTTCGTCACCGATCAGACGCTGGATATTCTCTTTGTAGTCTTCGCCTTCACGGATGGTTTCGCGTAGCCGAGCGAATTTGGTGCCGCTGGCGTCGGCATAGTACCGATCCCACAGATCGAGGATCTCGCGTTGGGCCTCAATGGTTTCGCGAGTCGAGGTCCAGCGGGTGCGTATGGCCTGAGTATCGTCGTGGGTCCAGCCGCTCTCGTTGCGATACAGGCCCAAGCCGGCCAGGATCAGTTCAACCCTACGCAGGCGGTCGCGCAGTTCGCGTTGCTTGACCAGGAGCTTGTTACGTTCCTGTTGCTTGCTCTCGATGGTCTCGTGCAGGCTTTCCAGGCTGTTTTCCGGGCTGATTTGCAGGGCACCGCCGCGTTGGCCCTTGGCGATCTCTATGGTGTTCTTCTGGGCGTTGTAGGCCAGGAAGGCGAACGCAGCGGTGATCACCAACAGCATGATCATGACCAGCATGGCATTGGAATTGCCGGTGCGCGTGGCATTGGCGTGTTGGTTCATTCCTGGTAGCCCTCCTCGTTGCCGCGCTGATGGGGCATGCGCACGAATTCGATCAGTTTCCGTTCCGACAGGATGACCACGCCATAGTCGCTCGCCTGGCGCACGGCTTCGTCGGAATTGTCGCCAGCGACCAAAAAGTGGGTGCGGCTGCTCATATTGTTGTCGACGATGCCGCCGGCGTCACGAATGAAGCGGGCCAACTCTTCGGGGCTGAATTCATGGAACACACCCTTGATCACGAAGACCTTGGTCTGGTCGGGATCGTAGATGGGGTTGTGCAACTGGTCGCCATCGATGATCGGATCCTTGTCGTCGAGGACCTCGACAATGCGGCCGTGTGCAATGCGGTCGTCGACTTCGGTGACCTCGATGGTGCCTTTTACGACCTGCGATCCGGCACGGGTGGTGAAGACATCGAAGCGCGTGCCGGGACGCAGGTTGTTCTGCCAGCCCAGGTCGATGACCACGAAACCCAGGTCGGTACGGGCGGCGACGATACTGCCGTCCTTCCGGAGCAGGCTCTGATCGATCTCCTTCTGGTTCATCAGTTCCTGCACGCGGCGCTCCAGGCGCTCGATTTCGCGCTGCAGGTCGTTTTCGACCAGACGGGCATTCTTCTGTTCCAGCTCCAGCTCCCGCTGCATCTCTTTGACTTTCAGCAGCAGGTCACCGAGGGAATTTTCGTGGTCGGCGGCGTTGGACAGCTGCAGATCTTCTTCGCGGGCCCATTCCTGACGGGTTTCCTCCAGCTTCTGGAGCAGCTCGCGGCGTTCGGCCTTCACCTTCCCGATGGAGGAGGAGATGTTGGCCAGGTGTTTGTCGCTCTGCACCAGCAGGCTCTGGACGGAGCTCTGCTCGTCCTTCATCACCGTGTTGATTTTGGTCACCTGGTCTTGAGCGATGGTGATGCTGTCGGCCAGCAGCGTGAGGTCGTTTTGGATGGGAATCAGACTGGCTTCCACGCGTTTGCGTTCGGCATCCTTGAGATGCCATTCGTTCAGCATCTGATTCTGTTTGGCATAAAAGTGCAGCCAGAAGCCCATGGCGATCACCATACACAGGGTGAGCAGGGCAATTAAAGCTGCCATCCACGGGGGGGTTCGTTGCGTCATCGCGCAAGCTCCTCGACAGTGAAACGACGCAGGTGCAGCCGCACAGCGGCTCTAAGCGAGGCGCTACGCTAGGCTGCAGGTCTTGATGCGGCAAAGGGATGCGATGGCGGCTCCGTAGCTGTGTGTCACCAAGGGACCTGGTGGCCGGACGCCCCCGTCTGGACAGAGGATCGGCAGGTGGGCTGTTTGACAGTGGGAATGACAGAGTTGCAGTCCGGGCAATAAATGGACGAACGATCGCCGCATGCGCATATAGTATGGTCGTACGGATAGTATTTGATCGTTCGCTGTATCTGCTATTCCCATCGCAAATCATCTAAGTCGTTTGATGTAAGGTTCTTGTGAACTTCCGGCGGGATTGGCTCGGGCTTTGCCAAGAGGTAGGCACGTCCTTCACCACTTTCCACCAACACGAGGATCCGCCATGAAGCGACTCATTACACCACTCACTGGAGCACTGTTACTGGTGCTTGCATTTGCCATACCGGGGGCTGCCGAGGAGGCAGCGGTTGAGTTATCGCTCGAAAAGGTTGCCGACATGGTGGCCGATGCCGCCTTCCGGACTGACAATCTCTGGATCGTCCTCTCGGCGGCCTTGGTCTTCATCATGCACCTTGGTTTTGCCACTCTGGAAACCGGCCTGACGCGGGCCAAGAACACCACCAACATTCTGTTCAAGAATGTGATGATCGTCTGTATCGGCTTGATTACCTATCTGCTGATCGGTTTCAACCTGATGTACCCTGGTGATTTCAACATCATTGGCGGCGTTTTGGGTTTTGCAGGCCCTGGCATTCATGACTGGGCAGCGATGAAGGCCGCAGCTGGTGCTGAGGGTGCCACCGAGGTGGCAGTCGCAGCTTATGCTGGCCTTTCGACCAAAGCCTATGGTGACTACACCTACTGGGCCGACTTTCTGTTTCAGGGCATGTTCGCCGCCACAGCTGCGACCATCATTTCTGGTTGCGTTGCCGAGCGTATCAAACTGGGGCCCTTCCTGATCTTCGCCACTATTTACGTTGGTATCCTGTACCCCTTCGTTGGCAGCTGGCACTGGGGTGGCGGTTGGATCGCCGGCCTGGGCTTTTATGACTTTGCTGGTTCCACGCTGGTGCATTCGGTTGGCGGCTGGGGCGGCTTGGCAGCCATCCTGGTGCTGGGTCCGCGCTCCGGTAAGTACGCCGCTGATGGCAGTGTGAGGCCCATCGTTGGTCATAGCATGCCACTGGCGACCATCGGCGTCTTCTTGCTGTGGCTTGGTTGGTTCGGCTTCAATGGTGGCTCTGTCCTGAGCGCCAGCCCAGACGACATCGCCTACGTCTGCACGACCACCAGCATCGCGGCCGGCTTTGGTGGCGTCACGGCGGCCATCACCAGCTGGATCATCACCAAGAAGCCTGATCTGACCATGGCCCTCAACGGCATTCTGGCTGGTCTGGTTGGTATTACTGCTGGTCCGGACACCACCCTGCCGCTAACCGTTATCATCGGTATTGTCTGTGGTATCGCGGTCTTCTTTGCGGTGATCATGTTCGACAAGCTGAAGATCGACGATCCGGTTGGTGCCCTGTCCGTGCACTTGGTCTGCGGCATCATTGGTACTCTGTTCGCCGCAGCGGTGGCTGACGGCGGTATCGTTGCCCAGGTGATCGGTATCGGTGCCTACGGCATTACCTGCTTCGTCTTCGCCCTGGTCACTGCCCTGATCGTCAAGGCCATTTTCGGCTGGCGCGTCTCGCCCGAGGAAGAGGACGAGGGTCTCGATCTCGGCGAACATGGCATGCCTGCTTATCACGCTCTGGAGGTCCGTTAGGGCCTGGTGGGCCGGGGGTGGAGATTGTGTGGTGGCTCTGTCCCCGGCCTGCCGTTTTTCCGGATTGATCTTCCCACCACGCACCCGCCACCACGCGCTGTGCCGCCCGGGAGCGGACTGACGCATGACAGACCAGACCTTACTTGATACTGCCGCGTCTGAGCGCAAACCCGTTCCCAAACCTGGCGACCAGCCACGAAAGGACAGCATCCATGAAAATGATCGAAGCCATCATTCAGCCATCCAAGCTGGAAGCGGTGAAAGAGGCTCTTTCTGAAATCGAAGTGGTCCGTTTGACCGTTAGCGATGTGCAGGGCTTCGGCCGCCAGAAAGGTCATACCGAAATCTACCGCGGCCACGAATACACCGTGAATCTCCTGCGGAAGGTGAAGATCCAGATCGCCGTGAACGAAGAGTTCGTCGAGCCAACCATCCAGGCCATCATCAAGGGCGGCCGCTCGGGCGACGACGGCAAGGTCGGCGACGGTAAGATCTTCGTGCTCGACCTAATCGACTGCGTACGCATTCGGACCGGCGAGCGCGGCTCTGACGCCATCTGATCACCGCTCTTGCCGCCGAGGATCGCTTGTGGTCCTCGGCGGCAGATTTGTCCACTATTCGCGGTGCCCATGCCCCGCTTTTCTCCAGTTCTCATCGACCAGTCGGCTGGGCGACCGGTCCAAGCTCACCATCACACCATCGGTGTTCGGAGAATCATATGTCCGTTGAAAACGTTCTGCAAATGATGAAGGACAACAAGATCGAGTTCGTCGACCTGATGTTCGGCGACCTGTTCGGAACCTTGCAGCATCTCACCTTCCCTGCCCATGCCGTGAACGAAGACTTCTTCGAAGATGGCGCTGCTTTCGACGGCTCGTCGATCCGCGGCTGGAAGAGCATTGACAAGTCCGACATGCAGATCATTCCGGATGCGACGACGGCCTTCATCGATCCATTCCGCGATCGTCCCACCCTGTGCATGTTCGTCGACATCTTCGAGCCCCGCACCGGCCAACGCTACGAGCGTTGTCCCCGTTCCATCGCCTGGAAGGCCTTGCAGTACGTCAAGGAACTGGGTCTGGGCGACATGGTCTACTTTGGTCCCGAGCCCGAATTCTTCGTGTTTGACGGCATCCGCTACTCCTCCAATCCCAATCAGGCCTTCTATGAGGTCATCAGTGGTGAAGGCCCCTGGTCTGCTGCCGAGGACGATGGCCTGAATCTGGGTCACAAGATCAAGCACAAGGGCGGCTACTTCCCGGCCACTCCGACGGATACCCTGATGGATCTCCGCTGCGAGATCGTTACCAATCTGATGCGCATGGGCGTACACGTCGACCTGCACCACCACGAGGTGGGCACCGCTGGTCAGTGCGAGATCGGCACCAAGTTCGGTACCATCATCTCTGCCGCCGACCAGGTCCATAAGCTGAAGTACGCGGTCAAGAACACCGCCTTCCAGCACGGCAAGACTGCCACCTTCATGCCCAAGCCGATTTTTGGCGACAATGGTTCCGGCATGCACTGCCACAGCTCCATTTGGAAGGAAGGCACCAACCTGTTTGCCGGTGACGGCTATGGCAAGATGAGCCAGACCGCCCTGTATGCCATTGGTGGCATTCTGAAGCATGGCCGCAGCATCCAGGCCATCACCAACCCGACCGTCAACAGCTATCGTCGCCTGATTCCGGGCTTCGAGGCTCCGGTCAACCTGGCCTACAGCGCCACCAACCGGTCGGCCACCATCCGCATCCCGCACGTGAACAGCGACGCGGCCCGCCGCTTCGAGTTCCGCTGCCCCGACTCCTCCGGCAGCCCCTATCTGGCCTTCAGTGCCATGCTGATGGCCATGGTCGACGGTATTCAGAATCAGATCGATCCTGGTCAGAGCCTGGACAAGAACATCTACGACTTGCCGCCCGAGGAACTGGCCGGCATCCCGTCGACCTGCAAGACCTTGGACGAGGCCATTGGTGAGCTGGAAGCCGACAGCGACTGGCTGACCGCCGGCGACGTGATCCCCATGGATCTGTTGGAAACCTACATCGACTACAAGAAAGAAGAGGAAATCGTACCGGTCGCCATGCGGCCGAATCCGTATGAGTTCCACCTCTACTACGACGCCTAAAAACCTCGGCTCGTTGCACGAGCCAAGCTCTTTCGGGGCACACAAGCAGAACACCTTGCGATCCCCACTGATTCCCGGCGCTTATGGCGCCGGGAATTTTTATGGCATAGAGTACACTCGTGCTCAGTCAAAGCGTCAAAGCACTAGCCTGGATCCCTCATGAGGATCGTCGCGAAAAGTCGTAGCGTGCTGTCAGTA
>CAYONM010000190.1:0-7249 GCA_964405325.1 uncultured candidatus Brocadiaceae bacterium | reverse complement strand
CGCCTGGAATACACCGAGCGAAATTTCGACCTGCTCGGACTGGTCACCGAGTGGCCGCCGCGCCTGCGCGGCAGTGGTCAGACCCTGAATACCGCCCTCAGCTATGCCCGCGAACGCCAGAGCTTTTCCATCAATTGGCGCAATCCACACCTGTTTGACTCGGATTTTTTCCTCAGCTCCGGCTTCTCGCTGATCTTCGACGACGACGACTCCATCGACTACGACCAGGATATCATCACCACGTCCGCATCGATCGGCCATTACTTCTTCAATCGCGACCTGACCCTGGCTCTGGGCTACCGTTATACCGATCGCGACATCAGCGGCGTCAACGAAGATCGCGTCGAATCGGACGTGCAAGAGGATCACTACTACGATCACAGCATCTTCGCCGATCAGACCTACGACCGAACCAACAGCCGCATCATCCCGACCACGGGCTGGAAGTTGGAACTGTCCGAGAGCCTGAACGGCCGAGGCATGGTTCCCTACCAGGACTACTTCGACGTCGAATTGAAAGGCCATGTCTTCGTACCGCTGTATGAAGCCGGCATGGGCGGCGTGACCTACCTGCATCTTCGACACGAAAACCGTTGGTCCCGGGCCCTGTCCGAGCCCGTCCCCTTCTACAACCGCTACTATGCTGGTGGACCGTACCCCAAGCATCGTGGCTTCGAGCGCAATGAAATGCGACGAGGCAATTCGGCTTCGGGCACCAATGCCATCAACCTGTCCGGCACCACCGACTGGGTCACCTCCCTGGAGCTGTCCTACCCGGTCCAGGGGCGCAACGACGGCATTCGCCTCATCGGTTTCTACGATCTGGGCTACATGTGGCTGCCCGATGAGCAGATCGACCTGGGCAGCCTGGATCAACAGGCCCGACAGGCGTTCGGCTTCGGCATCCGCTTCCCGATGAGCCTACCGGTGGCCCTGGACTTCGCCTGGCTGCTGGACCCCGAGCAGGATGAGACTCGGCAACAAGTCCACTTTTCTTTGGGCAATATCCTGTTCTAGCCCATGCCATCCAAAATAGTCTGCGGGTTGCACCCGCGACGATGACCCGATCATGCCGGCTTTACCCCTGACGTGACGACCCCGACGGAGATCCCATGCGCACCTGTTTGCTGACCTTGCTCCTGCTCGCCGGTGGCTTGATGGCCGCCGAGCAACCCACCATCGCCACGCTTGATCTGGAGCGTTTTCTGGAAAACGCCAAGCTGTTCACTACTCGTTCGCAGAAGCTGCAAGAATCCCTTGCCAACTTCAACGAGCGCTTCCAGGGCGAGGGCGAGGCCATCACCAAGCTGGAAACCCGCCTGAGCATGACCGAGCGTTCCGATCCCAAGTACAATGAACTGGTACTGGATATCGAAGCCAAAAAAACGCGAATCAAGCTGGCTCAGAAACAGGCCCAGTCCGAGCTGGAACAACGCAAGGCCAAGCTCTTGGAAACCAGTATCACGGAAGCCCTGGACATCGTCGAACATTACAGCAACGAGAAGGGTATCGAGCTGGTGCTGCGCACTTCGGCCAATGCTGAGCAAGGTAAGGAGGAGATGATCCCGGAACTGCAGGTCCTGTACCGCAGCCCCACTCTGAACATTACCGACGCCCTGATCGCTTATGCGAATGCCCGTTTCGTTCCTGAAGCAACGCCCACGGTGGAAGCGCCTACCGGCCCGGCTCCGCTGATTGAGGCGCTGCCCGAGAACAGCCCATGACTTTTACGGTCGCAGATGTCGCCAAGTTGGTAGGCGGAACGGTTCACGGCAACGCCAAACTGGTGATTAACGGAGTCAACTCCCTGGGCGAAGCCAAACCGGGAGAAATCAGTTTTCTCGCCAACCAGGCCTATGTCGGCAAGCTGCATCAGACCCGTGCGACAGCGGTGATTGTCCCGGCGGTACAGGACGATTGCCCGCTGGCCCAGGTGGTGGTGCCCGATGCGGATCTGGCCTTCGCTCTGGTGGTCAGCCACTATGGGCCCCAGCCGCGGCCCATGCCGGCGGGCATACAGCCATCAGCGGTGATCGGCGACGACGTGCAGCTGGGCGAGAATGTCCACATCGGTGCTGGCGCGATCATCGGCGATGGCGCGACGATCGGCGATAACACGATTGTCCATCCTCTGGTGGCGATCGGCCCGGACGTCTGCATTGGCAAACAGTGCATCATCTACCCGCAGGTCACCATACGAGAACGCTGCCGCATCGACGATTCGGTCATCGTCCACGCCGGAGCCGTGATCGGCGCCGACGGTTTTGGCTATGCCAGCCTGGAAGGTGTCCATCACAAAATTCCTCAGGTCGGCATCGTGCATATTGAATCCGATGTCGAAATCGGCGCCAACACCACCATCGACCGGGCCCGCTTCGGCGTCACCCGCATTGGTCGCGGTACCAAAATCGACAACCTGGTGCAGATCGCCCACAACTGTGACATCGGCGAGCATTGCATCGTCGTGGCCCAAGTGGGCATTGCCGGTTCCACCACCATGGGCCGACACGTCACCGTTGCCGGTCAGAGCGGCATCACCGGCCACCTGTCCATCGGTGATGGCGCCATCCTCGCCGCACGCTCCGGTATCGCCAAAAACGTCCCGGCCGGGGCCGTGGTGATGGGGGCACCCGCCTGCGACATGAAATTGCATAAAGAACGCGAAGTCTCCATGCGTCGTCTGCCACGCACCATCCAGACGGTCAAACAACTGGAAGCGCGCCTGGCCGATCTGGAAGCCAAACTCGCCAAGTTCGAGAAACATTCATGAGTCAGCAGCGCTCCCTGGCGCAAGAGACCAGCCTGACTGGCATCGGTCTGCATACCGGTGAGCAATGCCGGGTCTGTTTTAAACCAGCGCCCCCGAGCACCGGCTTGGTATTCAAGCGGGTCGATCTGCCAGGGCAGCCGGAAATTCCGGCCCACCCCAACCATTTGTGCAAGCGCATGCGCCGCACCGCCCTGGCCATTGGCGCGGTGGAGATCCACACCGCCGAGCACATGCTGGCTGCCGCATCCGGTCTGGGCCTGGACAATCTGCAGATCGAGATCGACGCCATGGAACTGCCCGGCCTGGACGGCTCGGCCAAGGATTTCGTCGACTGCTTCAATGCCGCTGGCATCGTGGAACAGGGTGTGGCTCGTCAGGAATACAACCTGGACGAACCGGTCTGCATCGACAGCGGCGAGGCCTCCATCATCGCGCTGCCGTACCCTGGCGGTCTGAAGATCACCTACACCCTCGATAACCATGGCGGGGCCTTCGGCGGAGCCCAAATCGTCGAATTCGACATGACCCAAAACACCTTCTGCAACGAAGTCGCACCGGCCCGCACCTTCTGCCTGGCTTCCGAAGTCGACGCCCTACGGCAAATGGGACTGGGCAAGGGAGCCAGCACCAGCAATACCCTGGTGTTCGACGGTGAGCGCATCATCGACAACCAACTGCGCTACGCTGACGAGGCCGCGCGGCACAAGATCCTCGACATCATCGGTGATCTCAGCCTGAGCACCCGCCGACTGAACGCACACATCATCGCGATCCGCTCGGGCCATAGCGAGAACATGCGCCTGGTGCAGGCGATCAACAAGCGCATTGAGATCAGCGAAAAACCCAAGGTGGTGCTGGATATCAAAGCCATCCTGGAGCACCTGCCACATCGCTACCCGCTGTTGTTATTGGACCGGGTGGTGGAATTCGAACCCGGCAAGCGCATCGTTGGCCTCAAGAACGTCACCATCAACGAACCCTTCTTCAATGGTCACTTTCCCGGCAACCCGGTCATGCCTGGCGTGTTACAAATAGAGGCTCTGGCCCAGACCGGTGCGGTGCTCCTGATGGTCGATCCGGAAAATCAGGGCAAGATCCCCTTCTTCATGAGCCTGGACAAAGTCAAATTCCGCCGCCCAGTCTACCCTGGTGACCAGATGCGCCTGGAAGTGGAAGTGATGCGCATCCGTAGCCGCATGGCTGCCTGCAAGGCCCAGGTCCGAGTCGAAGGCGAAGTCTGTGCTGAGGCGGAAATCCGCTCGGTGCTGATGGAGCGCTAATCGGAGTCGTCGACCTGAGGCCGCATCAGCTCGACATTACGCTGATTGGTATGACGCAAGCGGCGACTGATGTCGCGGGCGCAATTCATCACCAGGACAATGAAGGCCTCCATATTGCGCTTGCGCAGGGCGAAGATGTCGCGGTTGCTCAAGGACAAGGTCACGGTGTCGGTCACCGCCGTCACCGTGGCGCTGCGTGCCTGGATATCGATCAGATGCATTTCCCCGAATTGCTCGCCTTCACGAAGTTCCGCCATCATCAGGCCGTCGACGCGGACCACGACCCGTCCCTCCTGGATAAAATACACGCGATCATCGCGCTCCCCCTGCCGCACCACATCCTGACCGCAGATCCAGGTCTGCCGCTGCAACAGGCCACAGACGAAATCCAGGGTCTCGAAGGAGAGCCCGGCGAACAGGGAATATTCGCGGAGATGGTCCAGATCGATCATGGCAGCACCTGAGTGAGTATACGACCGGATACCGGTCGTGGCAAAATCGAGCCGACCGTTGACTCCAACACTGCCGACAACCGACGACCGACGACCGAGCCCGGGCTAGGGCTCCAAGGCAAAGTGATCGTAGCATCCCGATTCCACCAGCAGCATCCGGCCGCCGCAAGCGATCTGGCTGCCAGCCTGGACCGGTTGCCAGGCGCCGCCGTCGAGACTCCGATAGACCCAATGGTCGTGCCAACGGCCAATTTCCACATCCGGTCCACCACCGGCATCCGGAACCACCAGGTCGGCACCCGGCCCACCGATGGTCACGCGGCGTAGCACCAGGGCGTAGCTCATCTCCGAACGGTTGTCGGGACGGGTGATCACCAGGGCATCGGCGGTGGCGCTGGAATCCATGCCCTGACGAACACCGGATTTGGGTGCCAGGCCGGCAATGGCCGAGGGCGCCAAACTACGCGCCGGGAAGGCCCGCAGCGACAAAGAGACCACGCCGGCCAGCAACAGCAGATGCGGTCGCTCCCACTGCAGCGCCTGCGGATCGTCACCCGAGAGAGTCCGACCATCCATCATGGTCCCATTGGCCGAACCGAGATCCTCGACCAGGAACTGCTGACCCGCCGCGTCCCAGCTGAGTCGACAGTGCTGCCGACTGACGCGAATGACCGCAGGTTTGTGAGTGGGAACCGGGTAATAGCGGACACCAATATCCACCGGTGCATCGCAGAGCTTGCCCAGGGTGAGACTGCTGCGCGCAAACAGCGTCAGACTGGTGGGATCGCCAGCGTGCGGCGATCGCAGACAGAGCCAATCACCCGCTTCCGCAGCCTGCAGAAAATTGTTCCCGGAAACCGCCTCCACCTGGGTTTGGCAGGTCTGCTCACCGGCGCCAAAACCCGCCACCGCCACGGTGGCATCGACACCCGCGGTATCGCTGGCCATGGTGGGAGCCTCGTGCGGATTACCGGCCAGGGCGGTGGCGGCCACGGTGGCGCCAGGATCCCAGGTGACGGTGGCCGCATCCGGACCGGCATTCAGATTGGTGGCTACGGTCTCCATCATCTGGTTTTCATTCAGGTTGGTGGCCAATGTCTCTGCAGCGGCATCGGCATTCAGATCTTCAGCAACCGTCGCCGCAGCGGCATCGGTAGCCATGGTCCGCCCCATGGGATCGGCTGCCGGCTCGGCTGGGCGTGCGACCTGTTCCACGGGCAAGGGCACCGGCTGTTCCGGCCGTTGCCCGAGCTTCTTCAGGGCTTTGCCCAAGTCCTTCAGCAAAGGCCGGGGATCGGCGTAACGGTCTTTCCGACGCTTGGCCATGCAACGCTGGATGATGGCCGGCGTCGCTTTACTGATGTCGGGCACTCGGCTGCGCACATCCGGCACCGGCGCCTCGCAATGCATGTGCATGATCTCCTGCACCTTGCTACCACTATAGGGCGGCTCGCCCACCAGACAGAAGTACAACACCGCGCCCAAGGCATAGATGTCGCAACGGATATCGATATCCGACTCACCCATGACCTGTTCCGGGCTCATGTACAAGGGCGAACCGATGATCGCCCCCTCCATGGTCAACATGGTGCGGGTGCTCTCGGTGCTGCGGGCAATGCCAAAATCAGCCAGCTTGGCATGGCCATCGCCGCCAACAAAAATGTTTGCCGGTTTGATATCGCGATGCACCAGATGCAGCTCGTGCGCTCGTCCCAACACTTGCATCATCTGATACAACACCGAGAGGGACTGCCGTTCCGATAAGGCACCGATGGTGTCCACCAACTCTTGCAGATCACCGGCGTCGACGTACTCCAGAATCATGTACAGGGTGCCATCGGCGGCCTGGCCCGCATCCAGCGACCGTACCGCCGCATCGTGGTTCAACTGTTGGGTGATACGAGCCTCGCGCTGGAAGCGGTAGGCCAGATCCTCGCTTTGACCGAAATCCCCCTTCAGCGTCTTCACCACCACCAGATTATCATCCGGGTCGGCAGCCAACCACACCGAGCCCATGCCGCCATCGGCCAGGTGGGTCAACGGCCGATAAGGGCCAAAGGGCGGTCGATCCGGCGGCACCAAGGCCTGAGCCAGCTTGCGGCCGGCACGCTTGTCAGGGCTATCCGGGCCCACCAACCAGCCATAGATCTGCTCGGGCCCAGCTGCTTTTCCGCTTTGTTCCAAGTCCTGCAGGCCCTGCAGCAAAACGGTTGAGGCTAGACGCTTCTTCTGGGCGGTTTTCCGGATCGCTTCAAACAGAACAGGCTCGGCCATCGCAGCACTCCTGCCCTTAAAATAGGCCACGCTGCGCATCAGGGCAAGCCACGCACCAAAGGCTGGTCGAATGGCAGTCTTCTGGTCTGCGCAGCCAAGCCGGCGACCAATCCGGAACAGCCATGATCGGCAAGGCCAGGCGGCCAGCCGTGGCTCGCAGCTGCTGGTCACCTTCGATGGCATTCACCGGATCCGCGCCGGTGATGGTGAGGACAAAACTGCGCTGGTTGGTCGCCAGACCGTCGTCCACGGTCACAGTGATCGTGCTGCTGCCAGCCACCCCCGCGCTTGGGTGTATCTGGAGCTGGCGTTGGCTGCCACTGCCCGTCACCCCCAGGCCGTCAGCCGGCACCTATCGCATCAATGTCTCCCCTGTATCAGCCCGACTGCATCCACTCTTCGCCAGGATCCAGCTGCTGCGGTAAGGGTGCGGAAAGAAATAAAGGTAGCAGATCGCGCAGAGATTTTGTCGA
>CAYONM010000189.1:0-7265 GCA_964405325.1 uncultured candidatus Brocadiaceae bacterium | reverse complement strand
GGTGCCCATAAGAACAGGAGATGACGATGCTCGGTTTGGCATTGATCCTGCACTGGCTGGCGGCCTGCGCGGCGGTGATCGGACTGCTGCGCGGACATGAACCCGATCCGCGCGCCTGAGGATCAGGCGAGGAGATCGGCCGCGGCGCGATGCTGCTCGGCATACGGCAGATAGCCGTCGTGGTAGATCCGACGTTTGATGGCGAAGGTGTCGGCATCGATGTTGCGCACCACCGCATCCCGCTCCGCGGCCCGCTGCACCGCAATATCGGCCTCGGTTCCTAAAAAAATGGTGATATCCAGCAAAGAGCGGATGCGTTCATGGAGCGCAAACAGGCCTTCAACGATAAAAACCGGACACTGCCGGACGTCGAATTCCTTGCGCAGATCGTGCTTGCCGTTGGCGACGTTATACAAGCCTTCGACCGCGAACTGCCCCCCTGCACGCACCTGCGCCAGGGTGCTGGCGACTTTGTCCAGATCATACCAAGTGGCCAAGTCGATCCCGCCGGCAGCCAGGCGCTGCCGCCACTCGCAACGTCGCACCAAGATATAGCTGTCGGTCGATAAGAGTTGCGAGCCCGCACCGCACTCGCTCTGCAAGGTCTCAGCAAAGGTAGTCTTGCCACTGCCGATCAAGCCCTCAACGCCAACCAGGATCGGCTGGCGCGAGATATCAGCACTCAAACGGCGAAACTGATCCAGAAAGGCATCATTGCAGCGTTCACTCCGGATGACGGCTTCCATGTTCTGCTCCTCAGGCTGACGCCGAATATCGCATGGTGTGTATTGGTCAGACCAGGGAAGTCCACCAGCTATAATCGTTTTGAAACCGTATCGCACACTGAATAACCCGACGGCCGGGCCGTCGGGTTATTCAGTGTGCGATACGGTTTTCTGGGACGACTGACACCGCTGGCCCACCAGCACGACACAGCACTAGCCAGGGCCTACGCATCCTCACTTCTGATCGAACAGGGATTCGAATTGCTTGACCCATTCGTTGACTTCACCCAGGGCACCAAAATTCAATTTCCGGCCCATAACCTCGATGGAGATCTCACCAGCCTGACCATTGAGGTACCCCAACAATTCGTCGACGGTGGAGAAACCGACACTCTGTCCGAACACATTCAAGGTCGCCATGGCAGCCCCCGCCACCCCTTCTGGCGCTTGCTTTTTGCCACTGCCCTTGGCGGCCTTGCCTGGTGGCCGACCAGGCTTGCGACCACCGCCACGCTTCTGCTTTGGCTTGAGCGCCTGCAGATCATCCACCGGCATACCCAGATAACTGGCAATGGAGGAGATGCCATCATTGCGCGCCGTCGGGAAACGCTTGCCGGCAATATAATTTTCGATCAGCGGAACGGTCAAACCCGGACAGGCCGCAGCAACATCCTGAGGGCTATGATTCCGCTGGCTCATCGTGTCTTTGAGCAGCTGGGCAAGATTGGTCATGAAACATCCTTTCGAGGAGGGCAACATTTCCAGGATCGCTGGAAAGTTTCGGTAAACTTGTGCGAAGCTTTCCATATTCAATTAGCTGTCAACGTGGAGTTGCTACTTTAGGGCACCTCTATAAACTCAGGCACTTCGCCAGACTTGCGCTTTCCGGCCCTGCCTGCGTTGCTGGAACTGCGAAATAGCCCTGCTATTCCTCCCCAATCCCGCCATCGCATCATGGTGTCTCTCACAAAGGCGCGGAGAACACGGAGAAAGAGCCCAGAAAACAGCCTTTTTCTCCGTGCCTCCGTGCCTCTGTGAGAGAAAATCCGGTCCTATGGGGCACCCCCTCGCAACGTCTGTCGCACACCCTCTCCTTTCGCTCCTCCGTCACGACTTGCTCGATGCGTTTCTCGCATGATCACCGAAAAAAAGTCGCAGCGTCCAGGTAAAATCCCTCTGAAGTCGAGCCTTGTTCAGCCCGCCATTCACGACCGCCTTTTCACCTTGGCCCACGACAACCATGGCGACGCTTTGGCATCATGCAGCCAACGGCTTACGGCGACCATCTGGCCCTTCTGCTGCGCGCCGCCCTGGCGCAGGCGCCTGGCTGCATTCGTCGTAATGAACAAGTCTTGGCGGCCCGTTTCCAGCAGGCACCGCGGGCCCTACGCGATCTGCTGGCGCGGCTGGCCGAACGAGTCCACGGCCTGGTCAAACAAACCGACATCAGAGATGACCTGGCCGAACTGGGACTGGCGCTGGCCTGGCTGCAGGAAACCGATTGCCGACAAGAGCCAGACCGGGTCGCCGCCACCTGCAGCCTGAGTGAATTGGCTCTTGGCGGCGACCGGCAGGCCTGTCTGGAGGCCTTGCAGCAGCGCCCAGACCTGGCCCGTACCGTCGACCACCGGTTGGGGCCCTGGTATCGGCTCAGCGATACCGCCGAGCAACTGGTGGCCAAAGCCAGATTTCTGACCTGGGGATCAGACACAGCCGGCTCGGATCTGGTCCGAATCGCCATGGGGCACCTACTCGTCCCCGATGGCAGCCCCATGGCCGCGCTGCTGCGAGGCAGCAACGTCACGATCAGCCCCAACCCCTGGCGTGATGCCGCCACGCTGGAGGATTTCCTCCTGAGCCGGGAAATCCGCACCCGGCCCAGCGACATGGCCCTGCTCCAGCTCTGCAAGCAGGCGCTGATCGCGCATCGCGGCGAAGCCTGTCTCCTGCGCGGACAACAACATCGCTCGGTCCATCAGCTCAGCCGCTGCCTGTGGCGCTGCTATCAGGAGCTGCAACTGTCGAAAGAGACCCGTCGACAGGTCCTGGAGCTCATGGCGACCATCCCCCTGGCACCTGCACTCGCCCGAGAATGGGCTCGGGCCAGCTGGCGTGAAGCCACGCCGCTTGAGCGTGCGCGCATTGCCGCCGACTGCGCCACCTGGGCGATCTGGCGCAACGGCGAGCGCGAGCGGTGGCGGCTGCGGGCCAGCGGCAAGCGACGCGGTCGAGCCGAACATATCTGGCGTCAGCGTCATCTGGTGGCCTGGTTGGACCACGATCAAGCGGGACGGGTGATCGCCGAGGGCGAGCGGGTCGAGGCCTGCGCCTTGCGTGCCCTGCAGGCCGAAGGCTGGCAGGGCCTGCATGCCGAAGGCAGCGTCTGGGCAGGGCTCTGCTTGGTGCTTGCCTGGCCACTGTTGCGGGATTCACCGACAAGTACCTGGCATACCCCCGGCCAAGCCCTGCCCGACGATTGGCGGGCCTGGGGCTTTGCCGCTGCCAGACGTCGGGAACTGGGACATCTGCGGCGACAACTACTGAACGATCCACTAGCGGCCCTGCGCCAGGGCTGGTCGGCTCTGGGCCTGGACGGCCTGCCGACCGATCAGGCTCCCCGGCTGGCCGGCATCGGCTCCCTGCCCTGCTGGCAACACCTGGTCGCCATCGCCAGCCGCTTGCCAGCACGCATGCTGGCAGCAATTATCGATCACCTGTTGCGGCATCCTGGCGATCAGGCCGGCCTGCCTGATCTGATCGTCTGGAATGACAACGAACTTGCGTTATGGGAAGTCAAAAGCCCCGGTGATCAGCTGTCCGACGAACAGATCGCCTGGCTGACCCGCTTGGTCCTGGAAGACATTCCCGCCGGGGTCCTACGCTTGGATGCCCGACGCAGCGAACAGCTGAGCCTGCTGCCGACCAGCGAGCAACACACAAGCAAGCCAGCCCGCAAACGCCGCCAGACCACACGCCCCCGCCGCCGGCCCTCCAAACAAGCCCGCAGCCAGCTGTGTGCCATCCTCCTGCCGGATGAACGAGTGTATCGGCCGGGTGCCCGACTCGGCGATGACCGCTGGTGGCATCGCCGACAGGCGGATTTCCCGGTCGGCGTGCCAATCGGCAACGGCGCTAATCCCTGGCAGGTCTTACCCATCGATCTACTCGGCTACGCGCTGCGTCTGGAACGCCACGAGCGCTGGTTCCTGCTGCCGCGAGCGATGCCGGCGCATGCCCGCGTCCGGCCGGAGGCCACCGACAGCGACGGCCTGCAGCCGCAACTACAGATCGGCTTGCGCCGCTCCGGCTGGCTGGTGCCCGGCGAACTGCTACCAGTGGAGGTCGCTGTATTCAGCGATCCCGCAGCCGATCCCCTGGTGGCGCCGATGGACGATCCGAAACGTGCGGACCGTTGCGCCGAGGCCTGGCAGCTGAGGGATGCCCTGGACCAGCAGCTGGCCCTGATCGGCACCGAGGGACATGCGCTGCAAGCCGACCCAGAACAGCACGTGATCCGTATTCTTCTGCCCCCGAATGCCGGGGTGCTGTGGCTGGACCTGCCTGGCCTGCAACGTGTGGACGCGCCGTGGCTGGTTGCCCAGCAATGACAACAACACTGTCGTTACTATAATTTGAAGGGCGTCGCTCGGTTTGCGAGCTTCCTGAAAACGCGATGTCACCCGACATCGAGAAAACGACGTGCCGCCGCCAGGCAGGCGCGCAGATCTTCAGCCTGCTGCTCAAGATCAGCTCCCAGTTCGTAGGCGGGATAACGACGCAACTGCTCGTCCACATCCGCTAGCAGGCGATCACGGACCGGGCCCTGATCAGCGCGCTGGAGAAAGGGCCGGATCCGCAACAGCGGCTCGCGTTCGGTCTCCACCATCTGGCGCTGCTCATCCAGGGCCTGCTGCACCGCGCGTAAACGCTGCCGGCAGGTCATGGGATGGGCTTCACGCCGAGCCGGAACCGGCCGGCCCACCGCCGCCAGGGCAACTTCCTCCACCTGCTCATTGGCCTGACGCCACAACGCGGTCAGGCCGAGACTCTGCAGCAGACGCCAATCACATTGTCGTGCCAGGGCCGCCAACTCGGCAGCAACACTGTCGCGAGACTCACGCACCCGCGGCAACTGCGCAGCTGACAGGTCCATCGTCAGCCGCACGGCAGCCAGATACACCGGTATCCGTTCCAGGCTGCGCCAGGGAAGGCGCAGGCACCAACCACCCTGCAGCAGGCGCTTGCTATCGGCAGTCAAGACCGCCTGCAGGCCAGCGGCGCCGAGATGTTTGACCGGAGCGCGCAAGCGACGCTGCAACTGCCCCAATTCATCAGCGATGGCGGCCAACAAACGATCGATAGCTTCGCAGTCTGACGCCAAACCCTGACGGCAGGCTTCGCTCAGCTGCTGGAAGGTGTCAGCATCGCGGCAACCGTCCAGATCACGGTCATGCCACTTGGCCAGCAGCAGGGCCCGGCGCAAGGCCGGTAGACGCTGCATGCCCTGCTTGTCGAACGCCGCCTCGGCAACACGGACCCGGCCACTACCGGCTTGCGCGAAACGCTCCAGATCCGCTGCCAAAACCGATTCCAACAGCGCGGCGACCCCGTCGCTATGCCAGCGGTCACGGCCCGAACGATACCGGAACAACTGCACCTTGGCCGTGGTACTGGCATCCGCCGCTCGACAACGCAACAGGCCGCACCAGGCCCGGCGGCCCAGTTCATCGATGCGATCGGGCAGGTCTGCAGGCCACGTCACCAGGGGACCGGTCTCCACCTGGCTGCGCAGGGCAGCCAAGGGATCGTGCCGTCGACCGCCCCCCAGCAGGCTCAGATCGCGGCCGCGCGCCAACTCACCAGCATCGCCCTGGACCACCACCAGCGGCCGCAGGTGGTCGGGCAACACATCCGGCTGGAAACCAGGCTGCAAGCCATACTCCTCCGCCAGCAACTGCCCCAAACCGCGGCAGAGCGGTCGGTCGGTCTGGCTCAGACGAGCGGCCAGGCGAGTGGCGCTATCACCCAGGGGAATCAGCCGCCGCCGCTGGTCCTTGGGCAGACGCTTCAGCAGCAGCAGCACCTGCTCTTCCAGCCAGCCAGGGATCAAGCGCTCCAGGGCCTCGGGATCGATGCGCTCCAACTCATCAGCACGCAGGTCGATACGGGCACCGTCTTCGGTATCACCCGGGGCGTAACGGTAGTGCACTGGTACCATGCGACCAGCCAGCTGCACCTGCTCGGGGTAGCCGTGTTCGGCCCGTTGCCACAGTTGTGGATCCACCAACTCGACCGGATCGAAGTGCAGGCAGCCCTTGCCCTGACGTCGCAACCATCGCCGCAAGGCCCGATCATCGGCAATACCCGTTCTGGCCAGGCGCCGGCCGTAGACCTCGGCCAGGGCCTGCTCGTCACACCACAGACTGCGATCGCGCAAGCGATCTGACAGTCCCTGGATGCGCTGCAGCAACCGACGATTCTGCCGTATCGCCGGGACGCGCGCACGTATCTGCGCCTGGGCCAGGGCCTCACGCAAAAACACGGCATGCGCCTGCGTGGCATCGATATCAGCAGCCGATACCAAGCGCCGTTCCTGCACCAGCAGGCCGCGCCAGAAGACACGCTCCTCGCAAACCACCTGTCCGCGCCGACCATGATAAAATGGATCACCGTAGCGACGTTTGCAGAGCGAGCCGGCCAACTCCACCACCCAGGCCGGATCAATAGGAGCGCACAGGCGGGCAAACAGACGGCTGGTCTCCACCACCTCCACCGCCAGTAGCCAGGGACAACGCTGACCACTCTGGTTTCGCTCCTGGCGATTGCGTGGCACAAGCGAGGAACCCGGATGCAGTTGCAGCTGTCGCTCACCAGACCGGTAGCAGCGCTGCTCGGGATCGTAGTGGAGGACGTTGCCAAGGCAGCCGGCCAGCACCGAGCGGTGGACCTGGTCCAGATCCACCGCGTCATCCGGGTGCGCCCGTCGGCTTAGGCGTTGTTCCCGCAAGAGCACAAGAAACTGGTGCCGAACGTCAGCCCACTCGCGCATGCGCCGGAAGCCAAGCATGTGCTGTTTGCAGAATCGTCCCTGTGCCGCCGTGGACGGATGCGCCTGGTAGGTCTGCCACAGTCGCAGCACGGTGGCCAAGTCGCCGCTTTCCTGCCGAAAAACCGACTGCGCCTGATCGGCCTTGCCTTCCTCGCCCACCGGCCGTAAGCGTGGATCCTGGACCGAGCAGAAAGCGGCGATGGTGGCGATCGCATCGGCGACCCCTGAGGTGGCACCGACCAGCAACATGCGCGCAATACCCGGATCACAGGGCAGCTGTGCCATACGACAGCCTGCTGCGGTGGGCACGACACCCCGCTGCCGCTGTTCGATGGCCCCCAACTCCAGCAACAACTGGCGGGCCTGCTGCCAGGCGCCGCTGCGCGGCGGATCGAGCCAATCCAGGCTGGCGGCATCACCCAGACCCAGACCCACCACCTGCATCATGACGCCAGCCAGATTCGAACGCAGGATTTCCGGATCGGTGAAGG
>CAYONM010000188.1:5439-7346 GCA_964405325.1 uncultured candidatus Brocadiaceae bacterium | reverse complement strand
ATCCTCTACGCGATTTCTCGCTTGAAAGGCTGTCCGGAAACAGGGGGAGGTTCAGCAGCAACACCGCCCCTGGGCCGGGCTGTGGAACTCAGATATCGCCGGAGGGCTGGTATTCGTAGGCGCCGATGTCGATACTGTTGACGCGACGGTCCCCACCGGTGAGGTCGCTACCACCGCCACCACCGACGCTGTCCGAACCAGCGTCGACCAGGGGTGAGGTCGCAGTCGGGGCGAGTCCATCATCCGCCGTCGCCCAGACTCCGTCGTCACCGGCGGGGGTCGCAAGGTCGTGCAGGTTGAGCTCCACCGCAGCAATGTTGCCGCCATCGTCGATGCCGAACTGCTCATCCCAGTCCGGACCGGAGGGGGTGGTGTCGTGCAGCTGGCAGTGGGCAAAGCTGGCTGAACCGGTCTCCGCCCGGAATAGCAACGGGGTCGCCTCCGTGGCGGTGTTGGCGGCGAAGAGCGTATTGCCGGCGATCAGCGCGCTGTCACTGCTGATGTAGATGGCACCACCATCGCCCAGGTCGTCATCCTCGGCCCTATTGTCGATCAGGCTGCAGGAACGCACCTCGATCGTGGTGTTGCTGAAGCAGGAGATGCCCCCCCCACCCCAGAGGGCGTGGTTGTCGTGGAATACGCTGCCAATCACGTGGTTGGTCTGCCCGGCCGCATTGGTCAGGGCAACGCCGGCGCCAAATGGTGCCGTATTGCCGGTGAAGACGCAGTTGACGATCTCGAGAGTGGAGCTGAAGGCAGAGATGCCGCCACCGGTGCCGCCGGCGGCGGCATCGGGATCGGCGTGGTTGTCGATCAGCAGACAGTTCCTCAGCCGGAGGTTGGAATTGTTGCAGTAGATCCCGGCGCCATAGCGGCGTTCGAAGTCGCCATCGGCGTAACCGCCGGTGATCACCAGACCATCAATGATGACCTCCTCGACGTTATAGAGACGGACGACCTGACGGCTGTTGTCGGTGTCGATGCCGACGGTGCCGATGTCGCCGGAGAACACGGTCTGCTGCTGGCGCCAGTCGCGTTGATTAAGCGTGGTCTCGTCACCGGCAAAGCCGCCAAACAGGGCCACGCCGCTGACCATGGCGATGTGCTGATCGCGGTTGCCGCGGGGGCGGTAGATCCCGTCGGCAATCCAGATCTGGTCACCGCTTTCGGTAATGGCGAGGGCGTCCTCGGGATGCCTGAAAGCGCTCGCCCAACTGTGGCCATCGCCACCGGCGGAGGCATCGTCGTCTACATACCAGATACCTTCGGGCGCGCTGATGCTGAAGATCGCATCGGAACGGTCGCTAAGATCGGCACCCGGATCACGAATGCTGATCAGGCAGGTTTCCGATGCCGTATCGGGCACGGTCCAGACAAAGGAACCGGTGTCGGCGACGTCCGTGGCGATGGGCGTCCAGCTCGGCTCACCGGCATCGGCGTCGCTGCTGAAGGCGAGGGTCACCGGGGCGCTAACGCCGGCCCGCTGCCAGCGGATCTCGAACTCCTCACCAACCAGCAGCGACTCGCCGCCGTTCGGCTGCAGCAGACTGAGTCCTGCGTTTTCAATGGCGAAAGTCGCCGAACGGCTCTCGACCCAACCGACGGCGTTGGAATTACCGGCGATACGGATGGCGCAGTCGGTGCTTGCTGTCGCCGGTACGATCCAATCGTAGTTGCCGACATTGGGAGCATCGCCGACGATGGTGATCCATTCCGGATCGTCGACCGAAACCGTCAGGGTGTAGGCCAAATCGATGTCACCCTGGATACCGTCGCTCTGCCAGCGGATGGTGGTACGCAGGCCGCTGCCATAACTTATGCCGGCCTGCGGCTGTTGGATCAGGAAGCCGACCGGCACAATGCGGAAGCTGGCATCGCTCTGATCGGTCAGTTCGCCGCTGCGCACC
>CAYONM010000188.1:0-5339 GCA_964405325.1 uncultured candidatus Brocadiaceae bacterium | reverse complement strand
TGGTCGCGCCTTGGAAGAAGCGCTCGCCGCCGTTGGGCGCCAGCAACGCCAGTTCAGGATCGGACGGCGGCACAATGCGGAAGCTGGCATCGCTCTGATCGGTCAGTTCGCCGCTGCGCACCCGGACCAGACAATCGTCGCTGGCCACATCCGTGGGAATGGTCCAGTCGTGGCTGCCGCTCGCCGGCTGGTCGTCGGCAATGGTGGTCCAACTGATGGGGTCGGCGCTGGCATCGAGGCTGTACTCCGCCGTTACGCTGGTACCGGTGGGCAGGTCGCTGCCCTGCCAGCGCAACTCGATGGTCGCGCCTTGGAAGAAGCGCTCGCCGCCGTTGGGCGCCAGCAACGCCAGTTCTGGGTTGGTTGGCGGCTCACTCAGAATGGTGAAAGAGGCATCGCTCTCATCCCTCGGTTGGCCGGCTGGAACGGCGATGGCCATCAGCGCAGTGGTCGTGGCGGTGTCCGGGACGCTCCAGTCATAGGAGCCGGTTGCCGGCAGGTTCTGGACAATGGTGTTCCACACCGGGGCTGTGCTGTTGCCGTCTGCGGTCCAAGACAGCGTCAGGCCATCCGCGACCGTGCCCGCATGCCGCCAGGCGATGGTGAACGTGTTGCCAGCAGTCAGCCGCTCCCCCCCATTGGGGGACGTGAGTTCGAGGGATGAGCCGACCGGTTCATCGGAATCGTCGTCGTCGTTGTCGATACTGAAACCAGCTGGTGACAGCGCCACGACAGCGTTATCGAGACTGCGCAATCGCCAGCGGCCGTTGGTCGTCGCCAGGTCGGGTGCGGACCAGGTCCAGCTGTTGGTGGTACCGGTCAGGTTGTTGGCGATGACCTCCCAAGCAGAATCGGCCACGCTGGCGTTGACACTGAAAGCCAGCTCCAGCCGACGGTCGCCAAGCTCCTGGCTTTGCCACTGCAGCTCGATGCTATCGCCGGGAAGCAGCTCGACGTCCGTGGTTGGACTGCGCCATTCCACAACTGGCTGCGAGCCTGCACGCTCGTCGTCCTGCTTGCTCTCTCCGCTGCTGCCACCGCCACTGCAGGCGAGTGGGAGCTGCAGGATAAAAAACCAGAAAAGGCTGGTCCAAATGTAACGGCGCATGGTGGGCTCCAGCATGGCTGACGCCTTCGGCACGGCCTTGCATCGCCGCAGCTGACGTCGTGGTTGGTGTTGTAATTTTGTCTCATGGCGGCCAAACGTGTAGTCTGAATGCTTGTGTGAGAGGCGTACTGTCGCACAAGGCCTTCAGACTACCTTTTAACGCTGTTCTGCCCATGGCGGCACCAAGAAACTGGCGGAAGCCAATTGTCGTGATCGATATCGAGACATTGCAGGATGGGAGCCAGCTCCGGCGGAATCGCACCTCGCTTGCCAGGCGTCAGTCAGCGGCCCTTTTCAGGGCTTATGGACTGGGAGGCTCGCCAGGCAGGAAGTCTCCGGTCCGCTGTACGTCGGTCGCAATCGCCAACAGTTCTTGCTCAAATGCATAAATGCCAGGTAGCACCAACGTCGCCAAAACGATCACGTCCAATAGATATAATAGAGACATGCTTGATTGTATTTGAAGCTGGCTTTTCATCAGCAGCATGCTCAACATGCGTCTCGCGAGAGAAAAGCAGTTTGATCCGAAACAGCCGCTGTGGTTACACTGTGTCAGCCGTTGCGTCCGACGGGCCTTCCTCTGACGACGCTCCTTCCGACTGGCGCTGAGTCTCAGGCTGTAAGTCCTGCGTCCAGATGTATGTGTGCATGGCGCGTTTCGTTTCTTGGCGCGTTTCGTTTCTTGGCGCGTTTCGTTTCTTGGCGCGTTTCGTTTCTATGTGTTTCTATTATGAGGGCGCCTGCGTCCGATCCTGATGACCGCGATCAGCACCATCATCGGCGCCGTGCCCCTGGCCCTGGCCTCCGGTGTCTGGCCTCCGGTGCCGGCGCCGAAGGCCGCATCGCCTTGGGACTCGTGATCATCGGCGGCATAAGCCTGGCGACTCTGCTCACCCTGCTGGTGCTGCCGCCCTACTACTACGCTCTGGCCCGCTTCACCAAATCGGCCGGCACCCTGGAACGCCGCCTGCGCGAGCAGGAGGATGTTGTCTAGGAGCAATGCTACTCATTACTGGAAGAGATCGTACCAATAGCTGCGGCACCAGGCGCGGAAGCCGTGGATGTCCAGGTGCTGCAGACCGTATTGCCGCCAATGACGGCCGGCGTGGACGCAGTCGAGCACCGCGCCGGCGCGGGGGCTGAGCGCCGCCAGGCGAGCATCGACATCCAAGGCGATGGTTCGTGCTGTGGTTTTGGCGTCCGAGTCATGGGCATAGAGCCAGCGGCTGGCGGCGAGCCAGAAGCATTGACAAAGGCCCATGGCCTCGGTGGTGGCGAGCAGCTCGTCGAACATGAAATCCAGGAAGCAGCGGGCGCTCGTCGTCAGGTTCAGGGAGTCGATGCCGGCCCGAGCGTCGCGCAGTTCAGCAACAATGCTGGCGATATCGCGTTGTTTCTCTTCTAAAAACGGTGCCGCGCCACGGCGCAGCAGATGATATTCCGGCCAGCGATCGGGATCCCAACGCATGGGACTGTTCTTGACGTGCCAGGGGCTGCGATGCTCGGCATCATCAGGGTCGTCATAGGTCCTGGCGCGGCTTTCAGCCTTGGCACCGTGCACCTTGTTCATGCTCCATTCGCCTGGCACCCGGTTCCAGGTGATGCTGAAGGGATAGCCGCGCAGGGTGGTCGCCACCTGCAGGGCCCGGCCGGTGAGCGGCAATAGTTTTGCCAATTTCTGTGCTGAGGGTTCATCCGCGCAGTGACGGCGCGACCAATTCAGCGCCGCTGTGGCCACCGCATCCGGTTCGCTTTTTGCCAAGCGGCTGAGAACCTCGAGATCGGCCTCCTGGGGCTGACCAGCCAGTGCATAATCGCGGGTCTGCGGCTGCCACCAGGCGCCCGGGCGTTGCTTGCGATCGACGCGCACGCTCAAGCCAGCGCAGCCGGCGTCCTGCCAACGCGCGGCATGCTCGGCCAGCCACTCGCCCTTGAAATGTGGAATCAGGTCGCCGCGCCAATATTCACCGCAAATATCCAATTCGATGATCTGCGGCCGCGTTCCGACTTTGCCGATGAGCGGATCCATTTGATCGGTCATGGTCCAATCCTGGGGCACCATTTTCGTAATCACCGCCACTGAAGGCGGCAGGCGCTCGATAGCGGCGCGGACCTGGTCCAGCTCCGCCGGATCGTGCACGAAGCTGCGCAGCAGGAGCTGCTTGCCATGTTCACGACAGACGCCATCGATGACGGAGACGGTGCGTTCCAGCATGCCGGCATCGGTACAGTTGACCGCCGTCTCGCTGACGGTCAGGACCAGACGATCCAGCCAGGGGCAGGTCTGCGTAAAAATTGTGCGGTAGCGCGTCGCCAGATCATCCCACAGGACATTATTATCCAAGCTGATCGGGCCCAATCCGGCACGTCTGTCATCGAATTCATGCACCCAGGCCGTGGCGCTCATGCCGAGACTGCGCAGCAGATCGGGAATTCCGGCCGCCGTGGCGCGTGCATGCAGATCGGTCAACAAATTATGGTTGCTGCCACCTTCGGTCTGAAAGGTGACATCATTGTAGCCGAGTTCGGCGGTGCGGTGGATCAGGTCCACGTCGAAGCCGCCCATGTGGAAGCTGATGCTCAAGTCGGTCATAGTCACGGTATACCTCGATCATAGAAATGATGGCTTAAAAGCCTTGGGTCCAATGCTCATCCCCACGACACGTCCTTGATCGGTGGCGGCGGGAAATGCAATCCGCGCTGCCCCGAGAGCCCGCGATTGGTGTAGGTTGTCGGCGGAGCCTCTGGGGCGCCCACGAGACGACCATCCTTGAGCCATACGGACTGCGTGCGTTCGAGTTCGCGAACCAGGATGGCTTCCAGCTCCTGTTTCACGGCGGCGTGGGTCGGGTCTTCGGCGAGATCATGGCATTCCTCCGGATCCTGGCGCATGTCGAAGAGCTGGCAGCTGTTCTGTCGTGGCCAGTAGATCAGCTTGTGGTCCTGGGTCCGGATCATGCGCGAGCCGTCGCCGGCCTCGCCATGTTCGCCGAAAATGAAGTCGTGGCGCGTCTCGCCGACCATACTGCACCCTTCGACATGCTCGGGGATCGGCAGGCCTGCCAGATCGAGCAGAGTCGGCATGATGTCGGCCTGTCCGACCAACCGGTCGTCGCTGCGACCGCGAACCACGCGATCATCGCCCTTCGCTCCCCAGAGGATCATCGGGATCCGGGCGGAGTCCTCGTAATAGACGCGCTTGGCGAAGCGGTGCTGGTTGCCGAGCATGTCGCCGTGGTCGGCGGTGAAGCAGAGGATGGTATTGTCGATCAGACCTTCTTCGCGCAGGGTGCCGATGACCACGCGGATCTGGTGATCGATGTGCGTGCACAGGGCGTAGAAGGCTCGTCTGATATCGCGGATGCGGCGCAGTTCCTTCGCGGAATAGCGATCGCCGACCCAATCACCGATGATCGGATCGGGAATGTCGGCATCACGGTAGATGTCCAGATAATCGCGCGGTGGGGTGAGCGGCGGGTGAGGGTGGGAAAAGGAGAGGTACCAGAAGCCAGGCCGAGTCGGATCGCGGCGCCGAATGGTGCGGGCCATCTGTGTGGCCGCCCAGGTGGTCGAGTGCAGGCGTTCCTCCAGATGCCAGGGCCGCCAGCAGTATTCGTTGTTGTTCATGCCGCCGGCGAAGCGTTCGCCGGCATGACCGTGATCGGCCAGGAAGAGCTCGTAATCATCCGGCCCCAGACCCTCCTGCGCACGGCCTTCCTCGTCGAGCAGCACCTCGTCGAAACCGAGGCGCTGCCGCTGGGGTTGCACATGCAATTTACCCACGGCGTAGGCCTGGTAGCCGTTGTCGCGAAAACACTGGGCCAAGGTCGGTACCGGCGGCATGGGCATCGAGTCGTTGCGGCGCATGCCGTGGCCATAGGGACTCAGGCCGGTCATGATCGTGCGCCTGGCAGGCACGCACACCGGGCACTCGGCATAGGCCTGGGTATAGCGCGTGCCTTCGCGGCACAGGCCATTCAGGGTCGGGGTCAGGATGCAGGGATGATTCTCCGCCTCCATCAGGCTGCCGGGCCAGTGGTCGGTGGTGATGAAGAGGACGTTCGGGCGGTCGGTCATGGTGAGTTTTCCGTTCTGGCGTTCTGGTGTCGCATCAGCTTAATCGTTGTCACGCTCACCAGCAATGGACCGATGGGTAGTAGGTGTGTAAAAATGGGCAGATGCACATGACACGACCGGAGCCGCGAAACATGAGCCCGTTCGAGGCGAGCCT
>CAYONM010000187.1:0-7369 GCA_964405325.1 uncultured candidatus Brocadiaceae bacterium | reverse complement strand
GGATCGACAAAATCTCTGCGCGATCTGTAACGTTTATTTCTTTCCGCACCCTTAGCAGGCGGCCATGCAGCCCTGCAGGCACTCGACGAACTCGTCGACCACCTCACGTCGGGCGTTGATGCCCATCAGGCCGACCCGCCACACCTTGCCGGCCAGCGGGCCGAGGCCGGCGCCGAGTTCCAGGTCGTGCTGTTGCAGCAGCTGACTGCGGACCGCGGCTTCGTCGACGCCTTCGGGGATGCGGACCGTGGTCAGTGGGGCCAGGCGTTCGGCCTCGGGCACCAGGGGTTCCAGGCCCAGGCTGCGCAGGCGTTCGATCAGGTAGGCGCTGGCATCGGCGTGTCGCTGCCAGCGGGCTTCCAGGCCTTCGTCCAGAATGTCCTGCAGGCCGGCGCGCAGGCCGGCGATCATGCCCACCGGCGCGGTGTGGTGGTAGGCGCGTTTGGCCTGGCCTTCGCCGACGTATTTCAGAATCTCGCCGAGATCAAAATAAAAGCTGGGCACCGGCGTCTTGCGGGCTTCAAACGCCGCAACCGCCCGGTTGCTGAAGCTGACCGGAGCCAGCCCCGGTGGTACGTTCAGGCACTTCTGGGTGCCCGAGTAGACCAGATCCACACCCCACTCGTCGATCAGCACTGGTGATCCGGCCAGGGAAGTGACGCAGTCGGCCAACAGCAGCGAGCTGCACTCGCGGGCCAGCTCGGCCAGACCATGCATGGGCTGGTAGACGCCAGTGGAGGTCTCGCCATTGACCACGGCGATGATCTTCGGCTTGTGGGCGCGAGCGGCTTGGGCCAGGGCATCCAACTCCATGGCCCGACCCCATTCCTGCTCCACCCGGATGGCGATAGCGCCGTAACGCTCGGCCAGATTGGCGATGCGCCTACCAAAGACACCGTTCTGGCCGACGACGATGGTGTCGCCGGGTTCCAGCAGATTGACCAAGCAGGCTTCCATGCCAGCTGAGCCGGTACCGGAGACGGGGAAGGTGACCGCGTTCTCGGTCTGGAAGAGCTGGCGCAGCTGGGTTTTCACTTCCTCCAGCATCTGCAGAAAGCGGGGATCCAGGTGCCCGAGCACTGGCTGGGCCAGGGCTTGTCGGACTGTTTCGGGAACGTTGGACGGGCCAGGGCCCAGCAGCAGGGTTTCGGTGCGCATGCCGATGATCTCCAGTCAAAACCAGAGATGTTGGCGCATGGGCATGGTAATGAAATGTAATTTCATCTAGCAGAAGAGATGCTCGTCCTCGTGCTGTGTCAAAGCAAGAAAGACGGGTATGGGCTTGTCTCGCACGGCGTCTGCTGCGTTGCAGAACCCTCGAAATGGCGCTGCCATTCCTTCGGAACCTGCGCCTTGCATCTGCACAACGGCGCTTTGATTTCTATCAGCTATTTACGGGACACAGCACTAGCGGAGCCCTACGGTTCCACCAGCCCCTCCGGCGGCGGCGGAAAAGCGGCGATGCGGCTCTGATCGAACACCGCCCGCAGCAGGGGCTGATCGATCAAAGCCTCGGTCACTGCCGCCAAGCCGAGTACGGCAATTCCGATGATCAGCACCTTGTAGATGGACAGCATGACGCCAGTCAGTTTTGGCGAGAACAGGCGGTAACGGCCAACCAGGCGGCTGACGAAGACGCCGGCCATGGCCGCCAGGACGTAGGCGAGGATTTCAAGAATCGCGTGTGGTAGCAGCAGCAGCACCAACACCGGTCCGCCTACCGACAGGCTGCCCAGGTACACGGCAGTGGTATCGGCCATGACTGAGACGCCGATCACAAGGCCCCAGATGCTGGCGTTGTAGACGATGGCGAACAGGATGCCCAGATATCGGAACACAAAACCCAAGAGGAAAAACAATCCGAAGACACGCATGTTGTGAACGAATATTTCCTTGACTGGCGCCAAGTCCAGGCGGGCGATGGGATCGCCCAGTTCCCGCGCGCCGACCATCAGGGAAAAATACCCTTCAGCTCCCAGCAGCACCGGTCCGGCCAGGTAACCCGCGGTGGTGCCCAGAAACAGCCCGGTCAATTCTGCGGCCAGTCGTTTATTGGCCGTCCAGGGCGATTCCTTGGCCGACCACACCGCTTTGGCGTGCCGCTGAAAGGCTGGAAAAATATAGCCAGCCAGGACACAAATGGTGAACAGCAACGCGCCGTTCCAGCTCTGGCCTTGCCAGAACACGTACACGCCGGCCGCCTGCCCGATCAACGCCGCCAGCAGGCCCAGGCCCAGCCAGATCAACCAGGTGCTGTGGTCCGCCACCCGCACCGTGCGATGTTCGGGATCGAAGGCATTGGCTGGTAAACGCAGCCGTCGCCAGAAATTCCACTGGCGTTTGGTGGGCATGATCGGATTGGCGCTGGAAATGCCGCCAAAGGTCTGACGCCGCGAGCTGCCATCATCAGGATTGGTGCGAGTTTTGGCATCGGTGCCGTTGTCATCGGCGGCGGGGTGGGTCTTGGCTACGGTACCGGTGTCGTCGCCAGGCAGGCCCATGGGTTCGTAGCGAGCCGGACGCCGTCCCGAGGAGCCTTGGCCAACGGCTTCCAGGCGATCGCTGCGCAACAGGGCGCCGGTTTCGTCAGACTCCTCGGGCTTGTTCATGGGGCAGTATGCCTGCAAAAGGTGGGGAGGACAAATGCGGGGCTGCCCGCAGCGGTGGCTTCACCCCCTCGCGACGGCCGTCACAGCCGCCAGCCGGGCTCCGGTCCCTCTCGGTCGGACAAGCTCGCGTCTGGACGAGCTCACCGACCTTCCGCAGAAACCGAACGAAATCGATCTCTGATGTGGGGCTCAGACGCATTCGGAGCGGAATTGATCCGAACACAGGCCACAGACCCAGTCGATGCAGTTCCAGGCCGACTGCCAGCAGCCGTCGGCCCCGGCCACTGCCACCGCACCCGGGGCGCAGCTGACATACTGGCATTCGTGCAGGCCGATGAAGCTGCCATCGGTATGACCGATGCGCACCCGACGGGCATCGCAGCTGCCAACCCAGGCGCTCAGCCAAGCCCGCCAGTCCTCGCCCAGCATGCGGGCCATGGCTGCCATGCTGACATCCACCGGAGCCCAACCGGCATCGCACTGCACCTCCAGCCAGTAATGCGGATTGGCGATGGCCGAATGGGCCAGGACTCCGGCGACTAGGCGACTGTTCCAGCCACGGTCGCGCAGCAGGCCCTGGGCCAGCAGCGCGCAGTCCAGGCAACTGCCATCGGGATAGCGTGCCTGCGCCGCTGGCAGACGGTCGTCCAGCTGGTGCTGCCGGTAGCCGTAGCGGAAACCAGCAACGAGTGGTTCAAGAAGGTGCAATAGGGTGGTATGCTCGGCGTCGTCGGGGCTGAGTACCGTCTGACTGTGCACCACGAGTTGCAGCTCCTGGCGCATCTGCAGGCCCGGGGTGGCCTGCTGCTGGTCCAAGCGCCAGGCGGCATTCTGGCGGCGCCATGTGCCCACCGGCACCAGGCCGCTGGCGCTGGCGTGGTCGGCAAGAATGGCAAGTGGAGTGTCGTTTTTTTCGACCACCTGATGGCTACTGGCTGCGATTTGTGGAATGGCCCAGCGGAGATTGCTCACCGCCTGCGGCAGGTACAGGGCGTGCTGGCGTTGCCAGGTGACGCGACGTGATTCCCGTTCCCCCTGCAGGTGCGGTTGGAACCACTTGGTAAAGGTGCGCCAGCGGCGGGCCAGGGCCGGGACCGCGTCCAGGCGTTGCCGGCACAGCCAATTGTAGCAGAGAAAGGGATCGCAGCGTTCCAGGCTGCCGGGCATCCCCTGATCCAGGAATTCCTGCACTTGCTGCAGGTCCAGATCGAAATGCCCCGCCAGGCGGGTCGCCGAGGTTGGGCCGTAGGGATGGGCAGCGTTTGGGGTGATGGCCACGCTCAGGCGGACCCTTGCCGTTTCTCGTCATCGAAATCGGCCAGGTCGTCCTCGTCCTCGTCCTCGTCCTCATCCAGCAGGGCTTTGCCGGCCATCCACCGATGCCAGGCACGCCAGAGCGAGGGGATGAAACCGTACAGGGCGTAGCTGGTGGTCAGGATCGGTAGCAGGATGACCGGCTTCCAAAAAACGAGAAAAATCCCCAGTATCAGCAGCATGGCACGGCGGAAGGACAAGCGTTGACCCAGAAGCGTATTACCGATGTGCGGGAAGGGGACGTTGGAGACCATCAGGATGGCGCACCAGGTGGTGATTCCCACCAGGGTCAATTTGACCGTTTGTTCCAGCAGCGGCGACGAACCGACCGGCAGGTATTCCTCGTAGGCGATCACCCAGGCGCACAGCAGCGCGGCGGCGCCTGGCGAGGGCAGTCCAGAAAAATGAGTGGTTGCTTTGCCATCTTCGTGTTCGACGTTGTATTTGGCCAAGCGGATCGCCGCCATCACGGCATAAAAAACCGTCACCAGCCAGATCAGTCGTTCCTCCGGCGCGAACACGCCGGGTTTTTCCAGTACCAAGCGATGCACTAGCATGGCCGGCGCGACGCCGAAGGAGACGATGTCGGCCAGGCTGTCGAGTTCGGCGCCAAAGGCACCCTCGGTATGGGTCAGTCGCGCCACCTTGCCATCGAGCAGGTCGCAGAGCATGGCGGCGAAAATCAGCACCGCGCCCAGCAGCAGTTTATCGTGCGCTGCGCACATGATGGCAGTGACGCCGCAGGCGACATTGCCCGAGGTCAAGATCGTTGGCAGCACGGGTAGGGTTTTCAGGCGTCGAATGCGTTCCGGAAATTGCAGGCGGCTATGACTGGTGCTCATGGTGCTTCCAAGCTGATCAGGATGGTGGCGCCCGCCTGCACCCGCTGTCCCACTTCGACCTGAATGCGATGCGCGTAGCGCTCGGGCCACCACAGCTCCAGGCGGGAGCCGAAACGGATCATGCCGAACATGGTGCCGCGCTGCAAGGTATCCCCAACCTGGAGTGGGCAGACGATGCGTCGTGCCACCAGGCCCGCGATCTGTCGCACCAGGATGCGGCCTTCCGGCAGCACCGCAGGATCCAGCTGGATGCCGATGTCCTGATGCTCGTTCTGTTCGCTGGCGTCGGGATGGCGGACGTCCAAAAAGCGGCCAGGCTGATGCGCCAGATGCAGCACGGTGCCAGCGACCGGATTGCGATTCACATGCACATCGAACACCGACATGAAGACCCCAATGCGCATGGCCGGTTCGTCCAGCCAGGGGGCTTGTTCCATGCGGGTGATATCGGCCACCACGCCATCGGCTGGTGAGACCAGATCGCGGGGGCTGCCTGGTGTTTGCCGCTCGGGATTGCGGAAGAAGGCAATGATAAAGACCGCCAGGGCCAGCAGGATGGGCCAGGCCAACCACCAGACAGGGGTGAAGGAAAGCAGGCCGCCCATCACCGCCAACAGGGGAAGACTCCTGGCAATGATCGGCCAGCCCCAGGGGGCGATACGCAGCATGGGCGAAGGGTCCTTTCAGCTGATTGTCGGGCAATGGCAAGTATCGATCCAATAAGCCCATTCCAGGTTGGGGAGGCCGGGTGGTTGACGATAAGCGTTTCACACGGGAGGCTGAGCACCTCACCGGCCTGACCAGCGGCCGCTGTTGAGACCTGCCATGAACCCATCCGAAAATCCGGTCGACCAGCGTCGCGCCCAGCGACGCGTCATCTTCACTCAGTGTGTGGGTGTGCTGCCCATGCTGGTCTATCAGAATGGCCTTTTGCTGGCCTACCTGACCCGTTTGGGGCTGCGTGGTGAGCAGATTTTGTTCCTGCTGGGTCTGCCTAACATCATCAACGCGCTGAGCACCATCCCATTGGCGCATCTCGGTGACCGGGTCGGGGTCCGGCTGCTGGGTGGCATTGGCATCGCCTGCATCTTGTCGGCTTTCAGCCTGATCCTGTTCGCGTCCTTTGTGTCGGCCGAGGTGTTGCTGCCGGTGTTGGTGTTGGCCATCGGTCTGCATGGTCTGGGCCAGGGGCTGTTCGGTTCCGGTTGGTTTGCGCTGCTACGGCCCCTGGTGGACCCTGACGAGCGCGGCCGTTTTTTTGCTCGCCTGCGTATGAGCTGGCAGACGGTGGGCATCGCGGTGGGTTGTGTGTTCGCTTATCTGCTGACCGACGAATCAGGCCTGCTGGTCTACCGCGTCATTTTTGCGGCGATTCTGGCGGCGCTGGTGCTGCGCTGGCTGATCTATCGCGGCATTCCCGATCGCACCACCCGGCGCGAGGCCGGCGAAAGTCTGCTGAGCGTCTTGCGTTGGCTGGTGAGCCTGCCGGATTATCTGGCCCTTGGCTCCTACCTGTTCCTGTTGAGCGCCTGCACCGGCGCGTGTCCGTGGCTGTTCGGCCTGGTGCAAAAGCAGACCTTGGACTTTTCCGACAGTCAGGTGGTGTCTATGGGCATCATGTTGGCCATCGGTTCCATGGCTGGATTTTGGCTTGGTGGTCGCTTGGTGGACCGCTACGGCTGCCGCTCGGTGTTTTTGGTCGCGCATCTCGCGTATGCCTTGCTCTTGGCGCTGGTCCTGCTGCGTGGTTTCAGTCCCTGGTCCCTGTCGGTCACCTTCGGTGCCATCAGCTTGGCTTGGGGCCTGGTGGGTGCGGCTTCCGGCATCGCTATCACCAGCGAGGTGATGGGCCTGGCTCCGGAGCGCAACCAGGCCCTAGCCATTGCCACCCTCACCACCTTGCAGCAGGCCGGCGTCGCCCTGGCCGCCTTCCTCGGTTCGCGCCTGGTGAGCATGGGATTATTCGCGCAGCAGTGGACCTTGTTCGGTACCGAACTTGGCAACTATGATGCCGTACTGGTGCTCTTGGCCATCGCCGTGGTCGCGATTACCGTGACGCTGGGTCTCGTGCCTTCGGTCATCCGTAAAGCGGCGTATTATCCGCAGTTTCCGGGGCAGAATTGAACCGCCATGTTGTTGCGTAAGATCAGGAATCATCTGGTCCAACGGTACCGATGCCTGCAGGACCGGGGAATACCCCGTTTGGCCAAGCTGATCGGTTATGTCGCGATCGTCTACGCCCTGAGTCCTATCGATCTGATCCCGGATGTCATTCCCGTGCTCGGTTATCTCGACGACGCGATTCTGCTGCCGCTGCTCCTGTTGGCGTTTTACCTCGCCATTCCGAAATCGATTTGGCAGGAACACGCGCAGGCCGAGCAGGAGGTGGTGGTGTTGCCGTCCAGTCGCCTGGGTGCCGGCATCGTGCTGGTGTTGTGGTTGCTGAGCATGGTGGCCTGTGTCTGGCTTGTTTTCTGATCTGCACGTCCTGGCAGGGGAGCGCAAGCGGCATAGGA
Organism: uncultured candidatus Brocadiaceae bacterium; assembly: GCA_964405325.1. Lineage (GTDB taxonomy): Bacteria > Planctomycetota > UBA11346 > UBA11346 > UBA11346 > CAYONM01. The sequence goes on along the minus strand of CAYONM010000187.1, from coordinate 88 downwards.
AGAGGTGACAGAATCTGTGGTTCTTCGCGCCTTGAAGGATCGACAAAATCTCTGCGCGATCTGTAACGTTTATTTCTTTCCGCACCCT
>CAYONM010000186.1:0-7371 GCA_964405325.1 uncultured candidatus Brocadiaceae bacterium | reverse complement strand
GTTCGCTCGTTTCGCGATGTCTTCCTTCAGCGCTTTCATGATCCAGCCGAGATCAGCCAATCGTTCACGCCAGATTTCCACCTGCGCTGTATTGGCCACGAGATCGTCCATTACTTCTGGCCTGGGCTCCACCGGACGACCATCGACCCCCGTTCCTTTGGCCAAATCATCAGCCAACGACGTACCACTTCCCGGGCAGACCACTGCCGCGCACGGTCAGGACGAACACGTCCGACAACATGGATGTGATTGCTGAGTACGGCCAGCGCCCCGACATCAAACGCAGCAGTCTGGGACAGCAGTCGTAAACGTCGTTCGATCCATCGCTTACGATGCCCAACATCGCGACCTTCGTTATCCTGACCAGCCAGGAACGCTCGACGAACACAACGAGAGACGCAATGCACCCACGGTGGGTTGGACGGATCAAACTGCTTCCGACGAGGCACGGGCATGACGCTTTTTCTTCCGGCTGGTACTGAGTCTCATGCTGTAAGTCCTGTGTCCAGCTTTCTCGCAGCTTTTCGCAGCTTTCTAGCTTTCTCGGGATATATCTGTGCATGGCATTTTACTCTGCAGCTTTCTCCGCTTATGGCAGCTTTCCCTGGCAGCTTTCTCCAGCTTTCGGACGGCGAATCTGATCTATGGATCACGTCGGCCGGCCGAGCTTCAGTCCGTCGCCAGCAGCTGCACCTCGGCATAATAGGCACTGGCGATCGCGCGCTGCTCGGCATCCAACAACAGGCCACGCAATTCGTGCCGGCCGGCGGTCAATTCCAGTTCGAAATGCACCGCGCGCGGATCGTTAGCAAGTGTTTGCCGGTATAGAAAACCATCCACCTCCAGGCTGGCGCCAGTTATCGGCAGAGCCTGACCGGCCGGGAGGGCCGGACCACTGCAGGCGGTTTCAAAGGCCGGACAACCGGCATCCAAGGCCAAGCCCGATTCCACCGGCCAGCGGCGAAGACTGATGCGGTACCGGCCGGCTCGATGCGCTTCGACCAACCAATTGCCCTGCAATTTCTTGGCCTGACGAACGCTGACATGGCCGTCCTCCCCATCCATGGCGTGGCTGCCATCCAACACGACCCGTTCCTGCTGCGGCTGCCCGATGTGCTCCGGCAGCCGCTCCTCGGCCTGATGCCGGCGCTGATTGTACCACATGTTGTAGTCGTACCAGAGCTCGACGAAGACCTCCGGGTGCTCGTGGATACGATTCACCTGCTGCTGGGGATCCCGCTCCAGATCGTAGAGCGAGTCGGTCCAGAGCAGGCGCCAACGATCCTTCATGATCGCCGCCATTTTGGGTGTCAGTTCACCGCGATTGATCTGCATGGTCAGCTGTCGCTCCGGCAGCACGCTCTGACCACGCATCGCCCCGGCTAGACTGATCCCATCGAAATCAGCAGCTTTCGGACCGGGAATCTGACACAGTTCCAGTAGGGTCGGATACAAGTCGGTCACCGCTGCCAGGCCATCGATCTGACGACCACCGGTGATGCCGCTGGCCGGATGCCGGACAAAGCACGGCACCCGATGACCGCCCTCCCAAGGCGTGCCCTTGCCGCCGGTCATGCCGGCATTCCAGGTGCTCTTGCCGCCAACCGGTCCGTTATCACTCATGAAAATGACAATTGTATTTTCAACCAGGTCCCGTTCCTGCAGAAAGGTCTCCAGTCGTCCCAGATTCTGATCGAGATTGTCCATCATGGCGAAGAATTCGGGATTCTTGGTCTGGGCGTATTTCGCTGCCAGGTCCTTGGGACCCCAGAAGGGGAAATGCGGCGCGTTGGTGGCCAGCAGGCAGAAAAACGGTTCCCCCGCCTGCGCGCAATCTGTCATCCAGGCCAGACTCTCGTCGAACAAGGCATCGGTGCAGAACCCCTTGCTCTGCTGCTCATTGCCCTGTTCGTCGATCAACCACATATTTTGGTAGTCGTTGTTCCAGCGCGAACTGATCCCGGTTGGACCGAAGCCATAGAAGCCACGGAAATGCTCAAAGCCCTTGTCCTGGGGCCGATTGGGCCAATTGCGACCCAGGTGCCACTTGCCGATCAGGGCGGTGCGGTAGCCGGCCTCGCGGAAGCTCTGCGGTAGCACTGGGAGGTCTGGACGCAGGCTGTGGCGGCCATTCTTGGTATCCATGGCACCGTTGCTCAACGGATGCACGCCGCTGAGCATGGCACCACGGGTCGGGGTACACATGGCGGTCACATGGAACTGATCGAAATGCACCCCACCCCGCGCCAGCGCGTCCATGTGCGGCGTCTGCAGCACCGGATTGCCGTAGAAGGAACAGTCACCGAGTCCCTGATCATCGGTCAAAACAATCAGCACATTGGGGCGCTCGAAGCTCATGATGGTCTCCTGCAGAAATACGAGGAAGTAGATGATCGATGCCAACTGGCACAGTCGAGGGAATGAAGTCCGATCCATGGGGCCTCCTGATCATTCGGTGTCCTAGTGATCCTAGCAAGCTGACTCTGGATATGAACGATTTCCTGGTTTCAAGATTGGAACCGCGCACCAGACACACATTCGGCCATGCCGACACCGGCATGGCCGAAAACGCGTTGGTAGCAGGCCTGCGAGTTGCTGCGCGATCCCGCCTGGCGAGTGACCGCCATCGCCAACGAGGGTGCAGGATCAATAGGGCGCCAGGAGGCAATTCCTGAGGGTATGATCGTGACCTCCTGTTACCGAATGGCTCGTTCTCCTGCCTTTTACGACGCGTTCGGTTACAACTGAAGCCATCGGATCGCCAGCGGTCTCCGTGAAGAACGGCATTAACAGGTTTGGAAAAAACGGTAATGGTAGTGGGGTTTCTCCTGCCAGTCCGGCTCGGACCTCGATCGGCCGGTCTCACGCTTGGGTACGCTCGCCTGAACAACCGTCCGCCTTTGGCATGGTGTCCGGTACGCTGATTCTACATCTAGATGGCTTTGGCTTGTGCTCCTGGTGCTGAGCATTCCATGTCTGCGCACGAGGAGACCGTCATGACACGGCGCATGCTACGGACGCTACACATCTGGATATTGACAATCTGCCTGTTATCGGCGGCGGATCCGTCACTACCAGGGCCCTTTTCGGTGGTGCACGATGGCTATGATTACGGCGATAGCGCCTGGTCGCATCCCGATCTGCCGGGTGATGTGGAATTCACCGCCGCGATCACCCGTCCGGCGGAATTGCAGGCGGGTCCATTCCCCCTGCTCCTGATCCTGCACGGACGGCATGCCAGCACCTACGATCCGGTGGCAGGTACCAGCGGGCAGTGGTGGCCGCCGGCAGAAGGGGAGATCTCCCTGCCGAATCATCGCGGCTACGCCTGGCTGGCCGATCTGCTGGCCAGCCACGGCTGCTTTGTGGTGTCGGTGCGGCATAACGGCATGGTCTTGCACGATAGCAGTCAGGCCGATGGCGGGAGTCACGATCGGGCGCATCTCCTGCGCGCGCATTACGATTATTGGCGGACCCTGGCCAGCAGCGGTGCGGCGCCCTTCGGGACGCGCTTCCAGGGACGGGTGGACTGTACGCGGATCGGCGTGTTGGGGCACAGCCGCGGTGGCGCCGGCATCGCCAGCTTTGTCGACATGCTGCGCATGGACGGCCTGGACTCCGCTGTCCGCGCCGTGGGCTTGATCGCGCCGACCAATTGGCGGCGGGCGAAATTCCACGGCATGCCGTTGGCCTTCATCACCGGCTATCTGGACGGCGATGTCACGGACATCGGCGGCATGCATTATTTCGACGATTTCCGACACATCGATCCCAGCCCGCGGCATCTGGCGGTGATCATGGGCGGCAATCATAATTTCTTCAACAGCTACTGGGATCCGAGCGTATTCGCGCTTGGTTCCTGGGACGATGCGCCGGCGGATGTGGCTTACGCCATCGAGGGCGAGCAGCAGCGCGAGCTCGCGGCGGCCTGGCTGGGGGCCTTCTATCGTCAGTATCTGCTGGCGGATCAGCGCTGGCTGCCGCAGTTGATCGATCCGGCGAGCCTGGGCGCCACCTTGCCCGAGGGTGAGTTGCATCTGGGGTATCAGCCGCCCCGCAGCGCTCGTCTGGTGGTCAACGGCACCCGCGAACTGGATGCCATCACCAGCAATGATCTGGCCGGTGCCGTCAGCGACGACGGCGCCATGACCGCCAGCACCATCGGTGGCGGCGAACCGGAACCGGACCATCTGATCAATCCTGAAAAGCAGGGCTACGCGCATTCGTATCAGGAGGTGCACTGGGATGACTCGCCGCCGGGATTGCGCCAGGTGGTCCTGACCTGGACCGATGTCGACGGTGTCTGGCGCAACGACGTGCCCGCCCCCTACCAGGATTGCAGCGCCTTGACGCATCTGCAATTCCGCCTGGGCGTGGTCTTCGTCCACGCCGGCAATGCCGTGGACCAGGCTCAGGATCTGCATGTGGTGATCCGTGACGGCAATGGCCAGGAGCAGGGTCTGCGGCTCAGCGACTGGAGTGCGGCCGGCGGATATCCGCGTGAGGCCGCCGGCGACCAGAACTGGCCCAAGTTGATGCTCTACCCCGTGCGTGTACCTTTGAGCGCCTTCGATGCCGTCGATCTGAGCGATGTCCAGGCCATCGCATTGCACAGCGACATCATCGCCAGCGGCCAGATCATCCTCAGCGACCTGCTGCTGGATCGGGACGACGACAGCGCACCCACGGCCACCGGCATCAGTCTGACCGGTTTGCCGGCGAGCGTCGGTCAGGAGCTGACCGCCAGCATCGACGCCGTCGATCCCGATGGTCAGGCCCTGACCCTGAACTGGGATTGGGGGGATGGCAGTGCTGACAGCGACGACCGTCACAGCTATGCGCTGCCTGGTCGCTATGTGATCACGGTGACCGCTGACGACGGCACGCTGCAGGCTCGTTGGCAGCGCTCGGTGGAGGTGACCGGTAGCAATCAGGCGCCCACTTGCAGCCAGTTGGCGGATCGCAGCGTCGACCAGGGAGCGTCGGTGGATCCCATTGTGGTCACCATCAGCGATGATCACCTGCCGGTCGACGATCTGGTCATCAGCTTGGCCAGCGACAACGAGGAACTGCTGCCGCTGGAACGCATCAGCCTGCACGGCGACGGCGAGGAACGGCAGCTGCATCTGCAACCGGCGCCCACCATCAGCGGCAGCGCCACCGTGACCCTGACCGTTGGCGACGGCCTGAGCAGCACCAGCCGCACGTGCGTGCTGACGGTGGCAGCGCAGCCGGCCCCGCATCAGGCGCCGTTGGTGATCGATGGCTGGGGCTCGAGCCACACGGTCTACGACTACTACGTGGAACAGGGCACAGACTGGGAACGGACCTTCTTTCTGCAGGCCGATGACAGCATCGTTGACTGGTCCACCATCGCCGTGACTGCGGTCAGCGAGACCCCGGCGCTGCTGCCTCAGAGCGTCATCAGCCTGACTTTGGGCTCATGGAATAGTGTCCGCGATCTGACCGTGCAGATACCGGCGGACGCCAGCGGTATCGCCAGCATCAGCCTGACTGCCGACGATGGCGTCGTCACCGGGCCATCGACGACGGTCTATCTGCATTTCGTGCCGCCCGGCAATCAAGCGCCGATCATCGATGTCGCCGCCACCGAGGCCGGTATCGTCGCGATTCCCGGCCTGGCCACGGTCACGGTGCCGGCGGTGGTGGACGATCCCGATGACGGTCCGGCGGCCTTGCATTACGATTGGCGACTGAGCAATTACCCGGAGGGGTTCGCCCATAGCTCACCGACCTGGACCTTTCGCCACGATGCCTCCACTCTGGCCAATCCCCTGCACATCAGCGGCCTGGACATGCCAGGCGAGTACTGGCTCCACCTGACGGTGAGCGACGGCATGGCCAGCAGCAGCGAGACCATCACCCTGACCATTCCGGACATGTTCGGCCAGGTGCTGGCGGCCTGGGACCTGGACGAAGCCAGCGGCCGTCGTCTGGACCGGCAGGCCTACCGCCTCGATCTGGAGCCGATCGGAAGCGTGGCAAGCATCCATGGACGTCTGGACCGTGGCATCGGCACCAGCGGTAGCGGCGCTCTGCTGCATGCCGATGCCCATCCCCTGCCCGAGCACATGCAGACCGGCTTGAGCGTGAGCGGCCTGCTCAAGCTGGACGGCAGCGTCAGCGGTGTGGTCGCCGCTCTGCGGGATGCCGCCGGCCGTGGTTGGACCCTGCGCTGCGAACAGGGCGCGTTGCAATGGCTGGTGGATGACGGTGCCGGCGCCATCACGCTGGATTCCGGTAGTGCCCTGAGTCCCGGCTGGCATGCCGTGGTCGCCGTCTATGACGGCGTGGCTGGTCGCCTGGCCCTGTACCTGGACGGTGCCCAGGTGGCGGAGCGTACCAACGGGGTGCCGGCCAGCCTGGATATGAGCCGCGCCGCCTTCAGCCTGGCGGGGCAGGTCCAGCAGGGGGCTGTCGTCGACGGCTTCAGCGGCTGTCTGGATCAGGTGGCGCTCTTTGCGGGTGCCCTCGACGCCACCACCATCACCGCCCTGGCGGATCACCACGACGGCAATCAGGCGCCCGGCCTGCGCTGGTTCAGCCCCGTCGCCGGCATCGACTACCAGAGCCATGATCAGGTGGAGCTGGCGGTAGCGGTGCATGACCCGGATAATGACAACGTCACTGTCGACTTCTATCGCATGCCGGATGAAGACGGACGCTTTCCGCAGCTGCAGCATCTGGCCACCCTCACCCAGGAGCCATACCGTTGGATCTGGGCCGATGCCCCGCTGGGGACCAGTCGCGTCATCGCGCATGCTTCCGACGGGCAGAGCCACGGACCGATCTTGGAGGCAGAGGTCTACGTCAGCCCCATCACCTATCTGCCGAGCGGGGGCCTGAGCGTGCAGGTGCAGGTCAAATCCCACGAGGAACTGCATGTGCTCTGGCAAAGCATTCCGAACGCCAGCGCCTACACCGTGCATTGGGCCAGCGATCCCCTCTTCAGTATGGATCATGGCAGTCACGCCTGTCCGCCTGGGCAGACCAGCTTGCGTATTCGCGACCTCCAGCCAGAGCGCTTGTACTACGTGAAGGTGGAAGCCGAACGATGAGGCGATGCTCCGGACTCATGACGATCCTGCTGCTGGCAGCATGTCAGCGGTCCGTGCCGCCAGGCAACACGTCCACCCTCCCGGCTCCATCGCCCGGCTCCCGGGCGGTGGTCGGTCAGGATGTCGAGCAGCGGGCGCGCGTTGCCGCCGCCCCGTTCGGTGGCGTGAGCTCAGAAGTGGCTGTCGATCGCATGACGTTGCAGACACCTGCCAAATCCGCGCCCCAGACCGCCGGGGTGGATCCAGGAACGGCAATGCCTGGAATCGGTTCGACTCCGGCAGCGGCACCGCC
>CAYONM010000185.1:0-7411 GCA_964405325.1 uncultured candidatus Brocadiaceae bacterium | reverse complement strand
CCAGCTGCAAAAAAGTACCAGGCAATGGTTGCCGCAGCTATACCTTACTCGAAGCGCGGCACCGGATCCCGGTTCTTGGCTTGCTCGGCCAGATACGCGTGCAACTCCCGTACGATCTCCGGCTGCTCCCAGAACAGGTTCTCGGTCTCGGCCAGATCCCGGTCCAGGTTGTAGAGTTGTGCCGGCGCCTGGCTGTAATCCAACTCGTAGGGTTGCCAGCGGAATCCGCCTTGCCCCTGAGCGGGGATGTATTTCCAGGGACCCTTGCGCACTGCCAGCAGGCCATTGGGGGAGTCGACGATCAGATGGCTGCGTGCCGATTGCTGGTTCGTGCCGGTCAGCTGTCCGAGGAAGCTGATGCTGTCTGGCCCCGCGTTCGTCGGCAGCTCGACCTGGAAGAGTTCGGCGAAGGTCGCCAGCAAGTCGACATTGGCAATAAGGCTGTCGTTGGAGCTGCCGGCTTCGACCACGCCAGGCCAGCGGACGATAAATGGCACCCGATGGCCACCCTCGTAGACATCTGTCTTCTGGCCGCGCAGGGGGCCGTTGCAATAGTGACCCTCGCGTTCGGCGTAGTCGAAGGGATAGTAATAGAGTGCGCCACCATTGTCGCTGGAGAAGATGACCAGGGTATCGTCCACCAGGCCTGTGCGCTCCAGTGCAGCCATGACCTGGCCGACCGACCAGTCCAATTCCACCATGAATTCACCATAGCGCTGCGCGGTATCGGTTTCGAAGCTGGTCGTTCCCTTGAAGCGTTCGCTGGGGATCCAGGGCACATGCGGATTGCGGTGCGCGAAGTACAGGAAAAAGGGTTGGTCGCTGCTCTGCGCTTCGATTACCGATACGGCCTCCTCGGTCAGATGGATCGCCAGATCGGGATGTTGGTATGAGATGGGTTCGTCATTTGCCCATTCGAACCAGGGCCCTTTGAGGGATCGCACCGTCGGGCGTTGATACCAAGGCACGTTCCATTGCGGTCGCTTCTGATCCGGGATGAAGCTGATGCGTTTGTCGAGCTGATCGATGCCAACCACACTGTGGTCACGGATGTAGAGATGGGGATGCTGACCCACCATCGGGATGCCGTAGAATCCATCGAATCCACATTCCAGCGGTCCTGGCGCGATGGTGCCGTTCCAATCGATGCCGGCCACCGGATCGAAATTCGGATTGCCCTGCCGGCCGAAGCCGAGGTGCCATTTCCCGACCATCTCGGTGCGGTAGCCGGCTCGTTGCAGGACCATCGGCAGGGTGATCTGATCAGCCTCGATCAGCAGCGGGTCGTTGCTTTGTACAACGTCGCCACCTGTCCAGGAGCGCCAGCCGTAGCGACCGGTCATCAGGGCATAGCGACTGGGGGTGCAGACGGCGCTGGGCGAGTGGGCATCGGTGAAGCGCATGCCCTCGGCCGCCAGGCGGTCCAGGTGCGGCGTCTGGTAGTGCTCGGCCCCGTAGACGCTCAGGTCGCCATAGCCGGCGTCATCGGCCAGGATGATGACGATGTTCGGAGGCTGTTGGGCCGCGCAGGCGATGCTGGTCAACAGCAGGAGGAGAAACAGGTGGATCGTGGTCATGACAGGTCCTCGTAGGCATGAGCGTCTGTGCCGCGTCAACGTTTCCGGCTTGAATCAGGATAGCAGCGGCACCGGTACATGCCAGGGACGGTCTACATTGTTTGTTGATGTATCGTGCTACAAGGGAGCCCATGCATGCCTCCCTTCTGCACTGGCCGTAACTGCTGCTCGCCATCGCTTCCATGCATAGTGCCGATGATGGGTTGACGACCGGCCTGCGGGAGCAGTGGCATTTGACCTGGGTGCAGTCGGGACGCGGGTCATGCGAAACTGACGGATATTCCTATACGCTGGCAGCGGGCGATCTTCGTCTGCTGCCACCGGCCTGTCCGTCCCGTTTGCGTGGGTTGGATCTGCCATGGCATCGGATCTGGTGCGCCTTCCGGGAGGGCAGCCAGCCAGCAGAGCTGCTGCAGTGGGGTCGGCGTCTGGGGCCGGTACGGCTCCTGCACGTGCCCGAGGGCCCAGCCCGCGATCGTCTGGACAACCTGGTGCGGACGCTGTTGGATTGCCAGCTGGCTCCGGACGTTGCCGATCGTACCAATATCTGTCTGTCGCTGCTGCGCACCATCCTGTTGCTGGCCCGTAGCCAGGATCAGCAGCGCAGTCAGGTCGACGATGCGCAATTGCTGCCGGCGCTCAACGCCATGCGCGCGCAATTGCAGCAGCCACTCGCATTGGCAGGACTGGCAGATCTGTGCGGTCTCTCGTCCAGTCGCTTTTCACACCGTTTCCAGCAGGCTCTGGGCACCAGCCCCATGCGCTATCTGGAAGGCCTGCGTCTGGAGCAGGCGCGGCATCTGCTCGGTCATGGCCAGGAGGCCATCGGCGCTGTCGCCAAGCGCTGCGGTTGGACCAGCCAGGAGCATTTCGCGCGCATCTTCAAGGCGCGCTGCGGCCTGAGCCCCCGCGAATTCCGTCGCGCCGCCTGGCAGTCCGCTCGCTGAGTACCTCCGGCAGGCACATGCCGCAGCAATGCATCGCAGGATTCTGCCAGTGCGTCGCGGAATCCCGACATCAGGCATCCTTCTACGGAGTATGCTCGAATCGCGCATCCTTCTGGCTGAGCGGTTGTTCATGGAGGCCCGATGCATGTCGGCGATGCCACGAAACATGTTCTGAATATTGATGAGGACCGGCTGCCGGAGCTCATCAATCTGCCAGCACCGCTGTGGATCACCCGCGTCAACAGCGAGCAGTGCCGCTTGCTGCCACATGGGTGTTTTTCGGCTCGGGATCGTCGGACCTGGCTGCTGCTGGCGTGTGAGCGGGGTACGCTACCGCTGCGCCTGGATGGCGAGGTCGTGTATCTGGAGCAGGGCAGCTGTCTGTTGCGGCAGTTTCCCGACAACCGCCTGCATCTGCAGGACGACGAGGTCATGGACTGGGGCATCCTCGCCTTCGCCTACGTCGGCCTGGATGCCCTGAGCCAGGACCTGCAGGAGCGCCTGCCGGTGTTCGGCCTGCCCGCCTCGGGATGGGCCCTGCGACAATTGGGAGCCTTGGCGGAAGGGCGTGGTGCCGGGCTCGGTCTGGCCCAGGCCATGCGCCTGGTGGCCGGAGTCCTGGCCAACGTGGTCGAGCACAATCTGCAGACCGATGCCGCCGTCGAGGAAGGCTCCGATCTGCTGCGCCGGGCCGTGGACGCCTTGAACGAGGCGGCCGAGGGTGATCGCAGTCTGAGCGAAGTGCTGAGTGCGTTGGGCGTCAGTCGGGCACATCTGGGCAAGCTCTTCCGTGACCGTTTGCAGACCAGCCCCGGGCGCTACCTGCAGGAGCGACGCATCCGCTGCGCCGCGGGTCTGCTGCGGCATGCGCAGTTGGATGTCAGCAGCATAGCGGCTCGTCTGGGCTACAGCAGCGGTGCCGCTTTCGGTGCCGCCTTCCGGGCCGCCACCGGCATGACGCCGACCGATTATCGCAATAGCCGAAGTGTGCCCCTGGGTGAGGAATGACGGCAGGCGAGGGTCTCATCCGGCTGCAGATACGCGCCGCGGAGCAGCGCGGCGCCACCGCAGAAGACCAGTTGGACCCCATCGACCTGGACGACGGCAGCATCGAGGACCTGCTCAACGCCGAGGAGCATCTCCCGCGTTATCGGGTATTGGATCGTCTCGGCAGTGGCGCTCTGGCCCGGATGTTGGCTGTCCACGACGACGTCCTGGACCGCGATCTGGCCTGCAAGGTCATGGACGGCAGCGATCCGACGACACGGAAAGCCTGGGAGCGGGAGCGGACCATGCTGGCGCGGCTGTCACATCCCAGCATTCCGATGCTCCTGGGAGCGGGCGAGGTGGAGCAGTTGTGCTGGTTGAGTATGCCCATCGTTCCGGGCCGGAGCCTGCAGTGTCGCATCGATGCCCAGCAATGGGCGCAACCCCGGCAGGCGGCTGCCATGCTGGCACCCATTGCCGAGGCCCTGGCGCAGGCCCATGCCCAAGGCGTGGTGCACGGCGATGTCAGTCCCGGCAATATCATGCTGCCGGACGGGGCCTCGGCGGTTCTGGTGGATTGGGGTCAGGCGGTCTGGCGCGACGCCCCGGAAGGCAGCGGTCGTTCCACGCCGCAAGTGGCGGCACCGGAGCTTCTGGCCGGGCGGGCTCCGAGTCCGGCGGCTGACCTGTACGCGCTCGGCGTGTGCCTGCGGATGCTGCTCGGACCCGAGCGGCCGCCACGGGCGCTGCGCCTGATTCTCCACCGGTGTCTCGCGCACGATCCCGATCACCGCTACCAGAGTGCCACCGTGCTCGCCAGTGACTTGTACGCCTTTTCCCAGGATGAGCCGGTCAGCGTGCTGCGGGAGGGGCCGGGGCGGCAGCTGTGGCGCTGGGGGCGTCGTCATCCCAGGAGCCTGCTGGTGGTGGTGACGGCGCTGGTGGTGACGGCGACATTCGCCGTGCTGCTCGAACGCCACGTGCGCCTGTTGCGGCGCCAGTGGCAGCCGGTGTTGCACGAGGATTTCGATCGATCGCTCGATCCCGAGCAATGGCATGCGCGTATCTGGCCCCTCTGGAGTGAGCGGTTTCGACAGGAGCGAACAGTCGGCCGGGACGATTGCCCGTGGCATGTGGTTGATGGCGAGCTGCGCAGCCGCTGGTTGGGAGACTGGCGCGGTGCCGGCACCCTGCTGTACCAACGCCTGCTCGGTCGTGATTTCCGAGCCAGTTGGCGGGTATGCGGGGTGGAAAGCGACGCCAACCTCAATGTCATTTTAGGATCGAGCCGTCAGGATGGCTACATGATCCACGTCGGCGGATTCGATGATCCCAATCTGATCTGCGTGACGGATCAACGCTTCGGCACATCGCTCATGGTTCGCAGCGCCCGCTTGCCCGAACCGATACGCCCCGGGCGTTGGTACCGCTTCGAGCTGAGCGTGGTGGACGACCGGCTTCGCTTCGCGATCGATGATCACGTGTACGTGGATTATCGTGACCCCTTCGGTATCGGACCTGGACGTCCGGAGCGTTTCGGCTTCGACACCGCCTTGAACGACCTCCGTATCGACGATCTGCGCATCGACCGCCTCGGCCTCCCGCCATTGGTCGACCTGGGCCACAGCATCGATCGCCTGTTTGCGGCAGGTCTCTATCGGGAGGCCCTTAATGACTATCGCAGCGTGGCTGTGCAGGATCTGTCCGCTGATCGTCAGGCATGGCTCGCGGTGCAGACTGGCCGTTGCCACGCGGGTCTCGGCAATGTCGAGCAGGCGCAGCGCCTCTGGAGCCAGGTGCTGCATCAAACCGACGCAGCGCCGGGATGGCGTCTAGCGGCCATGCTGCTGCTGCTGGAGCATGACGACAGCTGGCGACGCAGCGGACGCCTGCCTGTTCCGCTCGAAGCCGGTGTCATCGACGCGTTCGACCGCGAGCAGCGTCTCCTGCTCTTCAACCGGATCGTCACAGGCTTGCCGCGACCAACCGATATGAGACATAGGGAGCGCCATCGCATGCAGGCTGCGCATCGGGACTACGCGCAGGCGCTGCGTCATTGGGGCCGGCTGTTGCACCTGGAGCTGACGCATCTCGGTAATGAAGAATTGGCGCCCTTCTGGTCCGCTTGGGCCGGCGGCATCGCTAAAAATCTGTTGGCGCCGGATCTTCCGAATCTGTTCGATGGATTGCCAATGCAGTTGCCACAATTGATCCGTCAATGGAATCCAGCCCCCGAGCGCTGGCATGGCATGGATGCCAGCGGCAGCCTGCCATCCATCTGGGGCCTGTTGGCCGAGGAAGAGCGGCGGCAGGCGCAACACCACAACGGTGTGCGCGTCAGTACCATGCCAACGCCGAGCGGTTGGCGACAATGGCGCTACCGATACGAGTCCTTGCTGCGAGCAGATAGTTCCCCGGAGGAATTGCAGCAGGTCATCGACAGCCTGCACGATCAGCCGGTCAATCGCGAGTTTCCGCCACAGCATTACGCATTGGTAGCAGCCCTGATCGACCTGGGCCGAGGTCAACGACAGGTGGCCAGGCAGCGTCTGCAGGCATGTCTGCAGAGCTCCCTGGCCTCCCGTCTGATGGAAGCGCAGCAGGATCTCCGGGACCTGCTGGCGGGACGCCCGCCGGATCCGGGCGAGTACTGGTGGACAGGTGCGTTGGGACAAGCGCTCGCCCTCGATCTCGCTGGCGAAACGAAAGCAGCCCTGGCGGCCTACCGCGAGGCGGCACCGCCTGTCGAACGGGTGGCGCACCTGATCGCATGGCGGACGCAGCGGATTCAGGCGGAAATAATCGAAAATCGATGAGCAGCATCGAAAGTCGATGAGGAGGTGTGCGAGAAGCTCCGTAGAATAGGCCCATCCTACCACCCCTATTCAAGGAGTTTCATCATGTCGTATCGCTTGTTGCTTGCCGGCGGCCTGTTCGGCCTTACCGCTGCCCTTACCGCCGCCGATTACGCGATGGAAACAACCGCATCCTATAATCTGGACGTTGGCGTTGCACCAGTGAGTGATAGCCGTCCGATTATAGGCGAACTCCAGCAGACGGATTATACCAAGGCTCTGCTGGTGTTCCAGATACCGTCGGATTTCGATGGCCAGTCGATCACCGCTGCGAACCTGGATCTGGTAATTCGCGTCTCGTGGAGCGACAGCGATCCTGTCGACTGGTACGGTCTGCGGGTCAGTGCCAGCAATGCGGTTTCCGCCGATGATTACGCCGCCACTGCCGATCCGGTGATCAATGATTTTCCGCCCGATCGAACGAAGAACGTGCATCACATCAGCAGCGATGCCAGTCTGGCGACCTGGCTGGAAAGCGAACGGAGCGCGGGAAACCTGGCTGCCAACAGCTATGTATTCCTGCGTGGGGATATGGAAGGAGCGGCCAGCAATTCATGGAATGCCATCAAGCTGGATGACGATGCCGGCGAAAAGCCGGTGCTCAGCCTGACCACGGGCAGCGCTGGCATTCCGCCGATCGAGAACCTGCAGGCCATCGCTCTCAGCCATGAATCGGTGCAGCTCACCTGGGATGCCATCACCGATCCCTCATTGGTGGACTATCAGGTCATCCGTTCTGCGGATCAGAATTTCGATGTCGCCGGTGGCGACGATGAATTCATCGTCATTCCACCTGCTACCAGTTTCACCGACACCGGTCTGGAGCCGGAGACGACGTATTTTTACCAAGTCAACGCACGCGACTGAAGCCAAGCAGTGATGACGCCTTCCGTGAGGAGGTGTCATCATCACTGTACTCGGAAACAGTTCAAATCCGCACTTGGCATTCGGCTCAGTTGGGTGTGACCGCCTCATGATGTTCCCGGTAGTCGCCTCCACTTCGAGATCCAACCGTCTGTCTACGCAGAGTCCGCAGAGACGCAGA
>CAYONM010000184.1:0-7416 GCA_964405325.1 uncultured candidatus Brocadiaceae bacterium | reverse complement strand
AAGCCCCATCAGCGGCGGCGAGACCCCGCTGACCCTGGAGGCCATCGCCGTTTCGCACGAGAGCGTCCAGCTCAGCTGGAACGATGATTTCAGCGAATCCAGCTTCCTGGTGACCTGGGCCAGCGATGCCGATTTCACCAATGTCATCGACACCGAGAGCCTGCCCGCCGACACCACCAGCTGGACCCTGAGCGGCCTCAGCGCCGACACCCAGTACCACATCAAGGTGGAAGCGGTCGAATAAAGACACGCCCATCCCAATACAGCAGCGAGGAACGGCCCCCGGCCGTTCCTCGTTCGTTGTTGGCCTCCTCGCCCCAGGCGCCGCCAGCTGGTATAATGATTCCTTCGGGTCACCCGCCTTGCATCTACACTACGGCGCCTCGACTTCTTCAAGGAATCTACGGGACACAGCACTAGAAGCAAAGAGCAGAGTAACTACTCAGGGCCGGGCACAGCCGGGCCGCGCAAGGCTCGCCAAGAATGGACCATGCCTTGTCTCCATCTGGGTCGCGTCAGCTGGTGTCTTCTGGATTTCCTGCTGAAATGACCCGGTTGGAGCCGACGCGAAGGAGCGCCGAGTGGGTGCTCAGCGCTTCCAGGAGCGAGCCTGGCGCGCCGCACCCCGCGATGAGTATCGCGGGGTGCGGCTGATTGGCGAGTCATCAGTGCGACTCAAGCCTTGGCGCTGTAGGCCTCGACGACGGTTTGCAGCTGTGTCACGCGATTGGTGGCTTCCCAGGGGAAGCCTTCGCGGCCGAAGTGGCCCAGGGCGGCGGTGGGCTTGTAGATGGGTCGCAACAGGTCCAGGCTGGTGATGATGCCCTTGGGAGTCAGGTCGAAGACGTCGCGTACGGCGGTGGCCAGCTGATCGTCGCACACGGTACCGGTGCCTTGGGTGTCGACCTTGATGGAAACCGGCTGGGCGACGCCGATGGCATAAGCTAGCTGGATCTCGCAGCGCTTGGCCAGGCCGGCGGCGACGATGTTCTTGGCCACCCAGCGGGCCGCGTAGGTGGCGGAGCGGTCCACCTTGGAGGGGTCCTTGCCAGAGAAGGCGCCGCCGCCGTGGCGGCCCATGCCACCGTAGGTGTCGACGATGATCTTGCGGCCGGTCAGGCCGGCGTCGCCATGCGGACCACCTACTTCGAAACGGCCAGTGGGGTTGATGTGGTAGATGGTGTGGTCGTCCAGCAACTCGGCCGGGATCACCTGCTTGGCCAGGGTGATCAGATCGCTGCGGATCTGTTCCAGCGCCACCGCGGAGCTGTGCTGGGTGCTGATCACCACGGTATGGACGCGCACCGGCTGGCCGGCTTCGTCGTACTCCATGGTGACCTGGCTCTTGGCATCGGGGCGCAGGTAGTCGAGTTCCTTGGCTTCGCGCACCGCTTGCAGTTTGGCCAGCAGTTGGTGGCTGAGGGCGATGGGCAGCGGCATCAGCTCGGGGGTCTCGTCACAGGCATAGCCGAACATCAGGCCCTGGTCGCCGGCGCCTTGCTCCTGGTGCAGGCCCTCACCTTCGTTCACGCCCTGAGC
The DNA here is from genome assembly GCA_964405325.1 of uncultured candidatus Brocadiaceae bacterium. Classification (GTDB taxonomy): domain Bacteria; phylum Planctomycetota; class UBA11346; order UBA11346; family UBA11346; genus CAYONM01. The sequence goes on along the minus strand of CAYONM010000184.1, from coordinate 5,877 downwards.
GATGTCGGGGCTCTGTTGATGCACGGCCACCAGCACCGAGCAGCTGTCAGCGTCGAAGCCGATGCCGGCTTCGGTGTAGCCGATCTCGCGCAGGGTCTGCCGGACCACGTCCTGATAGTCGAACATGGCCTTGGAGGTGATCTCGCCCACCACAACCACCAAGCCGGTGGTGACCAGGGTTTCGCAGGCCACGCGCGCTGATGGGTCTTGCGCCAGGTGGGCATCGAGAATGGCGTCGGAAATCTGATCGGACACCTTGTCGGGGTGACCGCCGGCGACCGATTCGGAAGTGAACAGGCTGTTGGCCATGATGAAGCTCCTTGGCTATCAGCGACATATCATGTTATATCGATGAAGGGGATGCGATGCTAGCCAACTTCTCGCTGCTGTCGAGCGAGGAAGGGCGCCATCTTCAGGGCCGTGCAGAGCTCCTGAAGCGTGTCCAGGCGTTGATCGTCGCTACCGAAGTCCTCGGCTTCAAATACCAGCAGACCGCCTTCTGTCTTATTCGTCGATTTTTGGGATGATGCTGCTGCCAAAGGTACTGGTGTCGGTATCGGTGCTGGCATCGCCGTGCCAGTAATAACGTTGTTTGGGGTCATCATCGCTGCCGACGGCAATGCTGAAGCCGTAGGTGGTGGACGCCGAAGCCCGAGGCCATGGCGTGGGTGCAGATCATGGTCCAGCCGCCGTCTGGTTTTTCTTCCGTCTGGCTGCGCAACACACGCTCGGGTCGATAACCCTGCACCAGGCGGTGGCCGGGGCGCTGGCAGTGCCGGTGATGCGGCCGTTGTGTAAACTGAGACCGACGGGTAATTCGCCATTTTTGATACTGAATTGCACCGGGCCCTCGGCGCCCACCACCGGGATCGGCCGATCATAGGCCTTGCCCACCAGGGCTGCTGGCAGCCGTCCGGCGCTGAGCCACAGGCCGGTATCCAGGCCGTCGTGCTGGTATAGGGGGAAAAGAGGCCATGCACAATGCTGCATAGATACAGCACTTACGTCCTTAGTCTCATGCACATCCAGGAGGAATCCGCCATGCCCGTACCACGTCGCAAGCAATTTGATCCATCGAATCCGCACGTGGGTGCATTGCGTCTCGCGTTGTGTCCGCCGGGCCTTTGCCTCGCTCGCTGCCGGTAGCGCACCGCGCAGCCGAGAATCTATGGCCTGACAACCTGAAAATGCCCAGCAATGGCCCGCACTCGCCAGTCGAGGGGCAATTCGCCCCCGCGCCGCCCCCATGCCTGGCGCTCGGCTGGCCGGCCTGACCCCGGCCGGTTTGATGGGTACAGATAATTGGGACGGGCTCTCTGTAGCAACTTAACACATTGCATGTGCAGAAAGACGCAGCTAGGATCTTGCCTTTTGACAAGTGTAAAGCATTACCGGGAGATCCCTGAGGAGCCTATCCATGCGCATTCTTTTACGCCCAGCGGCTGTTTTGCTGGTTATGGCCGCGACCATGACCGCTCAGGAGTACTCCTGGCAACAGCCACATATCGATATGCTAGACAACGGTGATATGCGGTGGCGGCCGGAGCCCTATCGCTTCCAGGCCGGCGATACCGTGCGCTACATCGACTACGACAACGGTGACGATGCCAACAGCGGTGCCAGCCCGGCGCAGGCTTGGCAGCACCATCCCTGGGACCACCACGCCAGTGGCCAGGCGGCGGCGGCGTCGGGGCCGATCACCTACGTGTTCAAGGGCGGGGTGGCCTATCGCGGCCAGCTCGAGGCCGACGAATCGGGCCAGGCCGATGATCCGATCCGCCTGGTCCGCGATCCCGATTGGGGTGAGGGGCCGGCTTGGTTCTGGGGCTCCACCACCTTGCCGCAGCAGTGGGTGCGGGCCAGCCACGTGCAGGCCCCCGAACGTTTGCCGGAGCCGGCGCAGGTCTGGGCCCTGGATCTGTCGCAGACCGGGATCGAATTTGGGAAAAAGGGTGTCACCTTCACGGCGCCCAATCTGCATCCGAACGGTGAGCTGCGGCGCAACACCAAGGATCCGACCTATACCGGGGTGTTCCTGGTCGAAGGGTCCGGGCAATTTCGCGCTCTGCATCTGGCGCGCACCCCGGATTGGCAGCCCATGGGCGCAAATTTCGCCATGGACTACTGGCATAACACCGATGCCGAGGTGGAAGGTAAAAATGCCGCCGGCAAGCGCATCGCCGGCGGTTTCAGTGATGATATCTGGGCCGGCAAAGGGCTTCCGGTCGATTATTTCACCGGTGGCTATATCTGGATGGGCTATCGCAGCCTGATGGGCACGCCGACGCCATCGGAGATCAAGGCCGAGGTCGGCAACAAGAAGAAAGGCATGGTGCCTTTCTTCGATCCGGAGACAGGTGCGCTGTTGAAATGGGCGGCGCCCTATGGCCATGGCAAGGGAGGTCTGCCCTATATGATCGAAAATCTGCCGCAGTTTCTCGATGCGGCCGATGAATTCTATCTGGACCTCGAGCAGCAGGTGCTGTATCTGCGTTTGGAGGACGGTGTCGATCCCAATAAGCGGCAGGTCGAATTTGTCGACAACAGGGGCACGATCCAGATCCACGGCCAGCACCACATCGAGCTGGCGGGACTCGGCTTCGCCTTTACCCAGGGCGACGTCATCGATCTGCAAAACGACGTCAAGGATGTCGATATCCATCACTGCGTGTTCCGCAACATCCTCGATACCGGAATCAAGGGCGCGCAGGATCTACGGGCCGGTTTCTTTGCGGTCATGGATGACATCCGCATTGCCGATTGTGAATTCACCGAAATCGGCACCCATGCGATCTCCATTCGCGGCGCCGACAGCAAATGGGGCAAACGCGAAGGTTATGAAGATAATCTGCGCGGCAATCTGAAACGGGTCGATGTGCTGCGTAATCGCACCCACAACACCGGTATCCGGCATCGCAGCAGTCGTTGGTCCAACGTGCATGCGATCAGCGTGCATGGCCTGGAGCAGGGCGAGTTTGCCGGTAACGTGATTCGCCGCAGCTTCGGTTCGGGATTGGTGGTGTTTGGTGGCAAGGAGGGCAATCTGGGTGCGCTGCAGACGCGTCAATACGAGGAGCCGCACATGCGGATCTTCGTGCACCACAACAAGACCGAGGATACCGCCCTGGGCGTGAACGATTACGGCGGCCTGGCGCTGTGGCAAGGCGGTCCGACCTACGCGTATTGCAACAATATCGGCAATTCACCTGGTCACATGCCGGCCGGTCTGTTCGGCGGCACCCGGCCCTTGAACCTGTCCTATCCCCTGTATTTGGACGGTGCCTTCAAGCAATATTGCTTCAACAACATCATCTGGGGACGGACCACCGACAAGAAGGATCCCTACGCCAATACCACCCCCGGTTATTTCATGGTGTTCGGCTTCCTGAATCATTTCACCAACAATACCCTGTATCGCCAGTCCGAAGGTATTGGCGGCAGCTCGGGCAATCGCAACGATATCGTTTCGAATATCTTCGCCGAGATCGATGACAAGTTCTTGGCCAGCAACCGTATTGGCGATCCGTCTCTGGCTGGTGGTGGCGACGATGCCGGTTCGGGTCTGCGGGGCGTGCCGACCCTGGCCTACAGCCGCAATATCTTCCATGGTCCCGCTGAAGCCGGCTACCTGATCCGAGAGAAGGAAATGGAGCGCATGCCGGGTATCGATAAGATGATCGATGCCAAGAACATTGCTGACATGGCGGAGCAGATGTGCGAATTCCCTTTGCGCGTTCCTGATCTGGGCCAACACGTTGATGACATGCCCATTATCGGAGCGCCGGCTGGTGAACCGATCACCGAGTTGAATGAATCCATCTCCTTCCATCCCAAGGCCGATTCACCTGCCATTGATCAGGGTGGTGTGTATTTCATGCCTTTCTCGCTCTACGGCACCGTGGGGGAATGGGGCTTCGCCGTTAATCAAACCGATCCCGGTCTGGTGGTGGATTACCACTGGTATATGGGTGGATCGCATTTCGATCGTATGATGTACGAGCAGATCCCGTCCTATGATCTGGAACTGAACAATCCCGATGCCGATGCCTTTATCGCCGGTCCGTCAGAGGATTGGATCGACAGTGCGCTGACATTCGACGGCCAGCGCTTTGGTCGCGTTGCTGACGATTTCATGCGTTCGGATCTGGAGTTGCGCATCCCCTTGGGCGACGGTGATATCCCGCTGCCGCCATGGCAGGTGAAAGACACCGGCGAAAAGGTGCAGAAGGGTCGAAGCAAGACGGAGCTGTTCGAGTTGCGTTATCCTGCCGAGCTTCGCAAGACTCTGATCATCACCACCGAGAATCTGTTGCTGGAGGCCTGGTTCCAGGCTGCGGGGTCGGGTGTGATTGCTGACAAGCATGATGGCACGAGCGGCTATCAACTGCTGGTGGGCGATACCGGTCAGGCTGAATTCCGCATCGCTTCCGGCGGACAAACGGCTACTGTGCAGACGCAGCAAAAAGTGACCGGTAGCCAGTGGCAGCATGTACTGGCCGAGATCGATCGTGCCAGTGGCCAGATGGCCATTTACCTCAATGGCAAGCTCGCCGGTCAGGCCCAGGCGGGGTTGTCGGCCGAGGCGAGCCTGGACTGCCGGGCCGACTTCCTGGTGGGCGAGGGTTTCACTGGTGCCATCGACTTCTTGCGCGTTTGCCGCGGTACCTTGGCCGATGCCGATACCGACATCGACGAGTTGTACGAATGGCAAACCAACGGCCCCTTCCGCTACGACTTCTTTGGCAAGCCGCCAGTGGGCCGGCGTGATGCGGGTGCGATCGAATATCGCGAGTGATCTCCATCTGATCTGATGCTGGGCGAATGGTCATGCAGGCCCGGCAGCGAAGGCGCTGCCGGGCCTGCTTTTGCGCCGATTATCAGCGGCTTGTCTTCAATCGAGCAGAGCGACCCCGTGATAGGCAACCAGGTTGTCGTCGCCATTTATGCGTTCCAGCAGGCGGATGGCGAGCAACCAGCCGAGTTGGTCGGGTTGGACCATCGGGACGGGAGCCAGGAAGGCGCTGGTCATCTCGGCGATGGGATGGTGGTGCGGGATGATGAAGCGGGTCTCATTGCGCAGGTGACGCGGCAGGCCGTGCAGGAAATTGACCGCGGTGTGCAATAGCCCCGGACGCGGTAGCCAGATCAGGGCTGGCCTATATGCTGGAGAAAATACCAGCCGAGCAGATTGATCCCGCCTGGTACAGCAGCCATGGCGTGCCCCTGGTGGGCGCATTCGTCAGCGAGGTGGATCGGACGCTGCAATTTTACAGCCTGACCCTGCCCTATGATTGGCAGCCGGATCGGGCCTATTTCCTGACCATGTATCTGCACGGTTATGGCATCCCCTATCCGGTGGAAGGGCTGAAGCTGGCCTTCGATTGTCGGCAACAGGATACCCTGTTCACCTGGGATGCCATCGATCCCGACGCGGTGCCGGCGCTGCATCAGGGTTTTCTGTTGGCGCCCTGGGGCCGCGGTAACGCCTATTATCTGCATGGTGCTGCGCAGGATCTGCTGCAAGCGCTGTGGGAGGTGGAGCAGCGTTTTGCCATCGATACCGACCGGCGTTATCTCAGCGGTTTTTCAATGGGTGGGCATGGCAGCACGCATCTGGCCCTGTAGCGCCCGGATTTGTGGGCTGGGGTCAATCCCGCTGCCGGTTTCGGTAAGTGGACGACGTCTTGGAATTACAACCTGGATGCCAACCTGATCGGCCTACCCTTCAGTATCTGGTGTGGTGAATTGGATCGTCGCATGATCATCGGCGGCAAAAATTTCGAACAGCGCCTACGTCTGTTGGGTAATCCGGTACACAGTCATTAGGGTGCGGAAAGAAATAAAGGTAGCAGATCGCGCAGAGATTTTGTCGATCCT
>CAYONM010000183.1:0-7418 GCA_964405325.1 uncultured candidatus Brocadiaceae bacterium | reverse complement strand
ATCGGCGGCAGCACCGCCGCGCCGAGGAAATTCCGGAATTCGGGACGGGCTCTATGTAAGCTGTTGTCAGTAGGTTATTAGTGCATGGCAACTATATTCGCAACTATATTTTTTTTCTGTGGCATGGCAGCTTTCTGTGGCACTATATGTGTGCATGGCAGAATACTGGCTTGCAGCTTTCTGGCTTTCATTGCCGAAGCATGTGAGGCCGCTGTGCATGGGCAGCTGTAGGTCGTGGATCACAATGCTTTACGTACTTGCGGTCGACAGATAGCAGATCGATCAGGTTTCGACCAGAACATGGCCGAGAGAGCATCATGTATGCGGCCTGCGCAGTATCTGATCATTTGGCGAGCGGTATCATTCCTGATCGCACCGACACGAAAGCGGCTGCCGGAATCCGGCAGCCGTGAGCGGAAGTCGAGCGATTCCGATGGGATCAGTCGCTGCTGAGACCGGTATAGGGATGCGAGCTGACCACCTGCCAGGTGATCTCGGCGAGCGCATCGGCGAGTTCCTCGGTCACCTCGATGTGGTGCCGGTTGTCGCCGGCCTTCCAATTATACGCGCTTTCCTTGACGATCTCGTAGTCCTCGTTCTTTTTCGGGTATTCGTTGTAGGGGGTGAAATCGAGGCCTTTGGGCGATTTGCCGAACAGGGTCGCATAGAACACGCTCGCATCGAAGAAGCGCGGCAGGCCCGGATTCTGGTGCTGAAAGTCCTGGTAGAACAGCGTGATGCTGTCGAAAGGAATCTCCTCACGCTTGATGTCGACCAGATTCTTGTCGGTCTCGTTGTCGACGATCACCGTACGCCGGATCAGAGTGAAGGGTTTGCCGTCGCTGTCGACCAGGGTGCCGGCCTTCAAACGACGATCGATTTCCAGCATGACGTCGCCGGTCGGGATCATGCGGATCGGTTGGTCGTCGAGGATGTCAGCATGATTGGCATTCAATGCTTCCCGGAGCTGCCGGAAATAATCCTGGGTGCGCATGACGCGACTGGGAAAGGGATCGTTTTCTGGGGGCGGATTGCTGTACGGCCGCAGCCAGTAGGTCTCGTAATCGAAGGTTTCCCAGATCGGATCCTCTTGGCTGTCCTCGTATTGTGGCGAGGTCCAGGTTTGGAAGAGGTAGAGCTGGGCCTCGGGCTGGTGCTGCCGGATCCATTTCACCAGGCGTCCGCCGTCCTCGATGTCGCCGGCCTCACGCTCCATCCAATTGGCGAACTGGATCAGGTGGAATTGATGCGGTTGGATCACAATCGCGTCATAGGTCTCGTTCTCTATGCGCTGGCGGGTCCGCAAGGCATTTTTCTGCGGCCTGCCGGTTGGTTCCGGATAGGCCATATCCGGATATTTCGGGAAGAGCAGCTTGGTGTACTGATGCAGGCGGCCGCCGGCGATGCCGAACTGGACAGCATCCCAAGTATCGCCTTTGCTCTTGCCCAGGTGTTCATGGAATTTCGGAGCGGTTCCTGCGGTCAGACTGTTGCCGAGGTAGTGGACTTTGACCGATTCCGCAGCGGCGGTCGCGGATATGAGCAGCAGCGCGAAGCTCATCGACAAGACGTGGTGCATGCATTGCCTCCTGGTGGAATGAATCGACAGGATACCGAGGCGAGGCACCTTGCGTCAACGCTGCTGCGGTGACAACGTTGTCCCATGCCTGCAGACGAACAGCGCCCACCGACCCTGCGCGAGGTGGCGGCCATGGCCGGTGTCTCCTTCTCCACTGCCGGCAAGATCCTGCGCGGCGAGGACCGCTTCCTGGCCGAGACGGTGCAGCGCGTCCAGGAAGCGGCGGCCCGTCTGGGCTATCGCAGCAACCGGGCCGCCGCGCTTTTGGCCGCTGCACGCAGTCGGCCAGCTGCTCAGCGCAGCGGCCTCGTGCTGTTGAATCGGCGCGGTGTCCAAGATCGAACCCTAGCGCGGTACCGGGATCGCGCGCAGCGGTACGCCCAGCAGCTTGGTTACGCCACTCGCATCCTGGAGCTGGATGAAAAAGCAGATGCGACCGTGCTGGAGGAATGCGAGCAGGCGGGTATCGCAGGCATGCTCTGTTTACGTCTGGATCCGCGTGAGCTCTGGCCGGGGGCCGACTTGAGCGCCTTCGAGTTCGTACTGGCGGGCCGCACCGTGCAGGACATCCCGTTTCCCTGCGTGCGCCCGGATGTGATCGCGGCAGTGCGCATGTGCTATGAGCGTCTGCAGCTGGCCGGCTGTCGGCGCATCGGCGCCTGCCTGCATCGGCACCGTCCTCGCTATCTGGATGATCGCGACCGCTTGGCAGCCTGGTTGGAATGCTGGCGCAGCGATCATGGCGACGAGCCGCCGCCGCGGGTCTTCGAGCGGCCCATGGGCGATTATCGGATGATCGATCGCTGGCTACGCGGCGAGGCCTGCGATGGCGTGCTCTGCTTCTCTGTCGGCGATGTCCTGACCCTGCGCAACCGGGGCGTGCGTATACCGGATGACGTCCGTTGCGCCTGCCTGGTGCGCAGCGAGCTGAGCCGGTCCTGGATCGCCGGAACCGACGAACAGCAGGATCTGCTGCATGAAGCCGCGGTGGCGCTGCTGGATCAACGCCTCCGGGTGCGCGCTCATGGTCGCGCACCGGCAGCGGATATGGTCTTTCCGGTGTCGTGGCATCCCGGCGGTAGCCTTTAAACTAAAACGGCAATTGCACAGCATCTCCTGCGTTGGCTCGTCGGTCGTTACGCTAGTAATCTCCCTCCTCGCCGCCTTGGATCTGCTGCGTTCTTGTCGTCTATATTGCTCACTCGGAAAAAAAAACGCCGTCGGAATTCCGACGACGTTTCAGGCATTCTCGGATGAGGAGGTCAGTCGAAGCTGGGCACCTGGTCTCGGTTCTTGGCTTCCTCGGCCAGGTAAGCGTGCAATTCGCGGACTATGTCCTGATGCTGCCAGAACAGGTTGTCGGATTCGTCCAGGTCCTCCTCCAGATTGTAGAGCTGCGCCGGTGGCTTGCTGAAATCCAGTTCGTAGGGCTGCCAGCGGAAGCCGCCCTGGCCCTGAGCCGGGATGTATTTCCAGGGTCCCTTGCGTACCGCCAGCAGACCGTTGTGTGAATCCACGATCAGATGGGTGCGAGCCGATTGCTCGGCCTCACCGGTCAATTGTCCGAGGAAGCTGATGCTGTCCGGACCGGCGTCTTCCGGAAGCTCCACATTGCAGAGTTCGGCGAAGGTGGCCATCAGGTCGACATTGGCAACCATACTGTCGTTGACGATCCCGGACTGGACCACTCCCGGCCAGCGGACGATGAAGGGGATGCGATGACCGCCCTCGTAGACGTCGGTCTTCTGGCCGCGCAGGGGGCCGTTGCAGAAATGGCCTTCGCGCTCGGCATAATCGATGGGCCAGTAATAGAGCGCGCCGCCGTTGTCGCTCGAGAACAGCACCATGGTATTCTCGGCGAGGCCCTTGCGTTCCAGCGCTGCCATGACCTCGCCGACCGACCAGTCCAATTCCACCATGAATTCGCCGTAGTGTCGTGCCGCCTCGCTTTGGAAAGTGGTGGTTCCCTGGAAGCGTTCATTGGGGATCCAGGGCACGTGCGGGTTGCGGTGCGCGAAGTACAGGAAGAAGGGCTGTTCCGCCTCCTGCGCTTCGATCACCGACACCGCCTCTTCGGTCAGGCGTATCGCCATATCGGGATGTTCGTACTTGATCGGTTCGGTATTGGCCCACTCGAACCAGCTGCGTTTGAGCGATCGGACCTTCGGGCGTTCGTACCAAGGTATGTTCCACTGCGGGTTTTTCTGATCCGGCACGAAGGTGATGGGCTCATCGAGCTGCTCGATGCCTTCCACCCGATGGTTCCGGATGTAGATGTGGGGGAGCTGACCCACCATGGGAATGCCGAAGAAGCTGTCGAAGCCGCATTCCAGCGGTCCCGGCTTGATCTCGGTGTTCCAGTCGATGCCGGCGATCGAATCGAAATTGGCCTCGCCTTCACGGCCAAAGCCCAGATGCCATTTGCCGACCATGTGGGTCTGGTACCCGGCCCGCTTCAGCACCATGGGGGTGGTGACCTGATCCTCCTCGATGAGCAGCGGCTCGTTGCTGTCGAGGCCGCCGCCGGCGGTCCAGGGACGCCAGCCGTAACGGCCGGTCATCAGGGCGTAGCGGCTGGGCGTACAGATGGAGCTGGGCGAATGCGCGTCGGTGAAGCGCATGCCTTCGGCCGCCAGACGGTCCAGATGGGGGGTGTCGAATTTCTCCGCGCCGTAGACGCTCAGATCGCCGTAGCCGGCGTCATCGGCCAGGATGACGACGATGTTCGGCGCTCCCTCGGCCGCGATCATGGCGCTGGCCAGCAGGCAGATGGTCATAAATCGGATGAAGGCCATGGGGGGTCCTTGAGTACGAGTGGCTGATTACACGGCTTGGCGATAGCGATCGACGTCCGGCAGCAGACGGTCGAACCAGTTTTCCAATTCGCGGCGCAGACGGCCCGCGATCTCTGGATGCTGATCCGACAGGTTTCGGGTCTCGCTGGGGTCGGCGTTCAGGTCGAAGAGTTGTGGTGGCAGCGGTTCATAGCGTTCGCAGTCGGGACGGGGCGCGCGTGCCCGTTCCAGCAGGAAATGATAATAGGCATCATGATCGGCAAAGCCCGGCGGTAATTGCAGGCCGCTCTTGGCGGGCGTTTCGGCATTGCTCAGCATGTTCAGATCCAAGCCGAAGAGATCGCCCCCGTCGGCGACATTGATAACGTAGCTGCCGCAGGCTGGGCTGACCAGCTTCCAGCTGCCGTCGCGTACAGCGGCGTTGTGCATGGGCTGCACGTCGTAGTGGGTCCACTGCCAGAAGCGCATGGGCTGGGCCTCGCGGCGGCCGCCCTGCAGCAGCGGCAGGACGTTCTCGCCATCGATATCCGCATCCGGCGGCAGCGGTGCGCCGGCGGCGGCGCACAGGGTGGGCATCAGATCGGTAAAATGCACCAGCTCGTCGCAGCAGCGACCGCCGCTCAGGCCCCCGGCTGGCCAGCGGACGATGGATGGAACCCGGATACCACCCTCCCAGACCGAACATTTGCCGCCGCGCATGCTGCAGTTGAAGCGCTGCATGCGCTGGTCCTGGACGGCGCCGTTGTCGCTGGTGAACCAGATCAGGGTATTCTCTTCCAGGCCGAGCCTGCGCAGGCAGTCCAGCAGCTGTTCGATGCCGGCATCGACGCGACGGAGCATGGCATACAGGATGCAGACCGATTCGTTGAACAACCCACCCTTGCGGAAGAGCTCGATGTCCGCCTCCGGCGCCTGGTATGGGGTATGCGGTGCATTGTAGGCCAGATGCAGGAAAAAGGGCTGATCGCGATGCCGGACCACGAAGTCGCACGCCGCATCGGAGAAGACATCGGTCAAATAGCGACCGTCGGCGTATTTGTGATAGACGCCGTCCACATCCAGGTTCCAGCGCCAGTAATCCATCATCCCTCCCTGGAAGGTGAGGGTCTCCTGGAAGCCGCGGCGAGCCGGATGCGCCCGGCCGGTGCCGGTATGCCATTTGCCGATGGCGGCGGTGCGGTACCCGGCGGCTGTCAGATGTTCGGCGATGCAGGGCACGTCCGGATCCACAAAGCAATGCGGGCGATGCTGCGGCAGATCGATGCAGCCGACCCGCTGCGGATAGCGGCCGGTCAGCAGGCTGGCGCGCGCGGGCATACAGACCGGAGAGGAGCTGTATTGCTGGGCGCAGCCGACCCCTTCTGACAGCAAGGCGTCCAGGCGATAGGTCTGACTGCGATGGCGGTTATAGCACGAGAGGTCACCGACGCCCATATCGTCGACCACGATCTGGATGATGTTGGGTCTGCTCAGCATGAGGATCCTCCGTCTATCGATGTTGCTCCAGGCTAACCGCGAGCCTCGGCGGTGCCAATGCTATCTTCTTTACAGAATTGATGTTTTATGCTACATGACGCAGCCATGAAGAGCCCGCATTCCGATTGGCCCCACCTCTTGCTGGCTAATACGGCCGGTGATTTCCCCAATAAATTCCTGACCAAAGGCTTATTGCACCATTGGATTCTGACTTGGGTCCGGTCAGGGCGTGGTGAATGTACTTCTGATGGATATTCCTATACCTTGAATGCTGGCGAGCTGCGACTGCTGCCGCCGCAGCAGCCGACCATCATGACCGGGCTGATCAGCCCATGGCAGCGGATCTGGTGCGCGTTCCGCGATGGATCGCAGCCATTGGAGTTGTTGCAATGGGGACAACGCCTTGGTCCCGTGCGTCTGTTATCGCTGCCGGAAGGTCCTGATCGGGACCGAATCGGATTCCAGATGGACAGCCTGCTCGCCTGCCATCTCGCTCCTGGCATTCACGATCGCGAGAACCTCTGTCTCTCTTTGTTGCGGACGGTCCTGCTCATGGCCCGCAGTCTCGATCATCATCGCTATCGGACCGCCGATACGGTGCTCCTACCGGCACTTGAAGAGATGCGGTTGCACATGGACCAACAGCTCACCCTGGGTGATCTGGCCCGCCTCTGCAAGCTGTCCCCCAGCCGTTTCTCCCACCGTTTCCACCAGGCCATGGGCATCAGCCCCATGCGCTATTTGGAAGGGCTGCGTCTGGAACAGGCGCGTCACCTGCTGTGCCACAGCCAGGAGTCCATCGCAGACATCGCCACCAGATGCGGCTGGCTCAGCCATGAGCATTTTTCCCGCGTGTTCAAGGCGCGCTGCGCCAGGAGTCCGCGCTCGTTCCGGAATGCCGCTCTGGGCATCGAGGATTGAGGCTGAAAATAGCCGCCTAGCAGCGGATGTGCCTGTCACAGGTCCGGTACTGGCAGACGCCGTGGCTGCCGCGCGAAGGCACGGGGTGAGCAGCCGACGCGCTCGTGGAAACAGCGGCTGAACCAGGGCACGTCGCGGAAACCGACCAGGCGCGCGCACTCGCCGACGCTGTGACCGCCGCGCGCCAGGAGGATGCAGGCCTGGCGGATGCGGGCCCGCATCAGGTCCTCGATCGGACTGAGGCCGAAAAAATGCCGGTAGCGCTGCGCGAAATGGTTGCGGCTCAGATCGGTCAAGGCCGCCATGCGCTCCACCGTCCACTGCTGGGCCAGCTGGCTGTGCACCTGGTGTCGGACGTGGCCCAGGCGCACCACCAGCGGATTGCCCTCGGTCGAAGCCTGCTCCTGCAAGCCCCGCTGGAACAGCAGGAGGAAGTCTTGCAATTGCAATCCGTTCCGGTGCTGCCAGCGGTACTGTTGGCGCAGCTGTTCGCTGAGCATGTTCTGCATGCTCTCTGCCAACGCCTGGGGGTTGTGTGGGTAGACGAGATGATTGACCGGCAGTTGGCAATCGGCGATCACCGCTCGCAGATCGCGTCCGGTAGCGATCCACCAGTCGGTATGCAATTCCCCCGCCTGCGCGCGATG
>CAYONM010000182.1:0-7444 GCA_964405325.1 uncultured candidatus Brocadiaceae bacterium | reverse complement strand
CGTCGCAAGCGCGCCAGCGGCCGAGACACCCGTCGCAAGCGCGCCAGCGGCCGAGCGCCGGCCCACGCAGACCGCGGCCGACGCCTGGTTGGATGACGACGCCATGCCCGAGGAAGACCTGACGCCGGCCGAGAGCTCGCCGGTCGCGGAGTGGGCCGCTCTGCCTAACGACGAGCCGCCAGTACCCACCGATGCGTCGAAACCTCAAGACGGTGGAGCCTGGCCCACGCATTCATCGTTGCGTCCACCGCCAATTTGAAGCCATCGCAAGCGATTTCGCCAACAACGACCATTCGGGCAGTCGAAGATCGGCAGCATCTCTTGTCGACAAAGTCGTTTACAAGATCGCAAACGATTAGGTATCGTGATGCGATGCAGCATACGCTTCCCCGGGCATCGACCCGATCAGCACCCTGGCCAAGCACCTCACCATGGTATCATCCGGGATCGCGAGCGCGACTGGAGGCTGTAGATGCGCGACCTCGACCAACTGGACGCCTGACCATGGACAAGCACCTCTTGCTGTTGGCGCGCTGCCTGCTGTGCCGGGCAGACCGTCGGCGATATCCCAACGTGATCGTCGGCGGCACCGCTTTCGCCGAACGCGGTGCACTGCTCCTGGGGCTGAACGAGGAGGATCGCCACCTGCTACAGGGCATGGGCAGCGGTCGCTACAATCTCGATGCCATCGGTCCAGCGGTACGCGAACTGAACGGATCTTTCGCGACCTTCGTGGCCCCGGCCCCGCTGGGCTGCTTTCTGAAGACGAATGGCTGTAGCCAGGATCCCATGGGCATCTTCGATCGGGAGCCCTATCTGGTCTTGGCACGCCACGCCCGCAACAGCCTGGCCGAGTTCCGCGGTCGCTGGCACAACGAGAACCGCGTCACCGCCATCATCGCCGAGGCAGACCAACGAGTCCGTTTCCTCGTCCACCATGCCGGACTCCACTTCGATCCGGATCAGGCCCAGACGATATCGGTCCAGATCACCCTGCGCTCTGTGCCGCTCCCCCTGCAGGTGGTGACAGCCATGCCTGACACGGCAACATGACCTGCCGGGAACGGGGTCTGAAAATCATTTGTGGGCACCTCTATAAACTCAGGTCGAGCCAGGCGCAGACGATTTTCGGTCCTGCCAAGGCGCTGGGGCCGAAGGAATAGCTGGGCTATTTCGAGGCTCCAGAAACGCAGGCAGGGCCGGAAAGCGCAAGCCTGGCGAAGTGCCTGATTTTTTAGAGGCGCCCTTATGCACCCGGCCGCTTTCCTTCGGAGGGTCCCCCATGCGCATGCGATACGCCATCTGCTTGTTGCTCCTGGCCCGCCTGTTTGCGGCGGAACCTGGCGAGGACCTGCCAGACATTGGACCGATCACCTGGTTACGCGAACCATCGAACCTCCCCGAGGCCTGCCGTCTGATCCAGTTCTGGTCGAGCAGATCGCCCACTTGCTTGCAGGCCATACCGGCCCTCAACGACCTCCAAAACCGTTTCGGCGAGCGCCTCGAGATCCATGCCCTGAGCCCGGAATCAAACGAGGAACTGGCCGCCTTCCTCGCCGCCGGCGGGGCGGTCATCGGCTACCCAGTCGGCACCATAGCCGACGAACGACTACGGACGGTGGTCGGTACCGACGGCGAGATTCCGCACGCCGTGCTGGTAGCTAGCGATGGCACCGTGCTGTGGTACGGCCACCCCCTGCTGGCCGCACATCCGGTGGCCGGTCTGCTCGAGCGCGGACTCCACAAGCGGACCCTCATCACCATCCACGGTCTCGAACAACAGGTCTTCGCGCTGCTCAAGCGACGCGCCTGGGATGCGGCCATGGCCCGGGCCGAGGACATCCTCGGACTCGATCCCGGCCATGCCTTCATGCGCGAGCTGCTCGAGCGGATGCGCATCGCGCGCCGCAAACGACCGGATCTCTATCCCTGAACGGCGAGCGGCTCAGAATCCGAGCCGGTGCTCAGCGAAGGTCGCCGGCAGCTTGAAAGGGTTGAGGTCGGCGCCATGCCAATTGTAACGCGCCTCGACCAGGACCACCAAGGGATGCGAGCCGATACTCAGACGCAGGCGGATCGCGTCGGGTCCTTGTTCATGATCGCTACTCCAATGCCCGACGATCGGGCGGTCGCCCAGGGCGCGCTCCAGATCGACCTCGACCTCGCTTTCCTCAGCGTCGCCACCCTCGACCACGATGCGGCCGCCGTAGCCGACCATCTCATCGAGCACCGTGTAGCGGTCGAAGACGATATGTACCCGGCGGTCGACCGGAATCAGGTTCCACCAGTCACGGGGTTCGCCGGCCCCGAGATCATTGTACCGCAACACGGCCACCGCATCCTGGATCCGGTTGACGATCGTGCGCGAGGATGACCGCAACGGCCGCTCGCGGTCACCGTCAAAGCCCCACCACAGCCAACCGATCACGCAGGTGAGCAGCAGCACCGCGAACCAGGCGAGTGCCCAGCGTGGGATGCTATCGGTTATGGTAGGGGTGGCGACGGCCATGGCCGGCAGTATCGGCAGCGGGGCCGGAAACGTCAACGCGGCCACGCGAGGGCTGGCAGACATCTTTACAGTCGCGCCGCATGGCGACCATGCGAGGCATGCGTCTCGTGTGCTGCCTGCTCCTGTTGACCACCACCGTCATCGGCCAGGAGGTCGACCCACTTGAAGAACGCTGGCTCGTCATCCGCGAACAGCTGGTCGACAATCGCATTGGCGAATTGGTCCGCGACACGGTCGGTGTCCACTGGGACAGCCTGCGCGCTGACTGGGCCCGCAACAGCGAGGCCTCGATCGCCGCCGACCAGGAGCGGATGCTCATCAGCCTGCTCGCACCACTCCACGAGGAGGCCGCGGTCGAGCGCATCGCTGGCCATATCACCCGAATCTGCGGCAAGGACCCGGTGGTCCTGGCCACGGCCTTCGAAGGCTCGGCCAACCAGGCCCTCGCCCTGTGGCGAACCAGACTCCCACCAGCTTCGCAACTGGCCGACTATGTGGAGGCGCAGATACCGCGCTGGGCGACATGGCTGATGGACCATCCGCCACTCGACTCGGCACGCCATTGCGAGGTGGCCAGCCTCCTGGTGCGCTTCGTCCGTCGTCATGATCTGCGTAACAGCGGCTCCTTCCGCCGCCTCACACTTGAGCAGTTCCTATCACTCTGCAGCGATGCGGTGACCACCGGCAAGTCGATGCTGGCCGTGTTCGGCGTCGCCTGCAACGACTTTCTGAGCGATATCGACATGACGGTGATCGAACGCGATGAACGGCTCATCCGTTTCGACCTCACCTGGGACCTGCTCGGTCAGCCCTGGCGCTGGCACCTGCAGGCCAGCGCCTCGCCGGCCGGCTGGATGGTCAGTGAATACCATCCCCCCACGACCGGCGAGCAGGATACGGAATGACGACGGCCGCGGTGGTGACCGCGGCCGTCGCCTCAGGCTAGCGGTGCCGGGTCAGGGCTCGGCGATACGCTCGGCCATCGGCATAACCACCGCATTCGGCATGATACCGATGGGATCCTCGGTCACGTTGGGTTCCGTGGTCGGGGTGTTGTCGATTGGCGCGTCGGCCAGGGCGTCGGCATCGGCACCGGTATCGATGTCGATCTCCGGGTCCATGTCGGGGCTGCTCATGATGTTCTCCTTGTGGTCGTGGTTGACGGTGATGTCGCGAGGACGATGCCCATGTCATGCCGGCAGGAGCGGCACGGTAAAGACACGGCTCGTACCGATAAAACGCTTGCCGCACGACAACCTGGCCGGAGCGCCATCGCCGGCTCAACGGTCGGCATCGTCGGGCCGCCACTGGAAGACGAGGTCGTCGCGGCCGCGCAGTTCGATGTCGTGTCGGGCACAGAGCTCGGCAATGAAGCGCTCCAGGCGCTCGGCGGAGCGCCGGTCGACGCGCAGCACGACTTCGCGCGGATCACGGCTGGGATAACGGGGCGACGCTTCGATCGGCCCCTCTGGCAGGCGATCCGCGAGATCGGCGTGCAGACGATCAAAGGCCGCCGGTCGCCGTTCGACGAATCGCAAGGTGCTCACCAGGATCTCGTGCATGGTCTTCCCCTCCACAATTGTTCAGCTCGTCGCAAACCCGCATTGAAGCACAAGAGGACGATCCATCAGCCGGCAAGCGACGAAGGGGAACGACATGCCGCACGCCATTCGCCTGTCGTCTGCGGATTGCGTTCCTGACCCCGGTGCATGCCGGTCTAGGATACGCAGGCACACCAGCTCCAGAGGAGGCACGGGCCGTGTCGAGACCGATCTTCATGGTGCAGCCAGGCGCGCGCATCGGGCCCTTCGATCTGGGCATCACACGTCCGCAGGCCTACCGCTTGCTGCCCGAAGGGGCACAGATCGACGAGGATGAAAACGGTTTGTGGATCGTGCCTTGGGGCATCGGCCTGCTTTTCGACCACGACAGTCGTTGCATCCGCATCATCGCCCGTAGCGGCTGGCCCGACCACGGGCCGCATGTCGATCTGGTCTGCGAGGGGATCCCGCTCAACGACCATGAGGAACGCGAGGGCCGCCGGGATCTGCGCAATCTGGCCATCGACTTCGACGGCCATCGCTGGCCGTCACTGGGTCTGGCCGCCCACGGCTACGAAAACGGCGACGAGGTCTACGAGTGGGTGGTCAGCGAACCCACGGCGCCAGTGCTCGAGGTAATCGGCGGCCGCCGCATCGGGGCCCTCCGCCTGGGCACAGCTTTCAGTGAACTGGCGGCCCGCGATTATGGCGATCGCAAGCAGCGCATCGAGGGCGATCGCGTGGTCTATCCCCGCTTCGGTCTCAGCGCCTGCTTCGACAACGGCCACTGCAGCGCCATCGAGCTGTGCCTGCCCTTGCCCGCCGATCTCGGCCTGCGCGTCTTCCCGCTACGTCGGGTGCTGAGCAGCGAGCGTCCTGAACTACTGCGCGAGCTCATCGAGCGCATACGGCCAGACGCCACCGGGAAATCGCGCGGCCTGCGCATCATCAAGCACCAGGATATGTACCAGCTGCAGGTCGAACCTTCGACGGTCACCGCGGGAGCCTCGTAGTGGCTCCCGGTCCCGAGCTGCGGAGCCCCGGCTGTGAGGTCGATGGTGTCGATGGCGCAGCGCTTCCCGACGGCGAAACCCTGAGCCCGACCATCTCCGCCGAAGTCGCCGTCGAGCGTGTCTCGCTCCCCGGCAGCTCGCCGCAACAGCTCGCTGACTGGTCGAACTACCGGGTTGAGGTCACCGCCGACAACGACGGCGACGGCATCACCGACGCCGCGCGGGTCGGCGTACCCGGTGACCTGGTGCCCGACACCATCCCCCGACTGCCCGGCCTGACCGCCAAGGAACGCCAAGCCGAGGAGCGCTTCGCAACGACCTACGAAAAGAACCCGGCGGCCATGGCCCTGCGCCTGCGGGCCAGGATGCTCGATGGCGAAATCAGTGACGGCCCCCATATCTTCGCGACCGACGAGGCCAAACGCATGAGCGAGGACTTCAACCCGCCCGATGCGAACAAGAAGGCCCTGAAACATGCTCGCGGCCGCTTCAACATCGCCGTCCATCAGACCGCCAACGCCCTGACCAAAAAGGCCTTCACCCAGCACCTCGACGAGGCCATCGGCGCCGATCCGGAGAACGAGCATCTGGTGGTCTGCACCATGGGCGGCTGCGGTGCCGGCAAGGGGCGCTCGATCAAGGGCGTACCGGAGGTGCAGGACAAGGTCGACGCGGCCGTCGCGGTCTGGGACAGTGCCGGCGAACAGAACGGCACCGAGCTGCCCTGGCTGGCCGAGACCTGCAAGCAGAAGAACTGCAAGCTGGCCGTGCTCTATGTCGACCGCGACGCCGAGGACGCCTGGCAGGATCGGGTCATCAGCCGGGCCGAGCAGAACGGCCGCATGGTCGACGCCCGCCTCTTCGCCGAGAGCTACGCGCTGGGGGCCAAGAACATGCAGGCCTTCGCTGCCGCCCACGCCGATGATCCCCAGGTCGAAATCATGTACCTCGACGGCAACAGCCAGATCCCCAAGCTGAAAGCGAGCATGTCGCCGCAATCGAGCAGCCTGGATCACGAGCAGCTCTTCCACGACTGCGCCGAACACCTCTTGAACGTCGACACCAAGAAGCGCGTGGTGCATGCCGGCTACGAGGTCGGCGCCCGCATCTGGGGCGGCATCGACGACCATCATCTTGCCGGAGACGACGCCGGCCTGCCAAGCGAGGACGACTGATGCACGACCATGGCCACGACCGCACCGCCACCATCAACCTGAGTGACCAGGTGGCCTTCGCCGACTCCGACGAACTCTACGCCAGCGGCATGCTGCCGGCCGATGTGCCGCCGGCCGCGGCGGTACAGCTCTTCGACTACTGCCAGCGCCACGATCTGGTGCTGCGCCCAGGCGCCGCCGAGGCCATGGTCACCAGTTACGCCGGGCAGGAGTACTGGCGCATCACCTGCTCTCCACGCGCCTACTGCCGTCTGGCCCGGCGCACCCGCTGCTATCGGCCGGGACGGATCTGGTTCGAGAGCCTCGAACAGCACCAGACCGCCTTCGCCAGCTGCAGCTACCGCGACGACAGCGGCGATCCGCACTGGTCGGAGCTGAGCAGCTTCGCGGTCTTCGACTACCACTACGAGCGCACCCTCGCGCCGGACCAGGCACAGCCGCTGGCCGCCGCCGAAGCAACTGGTCTGTGGCGTCGCGTGCCGCTGGAGATGCTGGCCCTGGTGGCCGAGCTACGGGCCTGCAAGCGAGCCGTCGAACACCACCCGGAGATGCGCGAACACCAGTGCGACGACGACGGCCTGGCCGTGCTCGTCTGCGCGGGCTGATCAGCGACCGGCCGAACTGCGACGCGCGCGCCCCTTGCGCGTGCTGGGCTTGCTGCGCGGCCGCTTGCTGGCGCTGCCGGCCGCAGCCTTGGCGACCGAGAAGCCACCGCTATGGGCGATCTTGTGCACATAGTGCGGCAGCGCCTGACCGAGCACCACGATCTCGCCATCCACCATCCTGGTGGGACCGTGGTGGAAGTCGCATTTCTTCGGCGGCTCGAGGCCCTTCTCGGCCAGGGCATTTTTCCAGGCCGTGTGGTCGCGCCCGCGATTCTGGGTGGCAACGAAGAAGGCTTCGATCGGCTCGCCGTCGCGGGTCTTCTTGACGTAGGGCGAGAAATCGGGGAAGCCGTTGAAATAGGTCACCGGCTTGCTTCCAGAGGCGCGGTAGGTGACCGCCCCGTCGGGATGTTCGGCCACCACCGGAACCCGTGGCTGGCGGGGCCTGGTCTGTGATCGCATCCAGCGCGTGGACTTCTGGATGAAGCGATAGTGCTCCTCACTGAGCCCGTGGTGGACGGCGTGCTTGCCGGCCTCCTCGAGCGGGTCGACGCAGGGACCGCCTTGCGGGTCGGCGATGCGCTCGGCCCCCGGCGCCGGG
>CAYONM010000181.1:0-7486 GCA_964405325.1 uncultured candidatus Brocadiaceae bacterium | reverse complement strand
GAAATAATTGCCAGGCAGTGGCGTCAGCCTTCGCAGGTGGAAATGCCGTGAGCCCCTCTTATGGTGATGGCTTGGTGCGACCAGGGTCAGAAAACGATGCTGCAGTACGTCCTTCGTACAAGTCACCGCTCGCAAGTGGAAGTGGGATATTCCTTCACCGTCGTCTTGTAAGGTGGATTATTCCCATGTTTCTGTGACGGTGATCGTGGATCGGTTACATGAAAAACGAAGGGGCTCCTTGATGCGCGTGGTACTGCTGCTGCTGATCCGATGCTACCGGCACTGGCTCTCACCCATGCTCGGCCCCAGCTGTCGTTTCACCCCGACTTGCAGTGCCTACGCCGAGGAGGCCCTGCGTCAGCATGGGAGTGGCAAAGGCGGCCTGTTGACCCTGTGGCGGCTGTTGCGCTGTCAGCCCTGGGCGCGGCATGGCTACGATCCGGTACCACCCAGGGGCGCCTGGCGGCATCCGGATCGGCATCTGGAGAAATAGGAAGCAGGCACGGTCTTGCGAGGCGAGCATCCGCGGTTAGTATATTGGTATTACCAGTTGGAGGCGGCTGATGCATGCACCCCTGCGGTTCCAGATGTCCCGGCAGCTCTGTTTCGGTGATGGGGTTCTCACCCAGCTGGCGGAAGCGGTTCGACAGCTGGGTGGTCGACGGGTCCTGTTGGTGACCGATCCAGGTCTGATGGCTGCTGGGATTGCCACGCGGGTGGAACAGCAGCTGCAGGCCGGAGGTCTCGATTATCGGATTTTTGATGGGGTCGAACCGGATCCACACCTGGAAATTGTCGAGGCCTGCCATGCCGAGCTGCGAGCAGCCGGTGCTGATCTACTGATCGGCCTGGGTGGCGGCTCGGCCATCGACATCGCCAAGGTGGTAGCGGTGCTGGCGACCAATTCCGGCTCGGTGCAGGACCTGATCGGCATCGATCAGGTGGCGCATGCGGGCCTACCGCTGATTGCCATGCCGACCACCGCCGGGACCGGTTCGGAAGTGACGCCGATTGCGGTGCTGTCGGACAAGTCGGCCCAGCTGAAAAAGGGCATCGTTTCCGAACATCTCTATCCCAGCCTGGCCTTGGTCGATCCCGAGCTGACCCACAGCCTGCCACCAGCGATCACCGCCGCTACCGGCGTTGACGCGCTGACCCACGCCATTGAGGCCTATACCAACAAATACGCCCAGCCCTTTGTCGATACCTTCGCCTTGCAGGCGGTGCGGCTGATCGGCCGTTGGTTGCGGCCGGCGGTGGCCCGCGGCGCCGACCAGTCGGCGCGCTATCACATGGCCCTGGGCAGCCTGTATGGCGGCATGTGCCTGGGATCGGTCAACACCGCCGCGGTGCACGCCCTGGCCTATCCGCTCGGTGGCACTTACAACGTGCCGCACGGTGTGGCCAATGCGCTCTTATTGCCGTATGTGATGCGTTTCAATCTGATCGCCGATTATGATAAATTCGGCAAACTGGCTGTCGCTCTGGGGGAACGGATCGATGGCCTCAGCGGGTGCCAAGCAGCCGAAGCGGCAGTCACCGCCGTGCAGCGCTTGTGTCGGGATATCGGCATCGTTTCGCGTCTGCGCGAACTGGATATTCCCGAGTCGGCCATCCCCAGCATGGCCGAGGCCGCCATGCAGGTCACCCGGTTGTTGCGCAACAATCCACGTGCGGTTCGGCAAGTCGATGCCGAGGCGATCTACCGAGCTGCCTGGTAAAGCTGGGGCGATCAGGCACGAACCTCGTTCTTCCTCCATTTCTTTTCTGTTTGAAAAAGACGGATTGGCGCGCTGCCTGCGTCAGCTAAAAGGATCAGCCCATGGCCACTGCGACCACCAGTAAAACCTTCCAGAACTATATCGATGGTGCCTGGGTGCCGGCCTCGGATGGTGCCACCTTCGAACAACGCAATCCGGCAGATCTGAACGAGGTCACCGGCTGGTGGCCAGCCGCGAGCGTTGTCGATGCCCAGGCTGCGATCACCGCCGCTCAGGCGGCGCAGCCGGCCTGGGCCGCGTTGACGGTCTATCAACGGGCCGATTATCTGAAGCGTGCCCTGACCCTGATGGTTGAGCGGCGGGATCAGATCGCCGAAGTGATCACTGTGGAAAACGGCAAGACTCTGGCGGAATCGCGCGCCGAAATCGACAGCGCAATCCGCGAGATGGAGTTCCAGATCCATGAGGGCCTGCGCCTCCGTGGCGACCAGCTGCCATCAGCGGTGGACGGCGTGTTGGCCTATAGCATGCGCGTACCGTTGGGGGTGGTCTCGATCATCGCGCCATGGAATTTCCCTTTCAATGTGCCTGGCCGGAAAGGAACACCGGCGCTGATGGCCGGCAATACCGTGGTGTTCAAGCCGGCCAGTCTGACGCCGCAAGTTGGCTTGGAATTCAGCAAGTTGTTGGTGGACGCCGGTTTGCCGGCCGGGGTCTGGAATTTCGTTTGCGGTGGTGGTCGCACGGTTGGCGAGACCCTGACCACCGATGCGCGCATCAAGGCCATCAGCTTCACCGGGTCCACCGGCGTTGGTCGGCGCATCCACGAGAAGGCAGCCACCATCCTGGCCCGAACCCAATTGGAAATGGGTGGCAAAAATCCCTTGGTGGTGCTGGCCGATGCCGACCTGGAGCAGGCAGCGCAAGCGGCGGTGACCGCAGCCTTTGCTTGTGCCGGACAGTGGTGCACCAGCACCAGTCGAGTGTTGGTGGAGCGTAGCGTTGCCGCTGAATTGACTGAACGCATCGCTGCCAAGGCGCAGGCCCATCGTATTGGTCGTGGCACCGACGACGGCGTCACCATGGGGCCGGTCTGTGGTCAAGAGCAGTTGGATGGGATCCTGAAGTATATCGAGATCGGGAAAAACGAGGGCGCGCGTCTGGTGTGTGGCGGTGAGCGGGTGACCACCACCGGTTTGGATCGTGGATGTTTCATTGCACCGACGGTCTTTACCGAGGTCACAGCGCAGATGACCATCGCGCAGGAAGAGATCTTCGGGCCGGTCTTGGCCATCATTCCGGTGGATGATTTCGAGCAGGCCTGCACGGTCGCCAATGACGTCATTTTTGGTCTGAGTTCCTCCATCTACACCAATGACCTGAACAAGGCGCACCGCTTCATCGAGTGCACCGATGTCGGCATGACCCACGTCAATATGCTGACCGCTCTGAAGGAGCCCCAGTTCACCTTCGGCGGAGTCAAGCAATCGGGTTTCGGGGTGCCCGAGGCTGGCCAGTCCGGTCTGGAATTCTTCAGCGAGCACAAGGTGGTGTACCTGAAATATCGCTGAGATCAGTTTCGGCAGGCCGCAGATGCATTCGGCCTCGCGCAGGTGGCAGTCAGGCTGTCCATGATTGGCATGTGCCAGTCCATCAGGATCAGGTCATAGTGGTTCTCACGATGTCGATCGATGGCTTCCCTGGCCATTTGTGCCTGTAGCGGTGTACAGATCAGAACAGACGCTTATTTGTTGTTGGCGATGGACTGGTCGAAGCCGTGCCCCGCCAGGCTGGCCAGGGCGACCACGGTCAGGCTGCTGATCGGCATGGCCACCGCGCAAATCAGTGGCCCCCAGATACCGGCCATCACCAGCAGGACCGCGGCCAGATTGTAGACCAGACTGCTGAGTAGGCAGATGACGATGAGGCGGCGGGTGCTGCGTGCGCCGTTGAGTAGTCGACCAACGGCCTGGATATCGCCCTGCTCGACGAAGACATCGGCGCAGTCCATAGCTGCCTGCAGGCCGCCACGCAGGCCGATGGCGACATCGGCGGCGGCCAGGGCTGGGGCGTCGTTGATGCCATCGCCCATCACCAGTACCGGGCCGAGCTGGTGGAGCCTTGTGACGGCGGCGGCTTTGGCTTCGGGGCTCTGGCGACCATGGGCCTGGTCGATGGCCAAATGCCGGGCCACCGCCTCGGTTACGCCTTGGCCATCGCCACTGTACAGGTGGATTTCGGCCTGGGGGCGCAGCTGCTCCAGCAGCTGACCGGCCAGGGGACGGATGGGATCGGTCAGTCGGATGCGAGCGAAAGTCCGGCCACCCCAGCTCAAGCCGAGTTCGGTGTGCGGCCCGGGCTGTTCGCTCAGACCACACCAGTCCGGCCGTCCCAGGCGCAGCTCCTGGCCCTGCCAGCGACAGCTCAGCCCCAAGCCGCCATGCTGTTGGAATTCCGTAATGCTGGCGGCACGGCGGTCATCGGCATGCAGGTATCGGGCTACTGCCTGGGCTGTCGGATGATCGGAGTGCTGACAGGCGGCCAGGAGGGCCTCGGCCAGCTGCTCAGGCGGCTCGTCCAGCGTCTCCCAGGTCTCCACCTGCATCCGCCCCTCGGTCAGGGTACCGGTCTTGTCGATCACGGCATGTCGGATGTGCGCCAAACGCTCAAAGGCACCGGCATCACGCACCAGCAGGCCATGGCCCAGGGCGCGGCCAGTGGCGACGGCGTAGGCCAGGGGCGTCGCCAGGCCCAGAGCGCAGGGGCAGCAGGCCAGGATCAGGGCAATCACCTGGTCCACCATCCGACTGGGGTCAATCGACCACCACAGCAATGCCGTGGCGATCGCCAGCACCAACACCAGGGGGGCGAACCAGGCCTGCAGCAGGCCGATCAGATGGCCGTGCGGTTCATCGATGCTGCGGCTTTGCACCGCTTGCAGCAATTGACCCATGCGGGTTTCGGTCCCGGCGGCCTGGACCGCCAGGCGGCCACGAGGATTGCGGCAGATACTGCCGGCATAGGCGAGGTTGCCAGGTTCGACGCAGACCGGCCGCGATTCACCGCTCAGCAGCGAGGCGTCCAGCCAGAGCGGCTGATGCAAGACGGTGCCATCGCAGGGCAGCTGATCGCCAGCGGCGACCAGCACCGTGTCGCCGGCGTTCAGGTCCGAAGCGGCGATCAGCTCGCCCACCTCGTCGTGCGCATGGCGCAGGCGCCTGGCCTGTCGTGGCAGCAGATGTTGCATGGCGTCCAGGTTGCGCGTCACCCGCTCGCGGGCCCAGTGCAGTGCCAGGCGGGCCAACAGCAAAAAGCAGACAAACATGGACACGGCATCGAAGTACAGGGCCGTGGAGCCACGCAGCAGCTGGATCAGACTGAGGATATAGCCGCTGAGCACCACCAGGCTGATATTGCTATCGATGCTGATGCGCCGCAGTCGAGCTGCGGCCAGGGCGGCGCGGTAATACGGGGTGGCGCTGTAGACCAGCGCTGGCAGCGCCAGCAGGCTGGAAATCCAGCCGAAGAACTGACTGGTGGTGGTGTCCTGATCGCCGGTCAGCTCGCCGCCGATCAGATACAGGCTCAGATGCATGGTCGCCGCCGCCGAGCCGGCCGCGACCAGAGCGCGTTGCAGTAGGTCGCGGCCAGCAGCACGGGCTTGGGCATCGCGGTCGCCACCCAACCAGGGATGTGGCTGATAGCCCAGCTGCAGGATGGCCGTGGCGATGCCGGCGGGATCGATCTGCGCCGGCTGATAGTGCACTGACAGTTTGCTCCGGCCAAAATCCAGTCGGGCGCTGACCACCCCCGAACGGTGTTGGCGACGCATCAGTTCCGGCAGCCGCTCCAGCAGCCAGACGCAGGCGGCACAGTGCACGCCGGCCAGGTACCAGTCGATGCGGGCGCTGCCATCGGCCTGGAGCCGAACGTGCCGTTCGATGAAAGCGGAATCGGCATAGGCAGCGGTGGCGGCCAGACTGGCTTCGTCGAGTTCCGGTACGGTACAGGCTTCCGGCCGAGCGATGCCCGCTTGATCGCGCAGGCGGTAGAAATCACCGGCATCGACCTCGTGCAGGATCTGCCACACGCTGCGGCAGCCATTGCAACAGAACTGCTGCTCGGCCTGCGGTACCACCAGGCCGGGGGGGACGGGGGCGCCGCAGTGGGTACAGGTGACGGAATGGGGCATCGGGGCATTGATCATCGAGCAACAGCGACTATCTGGACTTGGTGTCGGCCAACGACGTCATCAGTCTGGGTTCCATCCTGGTTATCATCTTCTCTGCTGCCATGGTCAGCCTGGTGCTCTATTCCAGATGAGCTTCAGTCTGGCTCTCCCAGTTCCATCGCCCCGGCCAGCACCTCTTCGGCGATGTAGGATGAGCGGATGTAGGGCCCGGCGGCTACGTGCTTGAAGCCCAGTTCGCGGCCCCATTGCCGGTAGGTTTCATACTGTTCAGGTTCCACGAAACGCAGCACGTCGTGATGTTGCAGGCTGGGACGTAGGTACTGGCCGATGGTCAAGATGTCCACGCCATACTGGCACAGGTCTTCCATCAACCAGCGAATCTCCTCGTCGGTCTCGCCCAGGCCGACCATGATGCCGGATTTGGTCCAGGTCCGTGGCGCCAACTTTTTGGCAGCGGCCAGCACACCCAGGCTGCGACGATAATCGGCCTGCGGCCGGACCACCCGGTAGAGGCGGGGGATCGTCTCCAGGTTGTGGTTGAACACTGTCGGCGCTGCTGCCAACACGGTGGCCAGGGCCTGATGGTCGCCCTCGAAATCTGGCGTCAGCACCTCGATGCGCTGTTCCGGGCTCTGGCGGCGCAGGGCCTGGATCGTGGCGGCGAAGTGGCTGGCACCGCCATCGGGCAGGTCGTCGCGGTTGACCGAGGTCAGCACCACGAAGCGCAGGTCCAGCTGCGCGACCGCGCTGGCGATGCGTTCTGGTTCGCTGGCATCCAGCGGCGGCATGCGGTACTTGTTGCCGGTTTGAACATCGCAGAAGGCGCAGGTTCGGGTGCAGCTCTTACCCATCAACAGGAAGGTGGCGACCCGGCGACTGTAGCATTCGTGCCGGTTGGGGCAGGTGGCTTCTTCGCATACCGTGCTCAGGCCCTGGGCCTGCAGAATGCGGCTGGTCTCGGCGCTGGCGCTTTGGCCCAGCGGCTGCAGACGGCGCTTCATCCAGCGTGGCAGGCGTTGACGTTCAGGATTTCGGGGAATTACAGCCATGGCGCAAGCCTCGGCAGCGGCAGCGCTGGTGCAACGCCGCCGGGCCCCAGGCCTTGGCAAACTTGCCGTCCTGGTCACCATGCGCCACTCATCCCTGGCGAGCGCGTCCAAACGCGAGAGATCGGCCGCCCAAAACGCTTGCCAAGCAAGCGAGGCCGAGGGAGCGGAGTACGACGGACGTCGCGAGGGGGTGTCGCCCCCCTTTGAAGGGAGAAACATGTTTCATGACGAGGCTGATATCATCATCCGTTCCGGCAACGGTGGTGCCGGCTGCATCTCCTTTCGCCGGGAGAAGTATGTTCCCGAAGGCGGGCCCGATGGTGGCGATGGCGGCAAGGGCGGCGATGTCATCGCCGTGGCGAATCCGCATCTGAGCACCCTGACCGTGTTCACCCGGAAACGGACCTGGAAAGCGCGACCCGGCCAGCAGGGCGGCAGTCGTAACTGTGCGGGTCTCTCGGGCGAGGACCTGATTCTGGAGCTACCGTGTGGCACCGTGATCCGGCATGCCGAGACCGATGAAA
>CAYONM010000180.1:0-7515 GCA_964405325.1 uncultured candidatus Brocadiaceae bacterium | reverse complement strand
CGGCCCCAATTCGCCCCGGTGGAAGTCCTGGCGCGGCTACCAGCATTGAAATGCCGAAACCGCACCGAGCATGGCGGCCTGAGGTGCAAGGGGTAGGCGGTGACGGCGATTCTGATTGATGGCAAAGCCATAGCCACAACGCGACAGCAAGCCCTGCGGCAGCGCATCGACGTGTTGGTGCGTCGGGATCTTCGTCCTTGTCTGGTATCCGTATCGGTTGGTGACGACCCGGCCTGGGCGGTGTATGCCAAGCGGCAGCGCAGCAGCTGCGAACGTATCGGGATCCGATATCGGGCCGATCGTCTCCCGGCGGATGCCAGCCACGAACAGCTGGCGGTGCATATCGAGCAGCTGAACAACGATGCGCAGGTCCACGGCATCATCATCCAGAGTCCACTGCCTGGTGACGCGCAGTTGGAGAGCCTGCAGGCACTGTTGGCGCCAGCCAAGGACGTCGAGGGGGTGGGGCCGGCCAATCTCGGCCTGGTGTTGGCCGGTCGCCACCAGGTGGCGCCCTGCACGGCCCTGTCGGCAGTGGCGTTGGCTCAGGCGGCGCTGCCTGATCTGCGTGGTGTTGAAGCGGTGATCGTTGGTGCGTCGGTGATTGTTGGCAAGCCGGTTGCCGAGTTGCTGGTGGCTCAGGGAGCGACGCCGACGCTCTGTCACATCGATACCGTCGATCTGGCCGCGCATACCCGGCGTGCCGATCTGCTGGTGGTGGCGGTGGGCAAGGCCGGCCTGATCACACCGGACATGGTCAAGCCCGGGGCGGTGGTGGTGGATGTCGGCATCAACCGCGTCCAGGGCGACAACGGCAAGTCACAGCTCGTTGGCGATGTCCACCCGGAGGTCGCAACGGTAGCGGGCCAGTTGACACCAGTACCCGGTGGGGTTGGGGCATTGACCACAACCATCCTGATGGAAGCGACGGTGGCTGCCGCCGAGGGTCTGGATTCCACGCCGCCAGCCCTGGCTGGTCATGCCCTGGTCCAGGCTCTGGGTGATAGCGGTCTCCAGTTGTCACCGGCGCTGGCTGACCAATTGGCAGCTTTGTTGTCGCGGCATTTGGTGACGGTCTCCGGCGGTGGCGTGCTGCGCTCGCCATTGGTTCGTCGTCTGGAAGCCGGCCTGGTGGTGATGGACGGTGCGACCGGTACCCGTTTGCAATTGGGTGGGGTGAGTACGCCGGTGGAACAAGCCAATATCGACTGGCCGGAACAGGTCGAAGCGGTGCATCGGTCCTATGTCGAAGCCGGCGCCCAGTTCGTGACGGCCAATACCTTCCGCGCCAATCGTTATGCCTGCGGCGATGCGTCCACTGCCATTGCACGGATCCAAGCCGGTATCCGTCTGGCGCGTCGCGCTGCTTTTGGTCGGGCCTTGGTGTTGGGGTCCATCGGCCCTTTGGGACCGGTGCTGGGGGCCGAGATCGATCAGAATACCGCCCGTACCGCCTTCGCCGAGGTCGCCCAGGCGATGGCCGATGTCGGCGCGGATGGCATCATGGTGGAAACCATGTTGTCGACAGCCGAGGCCGTATGTGCGGTTCAGGCCATCCGTTCGGTTTGTGATTTGCCGGTGCTGGTCAGCCGACCGTTTCGTGGCGGTGATCTTGCCGATGTGGACGACTTCGTCGACGCGCTGCAAAAGGAAGGGGTCGCGGCGTTGGGCGTTAATTGCGTGAGTGGCCTGCGTTCCCTGCAACCGGTGGTGGAGCGCCTGTGTGCCCGGGCAACGGTGCCGGTTCTGGTGCGTCCCAATGCCGGGTATCCCAGTGCCTGTGACCAGGGCCCCAGCTATCAGCTGCAGCCGGAGTATTTTGTCCGCATGGCCAGGGCCTATGCCGCAGCCGGTGCGCGTCTGATCGGTGGTTGCTGTGGCACCGGACCGGATCATATCGCAGCCTTGGCTGCGGTGGCCAATGAGATCCCTCTTGGGCATACGTCACCGGAGCTGATTCCCGCCGCAAGCACCACGATGACGCCGGTATCCGAGCCCGAGCTGGTCGGCCGTCTGCAACGGAGTGAATTTCCGGTGCTGGCGCTGATGCCGCCGGGTATCAGCGATACCGCTGTCCGTACTGCCGCCTGCCAATTGGTTCGTGCCGGTGTGCAGAACATCGGCTTGCAGGATTATGCCCAGAGCAGTCGCGCCCGCGTTCCGTTTCTCCGTCATCTGCAGGATCACTGCGGGGCCGCCGGTTTGGTCACACTGCCGAGCGATGGCTCCTTGCGTCAGGCCCAGGAGCAGCTGCTGGCGGCCCATCTGCTGGGATTGCGTGCGGTGCTGATCGATGCCGGGGTGCTGGCGGTGGGCGGTGATATCAAGCGCAGTGAGCGGCTGGTGCAGTTGGTTGCGGCGCTCAATCAGGGCCGCGACTTGGCCGGCAATCGCTTGGTGGAAGCGACCCGTTTCGCCATCGGTCTGCGGCTGCGAGCCGATCAATTGAGCGCTGCTGGACTGTTGGCCACCGCCGGGGCCCATTTCATCTGCCTGCAGCCGGTGTATGAGCGAACGTTGTTCCGGAAACTGATGGGAGAATATGACAAAAGCCTTCCTGTCATCGCCGAGATTCTGGTTTTGGGCGACGCCGAAACCGCTGATGCGGTGGATAACGAATTGCCGGTTTTACGTGTGCCTGGACGGCTGAAGCAGCGCTTGGCCGCGGACCCGGATGAGGATCGCCGGGGTGTTTTACGCTTCCTGCAACATTGGCGTTCGCGATTGGCCGGTGTTTGTCTGCTGCTACCGGATGAACGCACCGATGCCGCCACGGCGGTGCTAGCGGAGTTATGACCGGCCGGCATGTCTTCATTACCGGAGTGAGCGCCGGTATCGGTGCGGCAGTGGCGCGTGCCGCTGCGGCTGCTGGAGACCGAATTTCCGGTTGTGCCCGCAGCCAGGCAGCATTGGGACATTTATCAACCGAGTTGACCGCCGGATCATGTCTGCGGGTGGCCGATGTCACTGATCCGAAGGCGCTCCAGGCAGCAATGACCGATGCGGTCAATGCTTTTGGTAAAATAGACATCCTGGTTGCCAATGCTGGGAAGGGTTGCAACGGTCGGCTCAGTCAGATGGACGCGTCACGTTTGCGCGGGGTATTCGAACTGAATCTGATCGGTTTGCATCAGACGATCCAGACGGCACTGCCGCAGTTGTCAGCCGGGGCCTGCATTCAGGTCGTCTCCAGTCTGGTCGCTTGGTTGCCGGTGCCGTTGATGGGGGCCTATTGTGCCAGCAAGCATGCTGTGCAGGCCTATGCCGAGACGCTTCGTATGGAGCTGCATGACCAGGGTTACGACGTGGTGACGGTCAGCCCCGGTACGGTGGACACCGGCTTTTTCGCCACCGCCAACCGTGAGCCCGGTGAGCAATGGAGCTATCGGCCCGGCAAGCCTCTTCCGGTGGACCGATTGGCCCGGTCGATGATTGGCCAGTGGCAGCGGCGGCAACGGGTGTTGGTGTTGCCGCGGCGAGCTCGTTTCATCGCCCTGGCCTCAGCGCTGGTACCAGGCCTGATGCAGTGGTGGCTGCGACGACAGCTCACCTGAGACGATGGCGACGGCTGTGATGGGCGTCGTCTATCCGGTTCCATCGGCACAGCGCGGCCGGCGTCGGGGCTCCTCCGAGGCGCGCCGCGGCCGGCATAACCGCTCCTGATCAAGCAGACCGGGACCACGCCTCATGGAAGGCGCACCACTGGTGCGGACAGGCCATCAGGAAACGTCCGAAGCGCGCGCCCAGCTGTTTCATCATATGCTTGATCTGATCCTGTCGCGAGCCACTGCCTGGATGGATAGGCTCGCCCAGGCAGAGGGTGAAGGCGGTGGGGGCATGGCGGGCTAGGAGCATCGGATAGATGCTGGCGCCGGTCTGCACGGCCAGCGCCGCCGGCCCTACTGGCAGTGCGAGTTGCCCTTGGGCAAAGGGCACCACCTGCCCATGGGCGGTATAGAGACGATCGGCGACAATACCCAGCACCTTGCCATCCCCCAGCCAGCGGAGGCTGGTGAGGGGCGCGCGGTCGAGATACAGGGATTGGCAGCCCATGGCCTCGCGGCCGTGCTCGAACCAGGCATCAATGCGCTCATCTTGGTGGCTGAGGGCGATTGCCGCCATGCGTTTGATGTTGGTTTGTGGTAGGACCGCGGCCAGTTGCAGTTCCCAATGCACGTGTGGTCCGACCAGGATCGCTGGCCCTTTCAGACTTCGTAGCGCGCCCCAAGGATCGACGATGCGTAGGCGTGGCGGTCGAAAGAGATCGGTAGGCAGGTGCCCCATGCGGGCCTGCTCGAAGACAGTGACCGTGAATTCGATATAGTTACGTCGAATCAGACGCGGCCAGTCGGGCTGCGCCTGAGCTGGGAGGAGCGGTCGTAGATTGCGGCCGACCCGTTTGCGGCCGGCGGCATCGCACCACCAGGCCAGCCAGCCGACGAACCAAGCCAGTAGATAGGCGAGCGGGAAGGGCAGCCGCCGGGCCAGCAGGAACAGCAGGCCGTAGCTGCCGAGGCGCAGGAGGGCCAGCAGTGCCAATCGGGCACGAATGGGTATACGACGGTGATGGGCCGACGAGCTCATGGCAAGTATGATGGACGGGAACCGGAAAAGTCGAATAGGGCCTCGACGCCGCCCCGGTCACTGGCCTGTGGTGCTCGCACCAGTGCTTGTCAGGGGCAGCCGTCTCCGCCCCAGCAACCCGAGCTACAGGCCACAGCCATCGACGAATAGCAGCTGTAGCTGGCTGCGGCCACGCCAATGGTTGATCTCCGGCTTCAGCAGCAGATCGAATTGGGCGCCAACCCGACAGAAATCACTCAGGCGGCTGCCGGCGCTCCAGGCGATCATCTGTTGCATGCCGCCCTCGGCGTCGGTGATGGCACCACGGAGATGCTTGCCATCGCGTCCGAAGAGATCGGGGCGTCCAGCAAATCGACAGCCTCTGACTCGGATGACCGGCGCAGGATTCCCGGTGCCAAAGGGTTCCAGGCTCTGGAGTTCCTTCATGAAACCATTCTGGAGCGACAGGATGCCGGTGTCGGCATCGTAATCAGTGCCCGCTGCCGGTAGGCCGGCAGGAAAATGCTGCTGGAAGTGGTCTTCAAAGGCCTGGATGAAGTCGGGTACGCGCTCCGGTTCCAGGCAGATGCCGGCTGCCATGGCATGGCCGCCTCCGGCCAGCAGGTGATCGCGACAGGCTTCGATGGCCTGGCCCAGGTGGACGCCCGGTACGGTCCGTAACGAGCCTTTGGCGATGCCATCGACGATGCCGATCACCGCGGTCGGCTTCTGGTAGCGCTCTGACAGGCGGCTGGCAACGATGCCCACCACCCCCTGATGCCAACCATCACCGGAGAACACCAGGCTCAGGCGCTGTTCATAATCGTGATTGCGCTCGATCTCTTCAGCGATCTCGTCCGCTAGGAGCATGGTCAGCCGGCGCCGTTCTTCGTTCTCGCGTACGATTTCGCGCAGCAGGTGCGTGGCCTCGTCAATATTCTCGGCGCAGAGCAGGCTGACATTGCGAAGCGCGCTGCCCAGACGCCCCGAGGCATTCAGTAGCGGGCCGATCTTCCAACCGACGTCATTGGCGGTGATGGGGCCCTCTTCCAAACGGGTTTGGGCGAGTATGGCGCGCAGGCCTGGATTGCGGCTGGCGGCCAGGGCCTGCAGGCCGTGATGCACCAAGATCCGGTTTTCGCCGGCCAGCGGGGCACAGTCGGCCACGGTGCCGATGGCCACGAGCGCCAGGCTGTCCAGCAGGAATTCCCGCAAGCGATCGGTGACCCGGTCCGACCCGCACAGCACCTTGGCGGTGGCCCAGCACAACTTCCAGGCCACCCCAACCCCCGCCAAACCCTTGTCAGGATACCTGCAGTCGGGCTGATTGGGATTGCAGACCGCCGTACAGCGAGGCAGTTGGTCCTGGGGGAGATGGTGATCGGTAATGATCACCTGGCAGCCAGTCTCCTCGATGCGGGCAGCCCAACCCTGGTCGGCGATGCCGCAGTCCACGGTGACCATCAGTTGGGCCTGTTCCTGGCGGACTGCTTCCAGGCTGGCCTCGGATAGGCCGTAGCCATCGATACGTCGATCGGGAATCCAGCCGACGGCATCGTGTGACAGGCAACGACAGAACTGCTTCAGCAGTACCGTCGCGGTACTGCCATCAACGTCATAATCACCATGGATCAGGATGCGCTCGCGTTGCTCAATGGCCTGGGCGAAGCGCTTGGCTGCCACCGGCATATCGCGCATGCTGTCTGGGGGCAGCAGGTCCTGAAGCCGTTTGCGCAGAAAGTGTTCGGCAGTACTGGCGCTATCGATACCACGGCCGGCCAGCAAACGGGCCGTCAGGGCGCTGAGGCCGAGATCGTGTTCCAATTCTGCGACGAGATCGTCCGGGACGGGGCGTACCCGCCAGAGCCGTTGGGCTTCGAGCATGCTCAAGAGCATAGGAAAAACAGGCCTGCTGCAAACCGCGTCATGCTGAAGGGCACCTCTCAAAACTCAGGTCGAGCCAGGCGCAGACGATTTTTGATCCTGCCAAGGCGCTGGGGCCGAAGGAATAGCAGGACTATTTCGAGGTTCCAGCAACGCAGGCAGGGTCGGAAAGCGCAAGTCTGGCGAAGTGCCTGAGTTTTGTAGAGGTGCCCTTCAGCCATTTTACCGCAGATGGAGCACGGTATTGCGGCTTGATCCGCTGCATCCAGGCTCGTTCGCTTGAGGCTGCTTTTTCCCATTGCTTGAATCGCCAGCTGGTGCCTGAGCCCGCAACGC
This sequence comes from uncultured candidatus Brocadiaceae bacterium, assembly GCA_964405325.1. Classification (GTDB taxonomy): domain Bacteria; phylum Planctomycetota; class UBA11346; order UBA11346; family UBA11346; genus CAYONM01. The sequence continues at coordinate 732 of CAYONM010000180.1, read as the reverse complement.
TTGCGCCTTGCGCCAGATCGACTGGCGGTCTGATGAATTTGGTCTTAACCTGACTCAGGGAACGAGGGTGGTGCGATGCAAGCGACCTGGCAGCGGCAGGCGATCAAGATCGCTCTGATCTACCTGATCATCAGCGTGATTTGGATCATCGGCTCCGATCGGCTGGTGGAGTATCTGATCAGTGATCCCGCTTGGCAGGGAAAGGCCCAGACCATCAAGGGCTGGATCTTCGTGCTGATTACCGCTAGCTTGCTGTATTGGCTGGTGCGGATCGATCTGCGTAAACTCAGCGAGCATGAATTTGAACTGCAGCGCTTGTTCGAGAACAGTACGGTTGGTCTGGCCGAGTATGACCTGCGGGGTGTGCAGAGTGACCTGCAGGCCCTCATGGCCAGTGGCGTTGGTGACCTGCACGAGTACCTGCGGCGGCATCAGGATCGTCTCCGTGACCTGCTGTTGCGCATCAAGCCACTGCGCGCCAACCGTCGTTTTTACGATATGCTCGGTCATGCTGGCAGCCAGCGGGCGGGGTTCATCGATCGTCTGATGGCCCAGGACGCCACGGGCATGGCGCGCTTGCTGGTCGCTGCCAGCAAGCAGGATTCCACCTCGGTACAATTGAACCTGCAGGATGCCGACGGTCGGCCGCAGATCCTGCTGACCTCGATGCGACCCGTGTTGGTGACCTGCACGAGTACCTGCGGCGGCATCAGGATCGTCTCCGTGACCTGC